>PBJL01000007.1 GCA_002721105.1 Acidiferrobacteraceae bacterium | reverse complement strand
TTTTTGAATTGGGGCTATGAAAGGGGCAGAATCTTTTTGTGGTACTAAACATGAAATTTGGCCTAATAAAAAGTTTAATTTTAAAAATTCTCGAAATGAAAGTGCGCATTCAAAAAAAACTATTTGTTTATAATGGTCAGGGGTTTTGCTTAAAAGTTTTTCAAAGAATCTTTTCGTTGTTCTTTTAAACCTTCCGGATATTCCTTGTGATTGAGTTCCCTCCTGAACTTTCAATTCAGAAAATTCACAGTCCCTTTTTATTTCGAAAGGGATTTTTTCAAGCCTAAATAATATTTGACTGTATAAAAACAAATTAAAATTAATATCTTCGGAAGCTCTTGCAGAAAAGTTTAAGGTATCCAATGGAACCCACTGATCAATATCTAAAGGAGGTATCCAGGTATGGGTATCTTTTTTTGAATTAATAACCGTTTTAATAGAAAGGTATCTATCAAAAATAACACCAATAAAAATGCTTAACCATGGTCCTAGGATTATTCGCCAATACTTCTCCGAATTATCTTCGCCATGATAATTATTAAGGGTCGAGGTTAGGCAACTTAAATATTTCTCATAAATATTATCTAGATAAGTGTAGCGATGATTAACCCTTTCCCTATCTTCCCAGTGCGAAGGAAGAGTCTCATAATCTAATTTTGACCAGATGTGTTTTTGGTCATAAAGTTTGCACCACTCCCCCAGAAAAAGTATTTTTTCGCCAGTTTTCCAAAAATTTTGGTTGGCGGTGGTCACTAGAAACATTTTTAAACTAATCTCTTATCATAAGCCAAACTGTTTTATATAAACCTGAATAATTTTTTCAGGCGAGCTATCTTCTTTAAGATGGGAGCATACTAAATTTAATTTTTTCAGATCTTGCCAGGAATCCAAATCCAGTTTGACAGTGGGATATGCGATTTCTTTCGGGGCAGGAAGTGTCCGAATTGCAAATTGTTCTGGATGGTCCCAAATATATTTTGTTACATGTTCTCGTGAAGAAGGGCTATTATCTAACTCAGAAATTTTATTCAAAAGAGAAAAGGATAAAATTTCCGCCCCAAATCCATCGGGATATTGATTTCCCATCTTGGATGCAAAATTAAAAGCATATAAATTTTTCTGGTTGTTATTTTCTTTAAGAAGAATTTTATAGAACTTCACTAATCTATCTATCTCTTCATTCGCTACTAACGGGTTATCTCCGCATACTCGAACAACATGATCGGTTTCTGCTAATTTTGCAGTTGCCACAAATCGTCCAAGAACATCAGACTCACTTCCCCTATATACAGGAACATTAAGTTTTTTTGCCAACTCCTCAAGAGGATTGTCTTTTTGGGTATCACTTGTAGCAAGCCAGATAGAATCTATTTGTTTTGCCCTTTTAACTCTTGACAACACCCAATGCAAAACCGGCTTGCCAGAAAGGTCCATCATCATTTTTCCAGGGAGACGAGAAGAACCCATGCGAGCTTGTACAATGGCTATTGTACGTTCAGGTCTCAGCAAAATTTCACCAGCTATCTCGCAATATCACAAAAGCCTCAGCAGCTTTTATTCCAATTTCCATCCCGCGTTTTTTAGAAAATACTCGTAGTCCCTCAGTCGAACGGGAATGAGGAAATGGTTTGCTCTCTTTTGAATAACAGGACATAGCCATGATTTTCTTCTCCAGAGTATTTTCTATGTCAACAAAATAGGTTGGAAGAAAAGGCCATTCACTGGCCGCAAAAACCTGATCGGTTGAAGAGGGCACTTCAAATGCTCGGACAGTTTTCACATAATGTTGTGCGTTGGGACGACAAACCACTCTTACTGCCTCAAAAACTGCACGGTGATCCTGATTTAAATCTCCTCGATGGGGAATATAAACAATATCCGGCTTGCAATCACCAATAACTTTCTCAAGAGGAATGATGAGATCTATTTGCGACTGATCAAGTTTTTCATCAGGTAATCCCAAAAATATTAATTGCTGATAAGAAAGAATTTCTTGAGCTTTTTTACAAGAGTTCTTTTCCTGCTCTATTAATTTTTGCTCATATTTGTGGTCGTAAGCTCTATTGGCAACAATACAAACGGTCACATGATCACCTGAATCGACATGGCGAACAATAGTTCCACCACAACCCAAAACTTCATCGTCCATATGAGGAGCTATAATTAGAATTTTCATACTTTAGGTGTTATATCTTTACTACCATGAATATATATTTTTCCGGCCCTTCAAAGGACTCCCAGTCCATCAACTGGCTTTTAATCTTTTTATTATGTCTCTCAAATTCTTCAGAGAAATCAATGTGGGTTTTAAAATTAATAATATGTTTTCCTAAGGATTGGTAAAGGGCTTTATAATAATGAGAAACAATATTTGTTTTAAATGCTCTCCTTTTTATGAGTTCTTCCGTTGCGTGCAACTCATCATATTCTAAGTGAACAATATATTTTTTACTGACTCTTATCATCTCCTTTAAAGCATTTTCTATCTTTGAAGGATGTATGTTCATTAAAACCCCAACTGTAATTCCTATATCAAAAGCATTATCACAAAAGGGAAGTTGGGTGGCATCTCCTCGACTGACTAAGGCATTGTATTTATCCATATACTTTTTTGAATTCAAAAGTTGAGGCTGACTGAAGTCGACGCCCCCCACTCGAATTGCTGGAAAATCATCTTTCGCTCGTTTAATATTCCAGCCGAAACCACACCCTGCTTCGAAGAGACTATTAAATTCCAAACCCCTTAATTCCCGAATCATCATATCTTGAAAGAAGACCTCTCGATCCAAATAACCGGAGCTCAAAACTTCATCCATATAAACTCGACCACGATCGGTCCAATAATCTTTTTGTGATTTAAGCTTTGGAAATTTGAATTTGAAAAAACGATATAAAAAACTTTTTATTCCATATTGAAGTTTAAAAACTTCAATCCCAAATATCTTCTTCCAATACATCTGGTCAGACACGTATACCCTCTAAAATCTAAGATTAAAAAGTTTTTGGAAATGAGAGATTAAAATCAGGTTTAAATTATAAGAATATTGCCGTTATGACAAAAAATTTATAATTACTGATCTTCCTTGAGGTTTAGATTGGATTTACACACTTAAAAAAATACTTCCTTTATCAAATTTTTCATTCAACTAGTGTTGGGCCTAAACCTTTTTTTATACAAGAAGTTGCTTAGCAAATCAAAAGTCCATAGTTGGGCCTAATCAGCAAACTCAATTATTCCTAAAACGCCTTTGAGTTTTCCATTGCATTTTTTCCATATCCCATTCGTCCGGGAGCCATTTTACGCCATATTTTTTTGCCCCGTGCCTGCAATGCTTACAGGCCCAAATTTCTTTGCGTCGATTTGTCGCGTGTAGTTCGCGCACCCGAATGAGCTTTTCAGAATTCCAAGCATCCATAAGCGTGCCTTCCGGGTATTCTATATCCTTATTAGCTCCATTAATTTTGACCCGTTTTTTTATTCCTCCAGGAATCCTCCCCAAAGCAACATCGTCTTCTTCGTTATGTGCCCCGGGGCAGGCCATAACCGTTCCATTCGCACTGATAACAAGGCGTTGGAAAGGGTACATGCACATCCAATTATCCAAAATATCGTCGTCAGGAAGTTCCAATCCCCTAAAATCCAGAATCTCATTTATGGTGACTAAACCGACCCCCAAATTTTCCATGAATTCTCGATATTTAATAGGATTTTTGGCTATAGCGGGGAATATGGTATTGGTTCTGATCTGAGGTTTGGAAAAACCTAATTGGTCTCTTAATTGGACAATATTTTTTATATTTGAAGTGACTAGTTCAAAAGGCTCACAACCCTTATCTGTTTTCACAGCCTTGCGAACCTTGCCATACTCTTCTTCCAAGCCATCAATGGAGAAACTGAGCCAGTTGGGCTGGGCCTTGACCATTTTTTCTATTAACTCCAGGCTCATTATTCGCCCATTTGTCAGGCTGGTAATCTCAAGAATTCCTTTCTTTCTGGCATAAGCCAACGCATCCGCAAAATCTCTGGGTTTTCCATCAGGACCTTTAACCCGGTACATGGTGGATTCCCCTCGCCAGGAAAAAAGCATACTGGGCACCCCAATTTCGGCACACTCATCTACTATTCTGACAACCATTTCCCAAGGCATCATTCTCTGATCGCCTACAACGGCTTCCTGAAATTCCTCTGTTATGGTATAGCACATCTCGCATTTCAAGTTGCAGGAGCTAACTAACTCACAAATAACAGCCAGAGGCTTGTCTCCCGAATCGCATTCATCCGCCCTGCGGTGCCATTCCTCCCTATAAGCCTTATATTTCTCCTTTTCATCAATAGAGGAAAATTGTGAATCTATAAATTCTTTCTCCTTTTGCTCAGAACTATAGCAATAAGTTGACTCGTCAAATTCCAACTTATTAGCTGTATATTTCGAGGCTACATCTTTGCCTTTTATTCGAAACTCAGACATGGAGGCTCCAGTTTTTTACAAGACGGCCAGCGTCTTAAAATTAACTATTAAATGCAACAAATCAATTGGTTAGAAAATAATACCACAGGGTTTCCATTACCATGCTACAAAATAACCGGTATTCATATCAAATAGTTATTTTTGCTCCATAATTTGCTTTTTTTAGGTTATTTTTTTCTCCAGTCGTGCTTTATCTGCCAAATCTAAAATTAATTTTTAATATCTTTCAGGTTTTTATTTCTGAAGCGATTAATTTTTATAAAATCAGAGCCTGTTTTAACTAAACAAGCGCCTCTCAAAAAAAAGGGTTTACCGACCCTTGAACCTGCTGGTCCATTTCTAAAAACCTGAGCTTCTTCGATAACCCATTTTTTCTTTTGGAAATAAAAATAAGCGCCGGGATAGGGATAAGTCAGTGCCCTGACCAAATTATTAATATTGACGGCCGTTTCATTCCAATCAATTTTGCCATCTCTAGGTTTTCTAGGAGGATAATAAGTAGCTAGTTTCTGATTTTGCCGAAAACCGCCTATATTTCCCCTTTTGGCATTTTTATAAAATGCGCATAAAAGCTCGGTGCCTTTTATTACGGTCTTCCAATAAATATCCATTATGTTATCTTTTTCAGATATTTTAACCTTTTTCTGGAGAATTATGTTTCCTTCGTCAAAATTTTTGTTTAAATGGTGAAGGGTAACCCCTGTAAAGTTTTCACCTTTTATTATAGCCCAATTCAAAGGATGCCTACCCTTATAGGCTGGGAGAAGCGATTGATGAATATTTATTGTGGCCACCCGACTAGATTTAATTACTCTTCCAGGAATAAGCTTGGAAAAACCAGAAACAACTATAATATCTGTAGGCCGAGGTTTTTTTAAAAATGAAGATGGCGAAATTATCTCAATCTTTCTTTCTTTGGCAAATTGATAACTAGACCCAAATACTTTTTTTGAAGTCCCTCGAATAGGTTCACAAACAATTCCCGATACTCTGGAAATATCACTGAGCACCTCTAAAAAGGGGGACTCATTACCAATAAATATTGTTTCAAACCCCATTAACAGAAATCTTAACTTAGATTCTTCAATTTGCTAGTTACTTTTAAATTTGTAACCACCCAAGGAATTTCAAAAAAAAGTATTTGGGAAATGGAATAAGGGTTCTAAATGATCAGAACTTAAATCCTGCATTCATTTTTTTGGGGAACATCTTCTAGCATCAAAGGGAACTTGATTACTGGTTTTAGTTCTGCAATTTTGGATGGACCTTAAAGGGTATCAAATTACCTCCCCAAAAAAACAACTACCAAACTAGCCTGCTTAAAAAATATTGGACTCCAACAACATCTCAGTCTTTTGCATTGGGCCAAGTTGCTGGAACCTCAGGATCCCTGTAAACACCTGCACCCGCAAATTCTCCATCATATTTAATGTCATTGACGTGGCGTTTTTTTTCTCCAATATTTCTGTCTACTTCAAAAGTCTTAGCCCCATGGTGGCATTTAGCACAAACATCGGATTCAAGCCTTCTTCTTGCTAAATGTTTCTCTCTCTCAATTCTTTGCATAGTACCCCAAGCTTTTTTAATACTTATGTCCATGACATTTCCCAACACTTCTTCCTTTTCAAAATCAGAAGGACATTTAAGATAATCCCCCTTACTAGTAATGGAAATTTGCTGCCATAGACGGTAGCATACGAACTCAGGGTCAGGGACAAAGTGGTGTTCTTTAAAATCGTAGTCAATATTGTAAGCCACCTTGTCAACGATATTAGACATCACATTTAAATATTCGTCAGGATCATGCTTGATCGAAGACCAGAGGGATTGAACTTTTACGAGTGGTTTTTTGGCTTGATATTTCTTTCTTACATCCATAATTATCTTTAGTTTTTCAAGGGACTTATCATATTTGAGAGGTTTTCGAACACTTTCATAGATCTCCCCCAAACCATCAAAAGAAATATTCAATATATCCAGCCCCCCTTTCACAAATCCTTCCATCATCTCATCAGTCAAGTTGCCACCGTGGGTATTGATCCAGACCTCTTTAACCCCCTTTTCTTTTGCGTAGGCCACCATTTCAACAATTTCAGGGTGTAATGTAGGTTCACCACGCATACTGAATTTCAGGGTATAAAGTCCATTTGCAGCACATTCATCAACAATTTTTCTGTACATATCCATAGGCATATGCTCGTCTTCCTTCATATCCATGTACTGGCGAAAGCAGTGGTCACACTTTATGTTGCACTGGCTGGAAGACTCGATATGGACATTCAAGGGGAAGGATGGAACGAGTTTTAATTGGTGAAAATAATTCCACTGAAAACGGTTCCACAAATAGGCAAATATTTTACCTTGACCTCTTAAATAATGGTTATGCCAGTAAGACCAACCTGTATTCATGTCAAACTGGTGTTTATTTTCTTGGATTTGTAAATTCTCGGTGGTCATATTATCTTCTGAGTCCTAAAAAGTAGTGGTTGCATTAAAATAACCGCATACTAAAAATTTAACTACAGCCACAGCCTAGCATGCGCCTTAAGCGAATTAAGTCAATCATTTTGATTGATCCTGAAATTTTTATCTACGAAAAAAGTTTCAGGGTCATTATAAACTTTACCATTAGATTTTACATGTATTTTCTCAATATGTAACACACCTTTGCCACATAAAACCAAAATTTTACGAGTATTTAAAAGCTTCCCTGGTATATTCCCGACATAGAAAGGCTGTTTTTTTGCAATTGAAGCCTTTAGAATTATTACCTTTTTTCCTTCATAGAAACAAAAGGCACCGGGAAAAGGAGGGGTCAAGGCCCTAATGGTGTTATAGATTCTGTTTACATCCAGGTTAAAGTCCAAAAAGCCATCACTGGGTAGTCTTTTGGCACAATAAGTTGCCTTTTCTTCATTTTGCTGAGCAGGGTTCTTTTTATCAAGGACTGCATTGACTCCTTCAATAGCAACGGTTTCATAAGCATTGCAGGTTTTTTTTAAAACATCAATAGCGTAATCATCAGGTTTAATTTGAAACGATTTTTGAGCCCAAATCGGACCACTATCGGCTTTTTCATTCAAACTATAAAAGGTTGCTCCTGACAAAGTAAGTCCATTTATTATTGTCCAATTCATAGGAGATGAACCTCGATATTCAGGGAGAAGGCTGTCATGAATATTAAAGGTCCCAAGTTTTGGGAAGGAAAATATGGAACTATCCAACAACTGTTTCCACTCGACCAATAGCATCAGATCAACAGGAGATTTTTCAGAAATTGATTTTAATGTGTCAACAGTTAGTTCTTTTGGCTTATAAGTTGGGATATTTTTTGCTCTAGCGATTTCGCCCACAAGTTGTTGGTCCAACATGCAGAAAATATCGTTATCAGAAAAGACTGCTTGGATTTGAATCCTTTTAATTTTTGAAAGTGCTCTATATACAAAACTTGCGTGAGCTTTGTCGCCACACAAAATTAAATTAGTCACATTTCGCATAAATAAAGGCTAGGTTTATATCTATAGCTGAAGTCATTTAAAAAATTAACCATAACGTTTTCTTAGGCTTGCAATATACAAAAGTAATTCCAAAAATTTTAGAACTCGAAATTTTGGCATACAAATTTAAATATTTATTTTTCTGTTCTCTAGTCTAGATTTGTCAATCCATAAAGAGGTTTCGTTATAAATTTCGACTAAATCTTCAAAGTTTTTATAGAATTCAATAATCAAATAAGCATCAGAAGTAAGCTTTTCCCAAATAAACTGTAGAACTTTAAGCGTTTCATCGTTGGGTCTCTCATGGAGATCGCGCCACTTTCCATCAACTATTCCATGGGTGCTCAAATGAATTTCTTTTACTCTTTCCAATGGCATCTGCAAAAAATAATCCTGCCAATCGATTCCTAAGTTGTGCGCAGAGATCATGGCATGGGCAATGTCAAGGATGCAATAGACGTCATTATCGCGAACTACTTTTGAAAAAAAATCAGGCTCGCAAACATGCGAATAGGCCGAAGTAGGAAAGTAATTGAGATTCTCTAGTGCGACTATACCTTTGAAATTTTTTTTAACATAATTTAATCTTTCTTTTGAGATACAAGAAATTTCTTCTGCAGTTAGGACCTCTTCTTCTGTCACGTAATAGTAATCTTCTATCTTGTATTTTGGAGTTGCCGGACCCAGATCAAATGAAAAATGTTGAAACTTATTTTCATTGAGGTAAGGAAGCAGGTTGTCGAAATAATCTATAAAATCTTCATCAATAATTCCTTTGCCGGAATGAAAAAAAAGCGGGCCGGAATAATCAAAGACGGGTTGTTTTTTTTTAAATTCCAGTGCCTGAACACCAGGAACCAGAAAATAGTTTTCAATATTGATTAAGTGACTAATGGGCAAGGTTAATTTCATCGTTTAAACCTTTCAAGTAGACAAAGTACACCTTCTGAAACTTTCCTGATGTCCGCCTCTGAAAGAGCCGGGGAAAGTGGGAGGCAAATTACTCTTTCGAATAAGTTCTCCGCAACTGGAAAATCTCCTAATCTATGATTTAAGAGTTTGACATAATAACTATGAAGATGAAGAGGCATGAACAAAACACTCGTTCCAATATTTATTTCCTTAAGAGCATTAACAAACTCATCTCTATCAACAGAAAGATACTCAAGATTTAAAAGTAATGGATACAAATGACGGCTGGATTTTGTATACTTCTTGATTTTTGGAGTCAGAAGACCCAAATGATTTTTGAATTCCTGATCATAAATTTGGCAATAGACTTCTCTTTGCTCATTAAAGCCTCGTAGCTTTTCCAACTGCTTTAACCCTATTGCTGCATTAATATCAGTCATATTGCACTTGAAGCCCAATTCGGAAATATCGTAATGAATTGAGCCAGCCTGGCTATATCTCTTTTTCCAGATTTCTCGTGCGTCAGAAATACCGTACATGGTCATCATTCGCATCTTTTGGGCCCATTCCGAGTTATCGGTAACAGCCATACCTCCTTCAGCGGTTGCAAGGTTTTTTGTAGCGTAAAAACTATAACAAGTAATGTCCCCAATAGATCCAACCATGCGACCTTTATATGAAGTTCCAATTGCATGAGCTGCATCCTCAACCACACGCAGTGAATGTTTTTCTGCAATTTCCAAAATGGGATCCATATCACAGGCATGGCCCGCAAAATGCACTGGAAGAATAGCCTTTGTGTTGGGAGTAATTTTTTCTTCTATTTTTTTTGGATCAATATTAAAACTGTCCCGCTCCACATCAATGAAAATAGGTTTTGCTCTTTGGTAGCAAATAACATGCCCCGTTGATGCAAAAGTATAAGGAGTAGTAATAACCTCATCTCCTTCCTGGATGCCCAATGTATTAAGAGCTAAATGCATGGCATCAGTACAGGAAAATGTTGCTACAGCTTCTTTTGACTGACCATATTCAGCAACCTTTTTTTCAAATTCTTTAACTTTAGGACCTGTAGTAATCCAACCACTTCGAAGAGAATCAAGAACTTCTCTTTCTTCTTCTTCACCTAATGCGGGTGGACTAAAAGATATATACTTTGAAGATTTTATAAAATCTGAAATCATTGCTTCAGGCTGTATGCTCTAGATTGTCGAGTTTTTCTTAGCCATTTTCCCTCTTCATCGCTCCAGTCGAAATTATTTGGGGTCAGACTCCAAATATTACAATCCTTACACTCTGGATAGCCCAGCTTTCCATTTTCAAACAACTCTCTTGCCCTTTGGTTTCGCGTATTATTAAAAATATCCTTTAAAGATGCTTGCAACACATTTCCCAGACAGAGTTCTGATTCTTGTCTGTAGCTGTCATTTCCAATAGTACAAGGGTAAAGGAACCCATCAATATCAATATAAATTCGCGTGTAAATATCCCAACAGGGGTATCTTTGATCCTCAACTGGAACATGGAGTTTGACAATTTCAGAACCTTCCTGAATTACTGGTTTACTATAAACTTTCCTAGAAAAAAAATTTACTCCTTGCTCCCGAGCACCAGGAAACAATTGAACTAAATCTTCCAAATTGCTTTTTTCTGAATCGAATACCTGAACATCAACCGATACATCCTTTTTGGTTTTTTTTAAATTTTTTAAAAAGTTTGTAAAATTATCAACAACTCTATTAAATTGATCTGTCCCCATCATTTCAAAATAATGATCCCGATCTGATGCATTAATGGAAAAAGTAAAAGCATTGACAACAGAATCAAGGGCCTCTTGGGATTTTTTGGCGTTTAGCGAAACTAAATTTGAGTTGAGGCTGATCCGATCAAAGAGATGAGCGTATTCCCTTAAAATTTTCAAATGTTGGGTCCATCTCTTATCCAAGGATGGCTCGCCTAATCCAACCAAACCTAATTCATGAATCTTTTCGTCACTCCAATCTTGCTCGATATCTGAAAGAATTTTACTTAATAGAGCATCCTCCATACACCCTAATCGCATTTTCTTTTTAAAAACTGGGTGGTCGCAGAATACACATTCAAGCTGACAAAGGTTAGTCAACTCTAAGTTAATTATCCATGGGGATTCAGATTCAGATAACGCCATAGTTTAGCTATCTACCTCAGTTAAAGGCCTAAATCAGAAAATTTTATGGGCTGCATTGCACTAATCGAATGTACTACTTTTTTATCTTCAATTTCATCCCAACGACCTGCTGGAATTTCGCTAACGGGTCGCAAAAAAATAGTGTTCTCCAAAGTCAATGTTTCACCTGCATCAATGTTTCTGTTTGCGAAAATTCCTCTTCGAAAATTTTGTCTCCCGCTTGTTTCCCCTTTTAAAATTTTTCTTGGGGCCACCCCTTTCATTGTGGGGATAGCTTCACAAAAGGCCCTTAAATTCTTTAATTCTGAAGGTTCAAATGAAATTTCATGATCGGCGTCAGGAATTTTACTTTCTAGATTTCTATCGGTTGTGAAATGTTTTTCAACAACTACTGCTCCTAAAGAAGCTGCTAGATAGGCACTATGCATCCCAATTGCGTGGTCAGAAAACCCTATGGGAACATTGGCTAGATTACTTAAATAAGGAATCATATTCAGGTTTAGTGAAGCCGGATCAGCAGGATAATCAGAAACGCAATGCAGGAGTATGAGTTTATCGTTCCCCGTGTTTTTTACTACATCTAAAACATTTTGGATTTCTTCAATGTTTGCCATTCCGCATGAAATGATAAGGGGCCGACTTTTATCACAAATAGATTTAATAAGGGGGTAATTATCGTTATCCATCGAGGCAACTTTGTATAGAGGCGGAGCAAACGTTTCCAACAACTCCAAACTATCAGTATCAAAAGGCGTAGATATTAATTGGGCACCTATAGACTTTGCTTTTTTAAATAGTTGAGCTGTAGACTCAGGGCTTAATTCCATGCTCTTAGTACTACTATAGTAAGGTAAGTCGGGGTGGAAAAACCTTTCAGTTGAATATGTTTGCAATTTAATAAAGTCAGCACCGTTTTCATGTGCTGCCTGAATCATTTCCCATGCCAAATTTTCATCACCACCATGGTTTATTCCAACTTCTGCAATGATGGCAGGTCTTTTTTGGGGCCATCCCGGCCAGTTTTCACAATCTTTGCGCATTTTCAATGGTTTATTTGGTAAACATTTATTGCATCTAGGCTTTTCCCCCCATGATTGGCAATGAGGTCTAAAACGGACATGTGCGAAATAAAACCATCAACCATTTGGGGGTATTTAGGATGTTGAAATTTATGATACACAATCTCTATTTCTTTTTTTATAAATTTTTCCGATTCCAAATAATTTTTTCCATCTGGCCCACTTATATAGGTTCTAGTATTACATTGTGAGCATATTTCAAGGATTAGATCACTTCCTTTTGAGTTGCTACAAGGCATTTTACTAGCGCGTTCGGTTGGGGTGTTTATTCCAAGATAATCACGAATATTATTGATAAGTGCTAGATTTAGATCTATTAGTTTTTCGAAAGATTTTTCTAAAGGCGGGAAGGTAATCTCCTTGATATCTTTCCATGTTGAAAGTTTGCCGTAAGCGTGTTCTAGTCTGCCTTTGTATTTCTTTTGCCAGGCTTGATCATAATCAATTTGCACATCGCATATGTTCTGAGTTTGTAATCCTTTAGTAATTACGGGTACAGTTAGCCAAAGAACTTCTCTATTTCTTAAAACTTTATTTCGGTTTTCAAAATATCTTTTCTTGAACTGCACATTATCCAAATATACAAATAGATCACATTGGGACATTTTGTTAAAAAAACCGATCCATGGAATATGCTCTGGTTGTTGGATAGCAGTCTTCATTTTAAGAATTGACCACGCTGCCAAGTATGAGTTTTAAAAGAGCTTTTTTTGAAGGCCATCAATGTCTTTTTCTGCATGCTCCCAACCATAATATATAGGTGGACATTGGTGGTTTTCCGTTATCCATAAGCTGTTAGGGATGTCAGTCTGAATGTCTTCAATGGCGGGCCCTAAATCTTTTTCCCCAAAAACCTGACCCGTCTTAGCCTTTAAATCTGGATAACCAAAAACAATGTATTTATAAAACCCAGATATCATGCCTTCGGGCAATTGTACTTTGTTTTCAAATATCTTATCATATTTTGCTGCTAATCGACGCTTCCAATCAAGAATCATAGGGAGCCGCTCCAACTGGACGATTCCTAAGGCTGCTGTGAACTCATTCATCCTATGATTAAACCCTGTTTTTATAGGATAGGTCACTACTCCTTCTATTATTTCTTTTCCATAGTTCCTATACTTATCCAACCAGTTGAGAAAAGTTTTGTCTCGGCTTACCACCATACCACCTTCCCCTAATGGCATAGTTTTTGTTGCATAAAATGAGTAAGCTCCAGCAAAACCAAAATGACCTCCTGTTTTGCCATTCCAGGAGCCTCCATGGACGTGAGCGCAATCTTCAATCAAGGTGATCTTTTTTTTCTTACAAAAGGCTGCAATTTCTTCGATTTGAAATGCAATGTGACCTCCTATATGAACCACTATAACAACTGTTGTATTGGGAGTGACTTTTCTTTTTAAGTCTTCCAGGCTCATACACAAGTCTTCACGATTGCAATCCACGTAAACCAGGTTTCCCCCAGCGAGTTTTGCAGACCGAGCTGTTGCCCAGAACGTATTCGCTGGAACTAGAACGTCTTTACCTTTCACATCCAGATAGTCCAGAATTGAAAGCAGACCTGCTCCCCCGCTACTAATTCCTCTTGAAGGCAGCCCAGTGAATTCTTCAAACTGTTCTTCAAACCTTTTTAATAACGGGCCATCAGACCAAAAATTGGATTGAAAAACCTCATCTAACAGTTCGTAGAACTTTTTTCTATATTCAGATTCAAAAGGAATTTTCATTTTTTAGGGTGGAAGGAAAAAAATTATGGCTGACAATCTTTTGAGTTGGTATACAACATAAAAATTTTGATCTTTTTGAGCTCATTTTACCATATTTTTACAACCTAGCTTAGTTTCGAACTAAAGACTCTCCATGGGATAAATTTTTAGCGATATTCATACCTTTTTTACCTTGGATACATGCATTAAAGATTAAATACAATACCTTTAAAAGCGCTAAAAAATATAGAGTAGATCTGTGGAATGGAGCCCAAGTGTATTTTATTAACATATGATAGCTTTTTAATGTAGACTGAGTAGGTGTTTGGGAATTTTTGTAAAAAAAAGGTTTATTTACAAGTAAAGCAACGGGCTTAATTGACTAATAAAGCTTAAATGACTAATAATAGAAATGTTTTAGCTAGATAATTTTAGTCATACTGAAATTAAAATAAATCTGAATCGTAAACCGTAGGGACAGTAGTATGAATACAAACCCAACAACAATTACTCAGCCATTTAATTCGGAAGAGAAACCGGAGAACCTAAAAATATCCAGAAAAGAGCTTGAAGAAAAAACTTTAATTGCTATTCAAGCAACAATGTTTTCCAAGACTTTTCCCGGAAAAGTCTTGGAAAAGCTAAATAACAATCTAACTATCCTTGAATTTATTGTAAATCGAATTCGAGAAGCCAACTTTGCTAGCCAGATTGCCATAGTAACATCTGATCTTGACTCTGACCTGCCTATAGTAGAGGAAGGGAACCGACTTGGTACAAAAGTTGTTCGAGGCTCTCATGATGATTTAATTAAACGGTTTATTCTTGCAGCAGATGAGCTTAAAGCGGATTATTTGATCCGTATTCTTGGATCTAATCCTCTTTTGGATATAGAAGCCTTAGATAAACTTATAGCTGCACATTTTTCAGGAGACTGGGATTACTCCTTTAACGATCATTTTGAAGGGGTAATGTTGGGCACAGGTTCTGAAATTGTCAATGTAGATCTTTTGCGAAAGCTGGATAAAGAAAACCTCACTAAAGAGCAGCGCGTTGTAGGGACCTTATTTATTAGACAGCATGCTCAACGATTCAAGGTCCAAAAATTTAGAATCGATATTGGGATGCAATGGGTTAACTTTCTTATAGATTCAAGGGAGGATTTAGAACGGGCCAAGAAAGTTGCCGAAGAAGTTCCTCGCCTCAATAACCAAAATATAAAAGAATTTATAGAGAAGTTTCCATTATATGTCTGCTCACAAAAATCTCCTCCTCAGGAAATTGGCATGGAAAAGCTTTTTGTT
>PBJL01000039.1 GCA_002721105.1 Acidiferrobacteraceae bacterium | reverse complement strand
TGAAAAATTTATTTATATTCATTGTCCAGGATAGGGACAAGCCTGAAGTGTCGAACCTTGAATTTGTTCCACTAATTGATTCAGATTTAGTAATTACTGGCGTCAAACATGAAGATCCATTAATTAATAAGAAGTTAAATATTTTTTTTGAGTCTTTACTACCCATAAGGTTAGACGAAAAATCAGACCGCAATGAATATAAAAAAATCGAAAATATTGAAGCTGAAATATTTATTGGAGCAAAATTCGTCATAGAATCTAAAAGTGGTGATTATAGTATCGTTGAAGGTGTCGAAAAGTATTACCCTTTATTGGAAGAAAAAATAATACCCTCTTTTGATAATGTAAATGATTTATTGAAACGTGGAATAATTAAGATAAGTGACGACACGATAGTATTTAACAAGGGTCATTTTGAAGTTGGTAATGTAGTTATTTTAAATGGATTTAAGAAAGTATTATTTAATGAGGGCACCTCTATTAAATTCAATAATAATTCTGGGATAATTTCTCTAATTCCAATGCATTTCAATGGAAATGTCCAATTTCAGGGGGATAAAGCTACTGGAGGGTGGTTGTATATATTGAATACTGATGGCGAAAATATAATTAACGGACTTTCTATGACGAATGTTGGAGCAGTAAAATTTCCTAAATTTGAGCTGACTGGGGCTTTGTCAATATACAACAGTCCAGTAATCATTAATGATATTTATATAAATAATGTTAGCTCAGAAGATGCAATAAATATTATTTCATCAGAATATGAAGTGAATAATTGCTCAATATCGGATACTGACTCTGACGCGATTGATGCTGACTTTTCATTTGGAAAATTTGATGGCTGTAAGTTTAGAAATATTGGAATAATGGGCGGTGGTGATGCAATTGACATAAGTGGAAATCAATCAATTATTACAAATTCATATTTTGAAAAAATTTCTGATAAGGCAATTTCCGCTGGTGAGATGTCAAATGTCACCATTAAAAAAGTTGTTATACAGGATAGCTCGATTGGAATTGCTAGCAAGGATAGCTCAATAGTCATTGCAAATGACGTAGAGATAATTAATAGTCAAGATGCTGCAATAATGGCATATATAAAGAAAAAAGAATATGGCGGTGCTGAAGTAATAGCGTCTCAAATAAAAACTATAAATAATGATAATATGATCTCTGATATGGACTCCTTAATTGAGTTAGATGGAGTAATTTTGGAAAAGAGAAATATTGATATAGAGCAATTGTATAAAGAACAATAAGGCAATTTAATTAGAAGTGCACTATAGGAATTCAACCGCTAAGCGACCTATCATTAATATTTTATTTCCTGGTTTTTTCTGAGCCAAATTGAACGACTATTTTTCACTATAATAAGCTAATATAAATATTTTTTATTGGACTATGATAAAAATACAATATGGATTTTGATAAAACTTTGAGGCGTGAAATTAAGTTCGTTGCTAACGTAGCTTTCTTAATTCAAATAGATTTTTGGATTGCAAAAACAAGGCTGCTTCTTAAGAAGCATTATGACGATAGGATGGTGAATAATATATATTATGATACTTATGCTTGTAAAACATATGCTGATAATCTTGATGGAATAAGTGAAAGAAGTAAATTGAGATATAGATGGTATGGAACCTCACTTTCGCCAACTAATGGTGCTATAGAGCTAAAAAAAAGAAAAAATGCTTGTGGAACCAAGAAAATTAAAATCATTGAAGGTGTAAATAATAACGAAACACATAACTCACTTATTTCGAAGATAAGGGACGCTGTAGATGAAACATGGCTGCCTTCATTAAATTACTACTCAACCCCTATAGTTCTGAATCAATATATGCGTTCATATTACATATCTAATTGTGAAAGATTTAGAGTTACTTTAGATAGAAAGCATAGTGTATTTGATCAAAGAATGTCTAAATATATAAATATTCGAAAGAAGGCTAATACCTCTCAATATTTAGTTTTAGAGATAAAATTTCATCCAGACTTAGGTGATTGTCTTTCTTCTATGATTGGTGATATACCAATGAGAATTAGTAGAAATTCTAAATATATAAACTCAGTAAATTCAATAATATAATCAAGTATAGAGGTTAAATAAATATGGATACTTTGAAAGAGGGTGGGATATTAACATCAATAGGTGAATTATGGTCAGGAGATGAAATATCACTGAGCATGCTAGTGATAAATCTTATTATTGGATTTATACTGTCCTTATTTGTGAAAATTCATTACAGAATGTTTTCCTCTGTTTTGACAAATAAAAGTACTATTGCAAGAGTTCTTCCTTTTATTGTTCTAACCACTATCCTGATTATTAGTATCGTTAAATCCTCTTTAGCGTTGTCACTGGGCCTGGTTGGAGCTTTGTCAATTGTTAGGTTTAGAACTCCAATCAAAGAGCCGGAAGAACTGGCTTATTTATTTATTTCAATAGCTATTGGTCTTGGTTTAGGAGCAAATCAAACTTTAAATACAGTAATCGCTGCCATTATAATTCTATTAATGATGGCATATGTAAAAAGAAGAGATGATTCCAAGGATTCAAATAAAGATTATTATTTGTCTATAGATGCCCAAAAAGATAACGTCTCTTTATCAGGAATTTCTGAAATAGTATCTAAATATACTAATGCATCTGATATGAGGAGATACCAAATTTCAGATGATTTCTCCAATATTGTTTTTTTTATTGATATTACGGATGTAGATCAACTTAATTCAATGTCACAAGAATTGAGAGAAAAATATGATGGTATAGAAGTCTCATTTATTGATCAATCTAATATGCCATTAATCTAAAAAGTCACTACTATGAATAAATTTGTAAGAATTGACACATGTCAAATTTGCGAATCTTCAGTTCAGCCAGAAATCATAGTCTCTATTGACGAGTCTAACAAGAAATCGTATTTGGACTATAGCAAAATAAAATACGATGGTTTAATTGATGACTGGCTTAATAAAATTAAAGTTGAAATTATTCATTGTGTCAAATGCAATCATTATTGGTATCGCGAGCAACCCAGTCAGGACATGCTTAATGAGATGTATGCATCAAATATAAATTTGCGCCCAGCAAGCAATAATATCGATGGATCAGTATCATCAAAAATCAAAAATGAAATAAGTAAGCTGATGTGGATTATAAGAAAACCTAATCCACTATTATTAGATTATGGTTCAGGGGCCGGAAAGTGGGCAAAAATTGCAGTAGATGTTGGGTTTAAAGTTACGGCATATGAGCCTTCAAAAGAGAGAAGTTTTGAAAAAAATGAACTAAGTTTTACTTTAGTTCATAGTACTGACAGCTTGAAACATCTCTTATTTGATGTAATTAACATAGAGCAAGTGCTTGAGCATGTCAGTAAACCAGTTGAACTATTAAAAGAAGTACGAAAATATTGTGCGCCAGGTGCTGTTGTTCGTATTACAGTTCCAAATATACTTAGATGTCATGAAGCCGATAAAATTTGGCAAGAATGGCCTTATAATGGAAGTCGAACTCACACAATGGCGCCATTTCAGCATCTTCATGGATTTACTCCTAATTCACTCAGGTCTGTTATCTTTAAAGCAGGTTTTATACCTATTAATGGATTGCGTATATGGTTGAGATATCCTAAGGAAATGATCAGGCAGCTTCTGGGTATTTGGTTTCCTCGATTAGGGCAAACATTCATTTTGGTCAGAGTCAGATGATATCTCACAGAATTAATGTGCAGGATTATAATATTTAAATAAGGCTGATATATATGAAAAAGACTATTTGCGTTGCTCTTACAAATAGAACGAACTATTCCAAATTAAAGACAGTATTATTTGAACTTTCTAAATATCAAACGATAGATTGCCATATTGTTCTCAGCTCATCTATCTTGTTAGAGCGTTATGGAAGTAGCTATAAAGATCTTGAGCAAGATGGCTTTAAAATTGATAAGAAAATAGACTGTGCCTTGATGAATGATTCGCATGAAGCTATGGCCAAAACTATAGGTTTATCTGTTGTAGAGCATGCCACTTATTTTGCAAGACGTAAACCGGATTTATTGCTCATCGTTGGCGATCGATTTGATATGCTAGCACCTGTAGTTGCAGCAGGAACTATGAATATTCCAATCGCACATATTCAGGGTGGAGAGCTTAGTGGAACGATAGATGATGTGATTCGAGATGTTTTAACAAAATTTTCATCTTTACACTTTGTTGCTACTGAAGGCAGTGCAAAAAATCTAATTGATTTCGGCATAAAAAAAGAAAGCGTTTATAACTATGGTTGCCCTGCAGTGGAATATATTTCTAAATTGGATGTTGGTGATAGTTTTGATCCTGCTCATATTACAAAAAAATTCAAAAACCCTATTCATGTTGCTAAGGATGAAAAATATTTCTTAGTCATGGTGCATCCAGATACAACCAATGAGCGTGATGTTGATATGAAAAAAGTACTAGATGTAATTAGTGGTTTTGGTTTAAAAACATTTATTTTTTATCCTAATATTGATGCTCACAATGCTGAAATTGTTTCTAGTATTGCTAAATATAATAATAACAATAACTTTTTTATGATTAGGCATATGCCTTTAGAAGACTTTGTCTATGTAATGGCACATTGTGTTTGCATGATTGGGAATTCGAGCTCAGGAATAAGGGAGTCAGCATCTTTTGCGATACCTTTTATTAATATTGGTGAACGTCAGATAGGTCGTGAGCGAAATGAAAATACAATAGATATTGGTGCTGACTATAATAGCCTTGAAGCGACGATTCAGAAGAGCATGAACCAAAAAGTTGGGAATAGTAATATTTATTACCAAGAAGGTTGCTCAAACCTTATAGCAAATGCAATTGCTGAGTACATTGGAGTTGAAAAGTGATGGCTGAAAGTATGTTTATTGGCGAGCGCGAAGTAGGTGAGAATGCACCTTGTTTAGTGATAGCTGAAATTGGTCTTGTACATGATGGTAGTCTTGGTGCGGCTCATGCTTTCATTGATGCTATTGCAACTACCGGAGCCGATGCTGTTAAATTTCAAACTCATATTGCTAGTGCAGAAAGTTCACCTAGTGAAGCTTTCCGAGTGGATGTTTTTCCTCAGGATGAAACTCGTTATGATTATTGGGAACGAACTTCATTTACAGAGAAGCAATGGGCTGGATTGAAACAGCATGCAGAAGATAAAAATCTTATTTTCATGAGCACACCTTTTTCAATAGAAGCTGTAGAGATGTTACGTCGCATAGGTGTGAAAGCTTGGAAAATAGGTTCAGGTGAGACCAATAATATTTTGCTGTTAGATGAAATAGCTAAGGGCAATGAACTTGTATTATTAAGTTCTGGCATGAGTTATCTACATGAGCTAGAAATTAGTATTAATAGCCTAAAAGATAAAAACGTACCATTATTGCTTATGCAGTGTACTAGTCGTTATCCATGTCCTCCTGAAAAATTAGGTTTGAATATGATTTCAGATTATGAAAAACGTTTCCAAATCCCTGTTGGTTTTTCAGACCATTCTGGAGAAGTAGGTCCATCTTTAGCTGCTGTGGCAATGGGGTCTAAAGCAATAGAAGTGCATGTGACATGGCACCCAGGTTGTTTTGGGCCTGATGTTAAGGCATCTCTAACAATTGAAGAACTTTCATTGCTAACTAAAAATATTCGCATCATTGAGACGGCTCTTTCCAATCCAATTGATAAAGATTTGATGGCCGAGGAAATGAGTGATATGCGTTTACTTTTCACCAAAGGCCTGGTGGCAAAGAAAGATATTGCAAAAGGAGAAATTATCAATATAGACCACATTGATATAAAAAAACCTTGCACAGGTATCCCAGTTAATGAATATGAAAAAATTATTGGAAAATCAACTGTCCGGTATATTGCTGAAGGTGAAAGTATTGATTGGAAAGATATACGATGATGCCTTCCATTTCTAATAATGAAGTACGTATTCTTAATACAGAATGCGGACGATTCTCTAATGATGCAATTAAAGAAATTGAAAAGATAGGTGACGTGACCCATGTTGAAGCAGATAGAGATTATTTACTAAAAAATATTGCAAATTATGACGTTATAATTATCTGCATTAAAAATACAATTGATAGAGAAATATTAGAGCTTGCAAAAAAACTAAAAGTTATTGTAACCCCTACTACAGGTGTAAATCATATAGACCTCATTGCTGCTAAGGAGTATCAAATAAAAATCTTAAGCCTTAAGGGGGAGGTGAATTTTTTAAGAACTCTTTCATCTACAGCAGAGCATACGTGGGGCTTATTACTTTGCTTACAACGAAAAATATACTTGGCGCATAACCATGTCCTTAATGGCTTTTGGAATAGAAATTTATTTTATGGTAATGAATTAAGGGATAAAGTTTTAGGGGTTATTGGTTTTGGCCGATTGGGGCAAATGGTTTCTGAATATGGAAAATCTTTTGGAATGAAAGTAATTGTCTACGAAATAAATGAAGTTCGCACAACAAGCGGGCTTATCAGTGTGTCTTTGGATCAATTACTAAGTGAATCTGATGTTGTTACATTACACATCCCTCTAGATGAAACGACAACAAGATTCTTTGATATAGAAAAATTTAAAAAATTAAAAAAACAGCCTTTTTTTGTTAATACCTCAAGAGGAGAAGTTGTTGATGAAGATGCGATGATCTATGCGCTTGAAAATGGATTGATCAAGGGTGCCGCTTTAGATGTTTTAGCAGATGAGACGTCAACTTCTAAGGATTGGCTAAAGCAATCTTTATTGTGGAAATATTCTCAGAATAACGATAATCTTTTATTAACACCTCATATTGCAGGTGTTACTACAGAATCAGTAGAAAAAACCAATCTATTTATTATTGAAAAGTTGAAAAACCATCTCAACACAGTAGATTAATGCGAGCATTAGTTCTTACTTCAAACTCTTTGCGCCATCAATATTTTGCAAATGTTATTTCGGAAAAATTTAATTTAAAGGGGGTAATTTCAGAGAAGAAATCGAAATATTATAGTAAGCCTAAATCTGAATCAGCCCTTGTAAGGCAACATTTTGAAATGCTTTCAATTAGTGAACGATCGTTTTTTTCGCAATATGATGATTTTCCGGACGTTCCTACCTTGCACCTAGATAAGAATAAAATAAATGATCAAAAAAATATTGTTTGGGCAAAGGGGTGTAAGCCAGATGTAGTTTTTCTTTTTGGTACAGGCATATTAAATGATAGCTGGCTTGATCAATTTCCTACCATAATTAATATTCACCTTGGTTTGTCACCATTTTATCGAGGCTCAGCCACTCTTTTTTGGCCATTTGTTAATGATGAAATATCATGTGTTGGCGCAACGATCCATTTAGCAATAAAAAATGTTGATGCTGGTCCAATACTTAAAAGAGTTAAGCCCGACTTAGATGAAGGCGATGATTATTATACAATTAACTATAAAACGATAAAAAAAGCTATTGATGCATTGCCGCAGATAACAGTTGATTACATGAATGGGAGGATATCATTAAAACAACAGGTATCTACTCCATGCGGACATGTTTATAAAAAAACTGATTTCAATGAAGCTGCATTAAAGAAAGCTCTTATTAATATAGGAGATGGATTGACACTATCTCAAATTGAGAAAATAAAAAGATCTTCTAAATGCAATTACTAGCTGTTAACTATCACTACATTAGGGATGTAAATCCTTCCAAAGGAATATATTCTCGTTCTATTGATGAAATGGCATTTCAGCTGGATAAATTAGGACAATATTATGATTTTATTTCACAAGAAGAATTACTGAAGATTGTGAGAAGCAAAAAGTATCCAAAGGGAAATTACTGTGTAATAACTTTTGATGATAACCTAAAAGAGCAAATGAAAGCATATGAATATCTTGAGAAAAACTCTATCCCAGCAATATTTTTTTCGACAACCCTGCCATATTTAGCTAAAGATGCCCATGATGTTCATAAGTTACATCACATCTATACATCATATAGTGATAATGATATTGCTGAATATTTAGAAAAAAAATTTAAATTTTATGATTTTCAATATAATACTGATGATTTAGAAGAAGAGTATCGTTACGATACAGACTTAAAGAAAAAGATTAAATTTTTCCTTAATTTTATTCTTCCCGAAAAAGACCGAAGGCAAGTTGTAAATAGCCTGTTTAATGATACAACCGTATCTTCTCATTCCTTCATAAAAAATTTATATATGGGGAAAGATGATTTGAGGTTACTAGCTAATAATAATTTGCTGGGTACGCATACACATACACACTTACCATTAGCCACTTTAGCTGAAAGAATGATTAAAGATGAAATAGGAATATCTTTAGATTTTTTATCTAAATTGACAGGTAAACCGATTAAAGCAATATCTTATCCTTTTGGTGGTCCTGGGGCAGTAAACAATATGGTAAGCGATGTTGCTAAAGAAATGGGTTTGGTGCTTGGATTTACTATGAACAGAGGTATGAATATTGATAGTGATTTTGAAAATTCTCTTTTACTTAAGCGGGTAGATACAAATGATGCGCCAGGAGGTAAGCTTGAGTCATTGGTTTATTGTCCATGAAAAATATTGCATTAATTCCTGCGCGCTCTGGCTCCAAAGGGTTTGTCGATAAAAATGTTGCTAAATTATGTGGCATAACTCTCATTGAGTTAGCTGTTAACGTGGCAAAAAATTCAAGTAAGATTGATGATGTCTATATTTCAACAGATTCTCATCAGTATGAACAGCATGCAAAAGATGCCGGCGCCAAATCGTTGGGACTTAGACCAAAACAACTTGCTGGCGATAATGTAAAAACAATTGATGTTGTAACTCACTTTATTCAGAAATTCCCTGATGAAATTACAAATCTAATTCTTTTGCAACCAACATCACCTATTCGAACTCCAGAACAGATCAATGCGATGTTAGATCAACTTTATAAAGATAATGCGGATGCCGTTGTATCAATTGAAAAGATTAATGAGCCACATCCTTATAAAATGAAAGTAGTTGAAAATGGATATATAAGTGAATTTATGAAAGATTCATCTTCTGAGGTGCCACGACAACTTATGCCTGACGTATATAAGCTTACGGGTAGTATTTATGTAAATAGAATAGAATCGCTTATTCGTGATAAAACATTTTTACCTGAAAAAACGACTAGTTATTTAATGGAAAAGACGATTAATATTGATTCTGAAGAAGATTACATCTTGCTTTTGGCTTTGCATGAAAAGAAAAAATTAGATGTCTATGGCATCTAATTATCAGAGTATTATTTTTTTCTCTAAAGATTATGGAGGTGTGTTGGCATTTTTGCCGATCATAAAAAAAATACAAGAGGATGATAAATTGCTAAATGTAGTTGTTATAGCGCATGAATCATCTTACGAGTTATATAAAAAAAAAGACATTAAGGTAATAGTCATTCCTTCATATCTTAATCAAAATAAGATAGGACAATTTTTAGACAAAATCATTGATATTAATAAGCCAAAAATTATAGTGACTGGAACCAGCAGGAAAGGTAAAAATGAAATTAGAACACTGGAACAAATTCTAATTAAAAAAGCTAGAAATACTGATATTAAAACAATTTCTATATTAGATTTTTGGGGCTTTTATGAAGAGCGATTTCCGTGTAAAAATGGACAAGTCATACATGATTACATACCCGATGTTATTTGCTGCCTTGATGAAAAATGTAAAGAAGATTTACTAGCTTTAGGAGTTCCTCATGCCAACCTAAAAATTACACATAATCCTCATATTGACTCCGTGAATACTTCGGTAAAAAAAATACATAAAAATGTAAATGAATTTAACGTGTTATATGTATCTCAGCCAATTAGGGAGCAGGATCTGACAGGCTCTTTGGGTTTTGATCAAGAAAGTAATTTTACGCAGCTTTTGAATACATTTGTCAAAGGCAGTCGCTGGTTTAATAAGCATATAAATATTTACTTATGGGTCCATCCAAAGGAATCTATAATTCCCTGGGAAAGTATAGTGAATGAAAAAAACAAAGAGTTTGTGAAGATGGGACGTAGTATTAAAATGATTTATGATGAGAATAAAAGTTATGATCTTTTTAATAAATTAGATCTCGCTTGTTCTTATTATTCTTCTGTTTTGTATGATGCGCTTTATTTTCGAATTCCTTGTTTATCTTTGGGTATCGGTTCAAAAGTTGATATAAGCTCATTGTTGGTTACAAACAAACTAGGCCTTACTCAGGTAATCTTGTCTGAAAAAGATCTAAATAAATATATTAATGAAAGTGATTTCAAAGTGTTAATCGAAAAACTTAATAAAAAGATATTAAATTATTCTAAAAAGAAAATTTTCTTTTCAGATGGCTCTGCTACAAAAAAAATCATCAAAATAATTAATAATATTCAAAAATAATAAAAGGCTATAATCATGAAAACAGTTTCTGTAGTTACAAATTCTAGACTCCAATCAACAAGAGTGCCACAGAAAATGATTCGCCCCTTTGCTGACAAATCTTTATTACAAATAGCTCTTGAAAAATTAAATGAAATGGATTTCTTCGAGCATCGTTATCTTGCTGTTGCAGAAAGTGAGTTAATGGAATATGCGAAACCTTTCAAGAATGTTGAGTTATTAAAACGTAAACCTGAAGCAGTAAGGCAAGGGGTCAACCCGCAGCATGTTACATTCGCTCACTATTGTAATGTTCCTTCGGAGTATATTTTTGTGTTTAATCCTTGTTTACCTTTTGTAACCATAGATACTATAAAGAAAGCATTTGATTATTTTCAGGAAAATGATCATCCGTCTTATACCTCAGTTGTTAAAACAGGAGATTGGATTTTTGATTCGGAAGGAAATCCCCTTACAAATACTAATCCGAATAATCTCACAACCAACAAAGATATTAAATTTTACAAGGCAGCACACGCTTTTCATATCATAAATAAAGAGTTTTTTTCAACCAAAGGCTATCATTGGGATTTTGTACGCAACGACCCACATATGATGAGCATTCCTGAAGAAGAATGTATAGATGTGGATACTGAAATTGAATTCGAGTTGGCAGAGTCTTTGTACTTAAGTCGTAATGCCTGATAATAATTATGGGCCATAACCGGTTAAGCGGCTTTTCTCGATAAATGAAACAAATTTCTATTGTAAAAATGTTGTGATGATACGCTCAAAAAAATTTGATTTGGTGTTGGTAGTTGAATATTTTAGAAGTGTCAATGCATATTTGAGTGTTATAAAAGGCTTGAAATCAGAGTTTTCCATTGGCATTTATGAAGTTCCACAAAATGATTCTTATCTAAGGAATAATGACACATCACAGGTTGAATTTCTTAATATGTGTCAGGATTTAGGCGCAACAATTATAAAATCAGAGAAGGTTGAGACGAAAGTTCTTATGCTTCCACAGAGGCCTCTAAGCAACGAGGCTATTTTGGACATTAAAAAAACTTTTGATGCAAAAACTACCGTTTTATTGCTAGGGTTTGCTTATGCTGGCATAGAGCAACAGGATGAAATTTTAAAGCATTTTAATTTTAAAAAAGCCTATGCAGTAGATATGGATTTTTTAAGTTTTCTTGCTGAAAAAAGAGAAGCAAAAAAACTTTACAGCTCAATTGATATAACCGAAGTTGGGCTGCCGTTTAAGAAATATCCAGTTTGTGATGATTTTAGTGCAGATTATATCTTGGCAATTCCCACAATGTTCAGCTTCTACAATGAGTCTGACAAGTGGAGTTTTTTAGAGTCTGTGAGAGACATATTTAATCTACTAGATTCTAGCGATGTTATTGTTCATAAACCACACAATGGCTCAGAGATTGACCAATTTTCTAGTTTAAAAGCAAGATCAATATTAAAATATATTAAATATTTCCCTGCGATAAGAGACATATTAAAGTTTAACGCAAAGTATTTTCCACTTCGTAAAATCAGGAGGGACATAGCAAAATTATATACGGCTTATCTTTATGACATTGTTCTGGGAAGAACTATCACAATGAATCAAGCTGGAGGATCTCCATATATAGCATTGGAAGCATATATAGTAGGTGTCAAAAAAGGTATCATTGGCGGCACAAGTAATACTATGTGGGGAACGCTTTTTTTCAAACTACCATTTTATAATTGTGTTGATCTTGCAGCGCAAGATAGAGAGCATAAAGATAAATTATATGGCAAACATAAATCTGAAAAAATGTGGGATCTAAACTTACAGTATTTTATGGTGCCTTACTGCAAAGGGAGGCTTGAATTTAACGAGGCGCTCTGGGAAATACCTTCCAAAGGGTCTCGGAGTGGAGATTTAGTGGATGAGCTAAGAAAAGAGATTGGTTTATGTGAAGAGTCTGCGAAGAATAATGCAGGTTAAGATTTTTTTAATTGCCAGCAATTCTAGTCTGTGCCATTTGAAGTAGCCATAATATTTTACCTATGAAAAATAAATTTAACGCATTCAGCATTTGGAAAGAAGTTGTTTCTCACAAAAAAAGAAGCATGATGTTGCTTGTCTTAATGGTTGTGATTACATCCTTCTTGGATGCATTTAGTATAAGCCTGCTTTTGCCGATTATGCAGACTGTAATTGGTGGGGAAAGTGGGGGAGTGATTTCAGATTTTCTTCTAGCCCCGTTCGAGGCTTATGATAAAAGTGAAGTGCTCGTGTTCATGATAATTATATTTTTTTTACTAATAGCTATCAAAAATATCCTCACTTATATTAAAGATAGGTTCCAGTTCAACCTCTTCCATGGCATGCGAGGCCATTGGATGAAAGAATTAATGACGCACTATCTTTATGCAAAGTATGATTTTTTTGAAAATCATAAGCAGGGAGATTTAGTAAATAATGTATTAGTCGAGACAGATAAAGCATTTATTTGTTTGAAATTTGTTATTCAATTCATTTCTGCAGCGTTTTTATCTGCGCTCATGCTTGTTGTTTTGCTTCTCACTTCATGGGTTGTAACACTAGCTCTGACAAGTGTTATGTTACTTTTAACTTTGTCCGTCAATGTTTTAATAAAAAAATACTCTACAAAAGTTGGACAGGAAAAAATAAAGCATGCCCGCTATTTAAGTAACTCTGTTTCAGAATCTATTTTTGCAATTAAACAAATAAAAGCAATGGGCATGGAAAACGGAGTTCTTGCCGAATACAACAATGTGATAACCAAGTATGTAAAAGTATTGGCAGATTTTAGCGTATTTTCAAGCTTGCCAAAAAAACTGAGTGAGGTTGTTATTATTTTTATATTGGCTGTGGTAATGATTTATGCAATTTTAATATTAAATATTGATATTAATAATTTGGTGCCTGTAATTGCAATATTTGTTCTTGTGGGTAATAGAGTAGCTGTGCAAGTTAGTATGTTGGTTAATAGCAGGATGCACGTTTTGAGTAATTATGAGTCATTGCGACGAATTAATAAGTTAGTTAGAGAAGGTTGTGAGCAAGAGAATCTCACTGCAGGATATGAATTTAATAACCTGGATGGAGACATTATTTTTCAAGACTTGCTCTTTTCTTATCAAGACAAGTCCACGGTACTTGATAGTTTGAATTTTATAATTCCAAAAGGAAAGTTTGTATTTTTAATTGGAGATTCTGGCTCTGGAAAGTCGACGATCATAGACTTATTATTAAGATTTCGAGACCCTAATTTGGGAAGAATATTAATTAACGATAATGATCTCTTAGAGTATAGCGCCATTTCTTGGAGAAAATGTGTTGGATATGTTGGCCAGGATGTTATGTTATTTAATACCAGTATTCTAGAAAATGTACGTTTTGGAAGTTTAGATGCATCTGATGATGATGTAGTGTCAGTATGCAAAAAGGTCCACGCGCACGAATTTATTCAAAAATTTTCTGAAGGCTACAAAACAAATGTTGGCGATCGTGGAATGAAATTATCTGGCGGACAAAAGCAAAGACTAGCTCTGGCTCGTGCAATGTTGCGTAATCCACAACTTATTATTTTTGATGAGGCCACAAGTGCACTGGATCAAGAATTAGAAGAGAAAATTATTCAAGAGATTAAGTCAGAAAGTGTAGGAAAAACTGTATTGTTCATCACTCACCGATTGTCAACTTCAAAGCATGCTGATCTGGTATATCAATTAAAAGATGGAAAGGTTTTAAAAGTTTCTTAGCAGTCAAGATATCTTATGATGAAATATTCAATAGACAGACTACTAATATTTCTTCTTAGTCCAATCATTGTTGCGTTTGCATCAATACTAAGTATGGACAATCTTTTATATCTTAATAGACCATATACGCTTATTTATTTTATCTCCCTCTTAATCTTTTATAAGTTAAGTAAAAGAGAACATATATATGTATCTATTTTTTACCCGATGCTTCTAGTTATCTTAACTGGTTTAATTGAGTATATTCATTATTTAGCAACTGGCTATAGCCTTGATGGACTGAGTGATGTTCGAATGATTCTTTACAGCCCGTTATATGGCCCAATATTTGTTTTTACAATATATGCAACATATTTATCGATATCGGCTCCAGTGGTTAGAGAATTTCATCTTAAAGCCACATTAAATTTGATAACTTGGTTTAGCTTCTTCTTTATTTTTTATTGGCTGTTTTTGTTTAATGGGTACATAAGCAAAATTGATGGATTTGATGCTATGAATCAAAACCATTATTCCTATGCATCACTCTTTGTCATTTTTTGCATGATTTATTTTAAAGATAGAATTCATGCTAGCCCTTTTTATTATAAGTTTATGATGACAACTAATCTGTTAGTGATTTTCCTAAATACTACCAGAGGGGCTGTTTTGATATTGCTGTTAATGGCTATACATTCGATTATTGGTTATGTTAATCGGCGCAGCCGATTCCAGAGTTATTCTTTGATTATGATCATATTCTCAGCACTTTTATACGGCGGATTATCTTTGAATAATCTTTTTTTAGGCAAAGAGTTCTGGAGCTATTTTAATGAAGTTATTTATTCAGGGGAACTGAGATCATTTATGGATTTCGGATCAGTAATGAATTTAGATTTAGCTGGAGTTTCAACTGGTGCCATTAGTGCTATTACGAGGGCGCTTATAAACGTGCAAGCCTTGTTAATATTCCTTGATAATTATTTATTTGGAGTCGGAGCAGCATATGTTTATTCAATACAAGTGCATGATACCAGTATTCATTCATTTTTTTTATTAGTGCTTCCATCTATAGGAATTTTTGGTGTGCTATTGCTATCAATGACAGTGAAAATATTGTCAAAAAGGTTTGGATCATTTAATCGGTATTTTTTGATATTAATTTTTGCTTTTTTGGTTTTTCAATTTCAAAATTATGTTCCTAATTATTTTGTTTTATTTTTTATATTAAGCTCACCAGCCATTTTTCCCATAATGAAAAACCGAAAAAATTACTATCATAATCAGTCATTCGAAGTGAGTCATTCAATTCAAGATTGAATGAGCTATTTATATGCAGTTAAATGATTATCAGATTGATTCAGCCAAGGCGAGCTATCTAAACTTTATTTCAAATTGTAAAGTAAATGATGGAGAATATAGCCTAACAGTGGGCGCAGATTCGAGCCCGTATGCCCTTTGTTTTGCGATCTTTGGATTGCAATTACTCCAACAAAGGCAGTCTTTAACAATGGATTGTGAATTATATGACTCAATGTTACGTTCCAATTTAGCTCAATTTCGTGATAAACAAAATGCAAGTCATATTAACTTACATACAGATAAGCCCTTCTTACAATTACTTGCATTTACATTGAGCGCTCTCTCGATCATAGGAACTCTTAAGCTTAATCCATTAGAATCTTATATAGCTCCTCTCATTAATAAAAATCCTATTAAGATATTCGATGACTCTGGGGTGTTTGATGGTAAAGCTGGAACAGGTAACTTGGCAATGTTTTATGGAATTATTTTGCAACATGCACGAGAGTATTTGGCGCTTAATACAGAAAGACAGATAGCTCAATGGGTTGACAAACATATTTCTTCTATGAATCGGTTTGGATTTTGGGGTAATTCTAAGTCAATGTCACATTTGCAATTTCAAAATGGCTATCATCAATATGAAATATTTGAGTATCTTGGTGTTGATTCAGTGCCATGGGATAGAGCATCTGAAGCTGTTGCATCTTTGGTAGATAATGAAGGTCATTTTGCACCTTATATTGGAGGCGGTGGATGTTACGATTACGACGCAATACACATTCTAACAGGGGCTGGATTAAATGATATTGAAGGATATAAAAATATATTGAATCTAACTGCAAATACAATCTTAAGCGAACAGAATATAGATGGTGGATTTTGTGAATCACTTCAAGTTCGTCCTCGTTCTTTAGTTAATATACTTCGATCTACTGACCATATTTTTTCTGCGCATGGAGATGCACGTATGGAAAGGTTAAGGCATGCAATTACGCTGTTACGACCTAAACATAATCGTATCAGCACACATTGGAGTAGCTATTCCAGAAAATGGGATGAGTCAGATTTATGGGATTCTTGGTTTCGCATGTTGACAATAGCAAGAATTGACATATCGTTTGATTCCTCAAAAATATCAAGATGGGGTTTTATTGATTATCCAGGAATTGGTTTCCATCCTTTATTGAAGAACTGCTAGAATAAAAATGAAACTTGCTTATATTTCACCTTCTATTTTGCCATCTAGAACAGCTAATTCTGTACATGTTGTAATGCAATGTGATGCATTTATTAAAACAATTGATGAGGTGGTACTGTATGCCAAGAGACAAATGCCAGAAAGTACTCAGTTGGAGTCAGCTATGGAGTCTATTTATGGCGTTAGTCTTAATAAGGTCCGACTCGTTACTTTTTGGAGGCGTTCTAACCGAGGCGACAATCTAAAGATTGCCTTCCTAGCACTTTGGGATTTATTTATGAATAAATGGCCCGATGTAATTCTTTCTCGTAATCTTTATGCTTCTTTTGTAATCGCGGTAATTTTACGTCGACCGCTTCTCTTCGAAACACACCAGCTAGAACAAGGAATTCGAAAACTAATCCAGCGACTTATAATGATCCAGCACAGAGTCATAACTATCGTAATTTCTAACAAACTAAGCGAGCTCTTAAAACATCATCATGATAGAGAGCCTTCACAAACCTTGGTGCTCCATGATGCAGCACCTGAAAAAATTGAGCCAATATCTTCAGAAAAGCGTCATAATTCCTTGATTCAAATCGCTCCTCAAGCCGAGGGCGACTGGACTGGAGTGTGTGGCTATTTTGGCCACTTGTATACCGGCCGAGGAGTTAAAATAATCGAACAAATGGCCAAAGCTCGTCCTGATGTTTTATTTCTTTTATTTGGTGGTAATGAGAAAGATATAAATGATCGAAAAAATGTAAATCAATTTTCAAATCTAATATATATGGGACACGTGCATTATCCGGTAGCGCAACAAGCAATGAAATCAGTAGATGTTTTATTGATGCCATACCAGGAAAGTGTATCAATAGGCGTGCCTGACCACGATACTGCGCGCTGGATGTCACCAATGAAGATGTTTGAATATATGGCAACGGGTGTTCCAATTATTTCATCCGACTTGCCAGTTTTGTGTGAAGTTTTGAAGAATGGAAAGAACGCATTACTCGCACCACCCAATAAGAGTGAATCATGGATTGCTGCACTAGATATCCTGCTTAGCAATAAGAAACTTGCCCATTCTTTAGGAGCTTGTGCTCACAAAGATTATAAAAATAATTATACTTGGCTGATTCGAGCCAACAATATTCTTGATGCAGCACGTTCATTATGAAGTCTGATATTTTTATCACAATACCTTCGCTGAGCCCAACTGGCCCAATTAAGGGGGCAATTGCCCTTGCCAATTCTTTAGCAAATAATAGAACTGTTACATTAGTTGCAATTAAGAGAGGGCCTGGCCCAAATGCATATATTGATGATAGGGTTAAGTGTATCTGTTTATCTAATCTATCTTCGAGTATTTTTGGGAAGATAAGAGAGTATCAGAAATTGTTAATTAATGCTGGAGGAAGAAAGAAAGTGGCATCTATATCTTTTTGTTTTTCAGCAGACCTAGTTAACTTATTTTGTTCTAAATATGCTGTCACCTGTTCGAGTATTAGAGGAAATTTAATTAATATTTATAGGATGGACTATGGATTAATTGGCATCCCTGCAGCAATTCTTCATTTAATTTCGCTCGTAAGATTTGATAAGGTTGTTGCAATGACGTCTGCAATGGCTGGACAAATAAATTTTTTCACACACCAATATCCTTCGATAGTAGGAAATTTCATAGATGAGGCATCATTAAATAAATATAGAAAGCGTGAAAACGATACCGTATCAAATAAAACTCGCTTTGTGTTCGTAGGTCGCATTTCGTCAAGAAAAAAACCTATGTTATTAATTCAAGCCATTAAGGAATTACATGACAATGGTAATAATGTGGCGCTTGATATGGTTGGAACCGGTCCTTTATTGAAGAAAGTTAAAGCCGAAGTTTATCGTTTAAAACTTCAAGATGTAGTAACAATGCATGGTGAATTATCGAATCCATATTCAATAATGTCTAAGGCAGATATTTTTGTACTTCCTTCTTTGTCAGAAGGGATATCACGAGCATCTTTGGAGGCTTTGTATATAGGGTTGCCCTGTATTCTGAGGAGAATTGATGGAAATTCTGAGTTAATACAAAGTGATTTTAATGGTGTTCTTTTTGAAAAAGATAGAGAATTACCATCGGCTATGTTAAAGGCTATTGAATTGAATAGTTTACAACATGGGTATAAAAACCTTCTTCCTGAGTTTTTTCGTCAAGAAGGTTCATCCGACAAATATTTAAAATTAGTTGAAAGTATTTAGTTTTATTTTTATAAACACCATTCAATATATTGGAGCAAACACATATGAAAGAAATTATTTATGATGAGTACCATGATTTCTTAAAAAAAAGAACACTTAAGTCAAAAATTTACAGAAATTATTGGCTGTATCCTAAGCTCTGTAAATTTTTGACTGGCATAGCTTTAGATATAGGCCCTGGTATTGGAGAATTTGTTAAATTTAGACCAAATACCATTGGGGTGGATATTAACCCAGATAATGTGCAATGGTGCCAGTCTCAAGGTTTAGATGTTCGGTTGATGGACATTGACATTCTGCCATTTAAAGACAAAGAGATTGACTCCATCAATATGGATAATGTTCTTGAGCATATTGAAGATCCAGAGCCAATATTATCTGAAATGGACAGAGTTCTTAAAGATAATGGTATTTTAGTTATTGGCGTGCCAGGCACATTAGGATTTACAACTGCGCCAGATCATGAGGTTTATTATTCCAAGCAGGATCTAATAAAAACTTTTGTCAATCGTGGATACAAGGTTCAAAACGTATTTGCAATGCCAATTGAATGGGACTGGCTGGATTCTCGGATGAAGCAATATTGCTACTATGGAGTTTTTAAAAAAAAGTTAGCATCCTATGAATAAAATACTTGTTACTGGTGGATCGGGATTTATTGGTACAAATCTTATTGAGCACTATAAGTCAATTGGCGATGAAGTATTCAATATCGATATTAATCAACCACGTAACATTGAACATTTGGATCAATGGCGCAAAGTAGATCTATTAGATAAAGATAAATTAACCTCTGTTATTAAAGAGATAAAGCCAAATATTGTGTTTCATATGGCGGCCAGGACGGATTTTAATGGTCTAAATGTTAGTAACTATGAGGTAAATACTAGAGGGGTTGAGAATCTGATTGGTGCTTTGAATGAGCTAAGCACACTTGATTTTGTTATCTTTGCCTCAACGATGCTAGTATGTCGACTTGGATATAAACCGTCTAGCGAAGTTGATTACTGTCCAAATACACCTTATGGAAGAAGTAAAGTTATTGGTGAAGAATTGGTCAGAAGCTCTAATATAAAATTTCCATGGGTTATCGTGCGCCCAACATCAATTTGGGGTCCATGGTTTGCAACCCCTTACAGAGATTTCTTTGATATGATTCGCAAAGGTTTTTATGTCCATCCTAGGGGGGTTAGAGTTAAAAGGTCTTATGGTTTTGTATATAATTCGGTTTTTCAATTGAGTAGAATTGCAGATAGGTTAGATGACACCTTGATAGGTAAAACTATTTATCTAGCTGATTATCAGCCAATTGAGTTAAAGTCATGGTCAGAAAATATTCAAAAGAATTTGAAGACTAAGCCAGTTAAAGAAGTACCTATGCTAGTGTTTAAAATTCTTGCCAAGTTAGGCGATATATTGAAGATTTTTGGTTACAAAAACCCTCCAATGACTACATTTAGACTAAACAATATGTTAACCCCGATGGAGCATGATATTAAACCTTTAAAAAATTATTGTGGTGATATTCCTTATCCAACAGATGAAGCTGTTAGCATTACATGTGAGTGGTTATTAACCCAAAAAAAATAAAATGAAAGTATCGATTATTTACAAACAAATGAGATATTTTTTTCATCTTCACACAACTTAAGAAATAAATATAACTGAAGTGTATGCTCATATCTTAGATATGGAACAGGTGTAGATACTCTAGAATCCAACATCTTTTTAAGGGCTAATGTGATTTTAGATTTTGGAATGTAATTAAACTCGTTAAGGATACTTTGTTGAGACTTAGTAATTTTTTGAGCATTGTTTGTCTTATAAAAGTATTTCATTTTTAACTTTCGTAACGATTGAATGACCTGAGTATGTACAATTTTTTGACGTAATGACTTACTCTTCAGTGATTTCATGTTTGCTGAAATGAAAGGCATATCAAGAAATTCTGGTCGAAGTTTCTGAATGATGTTAATAACCAAGTTAAATTCTTCTTTATCCTCTCTAGGGAGGGAGAATACCAAAGATAAAAATTTTTCATCCAAAAAAGGAAAAGGAATATCAAAATATTGAGACATGGCATGAGTTCGAACACCATAGCCATTAGCAACATAGGCATGATAGTGAATAAAATCAATTTTAGAACTAAGATCTAGGTAAAATTGAGAGTGCTTTTGCAGCCTATCAAACAAAGATATTTGCGATTCATTATTTACCTCCAAACCTAAAGCCTTTGCAATATACTCTACACTAGCAGTATCTACACCAAAGGCCTTAGTAACTTCACCAATGGTATCGATCTGATTATAATATTTACCCTTATGCCCCTCAGCACCATGTCCAAAAATAATACTATTTTCATCAGTCATTTTTATATGATGAAGATAATTAAACCATCGTGGTATATTGGTACGATAGGTTGGACCATTATTCCTAATATAATTACTATTAAATATCACCTGGTTAAGGCTCTCGGAAAATGTGCTTCTATCTTTTACATTTAATGGGATGCCTAAACTCTCCGCAACATTCTTTGAAAAGACAAACTCTTGTTCATCTTTATATTCATGCCATAAAGTAATTTTATTTCCATATTTCTTAGCCATCTCTAGAGAAATAGCTAAGTTAAGCCGTGAATCATACCCCCCAGAAAGCAGTACAGATATAGTTCTACCTGATGAAAAAATACTTTCACATCCCAACAGTAGTTCATCAATACACTCATCTACCGATACATTTTCTATAAATTGAAAAGTTGAAGCTACGTAAGAAAGATCATTATTATTTAATGTATATTTAGCATTATATTCTAGTAATTTAATTTGCCTAAAGAAATTATAATTGGAATAATTTGCCAGTAGCTGTTGACACATTACAAAGGGGTCAATAGTGATTACTTCATTTTCATCAAATAAATTATAAATAATATTGCTTAACTTTATTTTGTTGTTAACAGCCCGAAAATATATAGGAAATCTAGAGTTGGATGAATAAATAAAAAAACTGCTAGTGGAAATATCAATAATCTTATGCTTGTAATCAGCAAGATTCACCTCAACAGTAATACATCCTTGCTCTCCGTTAATAATATTCGAATCAATACCGACGACACTAATTGTATTTAACGGATTACTTGCATCAAAAGAAATAGTCCAACTACTATAGCTTTCTATCAAGGTCGAAATTTTATCAGTCATAATGAATTATATTTATCTTAAATAAGGTATTTTATAACTTAAATGTTTAAAATTTCAGAATTCCACTTATTATAAGAAAGAGAGTATTCGAAATTAGATAAAAAATACTCTCTTGAATTTTTAGCGATTTTTGATCTCAAAATGTTATTTGATTTCAATAAATAAATGACTTCAATAAGCTCATCAAGATTATGATTTTCTACTGAGAACCCAAGTTCATTTCTCTGAACTATCTTAAACATCTCACAGCTTTTTTCTCCAATAAATATTAATGGTTTCCCGACAGCGGTGATCCCATGGATTTTACTGGGGAATGCAAATGGACTCACATTCTTTTTAAGAGTAATAAGATGTATATCTGGAATGTTTAATGTCATATTCAAGATTTGCCTATCCTGAAAAGGGAGCATTTTTATATTATTTAAATTATTGGAGCTAATAAATTCTTCAATTTTTCTCTTTTGATTTCCTGACCCAAAAAATAGAAATTTTATATTTTCATCCTTCTGCAGAAAATCTATAGATTTAAGTAAAATATCAAAATCATGTAAAACTCCCATATTTCCAGAATAACTGATAATAAAGTCTTCTTTGTTGGCATAATTATAGTACTGCTTATTATCAACTTTCTTTAATGGAAAAAGCTCTTCCTTGCTAGCCCAGTTGGAGATGATGCTCATTAAATCTTTCTTAATCCCTTCTTTAAGAAAGTAATCCTCCATCTCTTTACTGATCAAAATATTCTTGTTTGAATGATTCATTGCCCAATTTCTAGATTTTTTTAGTAAATTTGAAAAAGGAATTTTAACACCTACCACACCTGCTACTTCAGGATATACATCATGAATCCAATTGATTTGCTTTATGTTTTTTATTTTGCATATCAGTGCAATAAAAACAAATAAAAAAGGAGGGTCTGATAAACATATCACTAGATCTCCTTTTTTAATCTTGAATAGAACAAAAAATGACGCATTTATTAAAAAAGAAATATAGTCAAGAAGTCTAGTATAGATTTTAGTTTTTTTACTATTAAATGCTCTTAATCTAGTTATCTTTATGTCATTGAGTTGCTCTATTTTTTGAAGCTTTACATTGTTATTGCTAAGATTATTTGATGTTATAACATTAACCTCTATTTTTTCTTTTGATAACTTATTTGTAAGATCAAGCAACAAGGCATTGGCAGATGATTCATCAGGATAGAAGTATCTACTTATAAAATAATTAGCCATGGGATTTATTATGCAAAGAAATAACGTTAGCTCATGATAGATTAAGTGAGTGAAAAATATCAATAATAATATTAACATCTATGCTAGATAAGTCGGTCAGAATGGAAAAATCTATGGGTAGCTAATTCTTAGTAGAGAAAATATTTAGTGTTAATCTTGCTACTAAAACAATTTTAGATAAAGGGGAAAAATTGAATATTAAAGATAAAGAACTAAACATAGCAATAATAGGTCTAGGTTATGTAGGTCTTCCACTTGCGATAGAGTTTGGTAAGGTATTTAGTACTGTAGGATTTGACATCAATCAGACCCGAATAAAAGAACTCAATAAAAATAATGACACGACACTTGAAGTAGACAGTGCTGAGTTTGTTAAGTCTTCAATGCTTGCTTTAACATCTGATGAGAGAGATTTATCATCTTCTAATATTTTCATTGTTACTGTACCTACACCTCTGGACATAAACTCACAACCTGACTTAGAGAGCTTAAAAAAGGCTTGCCTAACCGTTGGAACATATTTGAAGCCTAATGACATCGTTGTTTTTGAATCAACAGTGTATCCTGGTGCAACTGAGGAATACTGTGTACCAATTTTAGAAAAAAAATCTGGGCTTATGTATATCCATGAGAAGAACAAGAATACTAATAAAAATGGATTTTATTGTGGTTATAGCCCAGAGAGAATAAACCCTGGAGATAAAGAAAGGAGTCTTAAAGAAATCATAAAGGTTACTTCAGCTTCAACAACAGAGGCTTTGGAGGTTATAGATGATTTGTATAATTCAATACTTAATACAGGAACAATTAGAGCTTCTTCAATTAAAATAGCAGAAGCAGCAAAAGTGATTGAAAACACTCAAAGAGACGTAAATATTGCTTTGATTAATGAGTTTTCATTAATTTTCAAGAAATTATCTATTGATACTGAAGAAATTTTGAAGATTGCATCAACAAAATGGAACTTTAATCCATTTTCACCAGGGCTAGTAGGTGGGCATTGTATAGGTGTTGATCCATATTATTTAGCTTACAAGGCTATCAATTCAGGTTATTACCCTAAGCTTATACTTTCTGGGAGAGAGACAAATAACAAAATGGGCTTTAATATAGCAGATGAAGTTATAACAATAATGGCAAAAAAAAGAATTTCTGTTCTTAATGCAAAAGTACTAATTCTAGGATTCACTTTTAAAGAAAACTGTCCAGATATAAGGAATACTAGGGTTATTGATATAATTAGTGAATTAGATACGTTTGGATGTCATGTTGATGTATATGATCCAATGGTAGACCAGGAGAAAATTATGTCTGAATACAGCATCAATCTAGTTTCAGAATTGAATACAAATACTTATGATGCAATCGTTTTAGCAGTAGCTCACCAGCAGTTTAAAGACATGGGTATTGCAAATATAAGAAATTATGCGAAGGAAAACCATGTAATTTATGATGTTAAGTATTTATTTAAACCTGATGAAGTTGACGGAAGGCTATAATTTTCTAGCCAACCATCCTGATCACATACAATGCTTCACCATAGTTAAACCCAGATTGTGTCCCCCTGAATGTTGCTAAAGCTTTAGTTGCTTTAATTGATCTTGGGCCTTGATCTTCAGAGATTTGAGATTTATAGCATCTTAAGGCATCAATTTTTTGGTCTATATATTCAGTTATATCAACTACAAAATTCTGATTAAAATTAGGCTCTATATATGGAGCATTCCAATGTGTTTCAGATAAAGTTTCATAAGCTGCTACCAACTCAATATTTTTTCCTGCTTTTCTTACTGGCCTAGTTGCAACTAAAGTACTTTCAAAAACCACCCTATGATCAATATGCCTATCAGGAAAAGGACAAAAAACATAATGAGGTTCAAATTCTGTAATTATTGAGCTAATTTTTCCATTTAAAATATGAACTGGTTCATCTCTAACCATTGAGGACGGTATTTCCAAGAATTTCGAATTTTTTACACCTAATATCTCATATGCTTTTTGAGCTTCTTGAACTGTCAATTCATATTCTCCTTCTTTATAGAGTGGGGGTAGGTGTCCAGCAACCGTTAAAATGAAAACCTCAGTATCTTCACTAATCATTTTTGCAATAGTACCGCCCATACCAAGAGTTTCATCGTCAGGATGTGGGGCTATTATTAATGCTCTTTTTTTCATTCCCTATCTCTATTAAATCTATTTAATTTAAGTCTTTATTTTAGACTATCTACCACAACAGGTTCAGGCATAGGCAAAATAAATGAACCTCCTAACTCAAGATATTTCTTATGTTGCTGCATTATAGATTCTGCAAAATTCCATGCAAGAATAACAATATAATCTGGCATTTGCTCATAAATTTTCTCAGAACTTACTACAGGTATATGCTTACCTGGAGAAAAAACATTTTGTTTTAATGGGTTATCATCAACTATAAACTCAATATCTTCCTTGTCTAACTGAAAATGATACATTAGTGTTGTTGCTTTAGTGGCAGCCCCAAAGGCAGCTACCGTTGCACCATCAGATTTGATATCACGAATAATGGTTTTGAAATCATCCTTTACTATGTTGATGTTTTTTTCGAAATTTTTGAGAGTCTTAGACGAATCTAAGCCAATTTGAGATTCAAGGTCAATCAGTTCTTGAACTGTTGAATCCTTATGATGTACTCCGTTCTTCTTCTGTGAGAATACTCTAATAGATCCGCCCTGAGGTGAAACTCTTTCAACTCTGATCAGCTCCATATTATTCTTCTCAAACATTTTCTCAAGAGGTGCGACAGTATGAAAGTCAAGATGCTCATGATAAATTGTATCAAACCATTTATTTTCAAATACATCCAAAAAGTACCCGACTTCCATTATAAAGACACCTGTTTCATGAAGAAGAGATTCAACTCCTTTGATAACACTAGATAAATCATCTATATGCGCACATGCATTATGGGATGTTATTAAACTTGCTTGACCATATTTATTTTCTATTTCATTCGCTAAATTAGCTGTAAAGAAATCATTTAAAGTGTCAATACCATTATCAATAGCAATATCACAAACTTCTTTTGCTGGATCTACTCCCAGTACTCTCATTCCGCTTTCTTTGAAGAAGCTCAGACAAGTACCGTCATTTGACCCTATATCAACAATGAGAGAATCCTTACGTAAGTCAAACTTATCTATTACATATTTTGAATAATCTTCCAGATGCTTTACAAAGACTGATGACGTAGATGACACATATGAATAGTTATTTTGAAAAAGAAAGCTTGGATCAACAACATGACCTAATTGTATATGGAAGCATTCACAGCAAAAGTATAATTCAAGAGGATATTCTTTCTCTTTGAAGCCCTCTTGAATTTCTTTAAGAAAATTGTTACCTGGGGGCGTTGGTGTAAGAACTAAGGACTTTTCTAGAGTCGAAGAATCACATAAGCGACAATTCTCTTTTCTATAGAAATCTCCCTGCTTCATAATTTAGATTTTATCAGGATCTATGACTTGTATTCTCTTTACATCACTTTCATATGTTGCTTGATCGCCCCTTGGATTTCTACTAACACAAGCAAATAAAGTATCTTCAGTAAAGACCATTGCATGATCTTCCATCGGAGGAGTAAAAACCAAGTCTCCAGGAATACACTTTTCAAGTTTAGGCTTTTCATCACTTCCATTTTTTCTATAGTAATAGTCGACCGCCCCGCTTATTACAAACATATAATGCCAATCAGTTTTATGCATATGATTTGCTCTTACTTTTCCTTTATGAGAGTAAATCATAGAAAAATTTTTCATTGGAAAATTTACTATTGATTGAATATAGCCTCTATGATCTTCAAATGCAGCATCTAGGCCAACCTTAACTCCATCTGGCCACATGCTTTTATCGTCAAGATGAATATTTTTGAACTTGAACATCTTTATCTTACTCCCTCTGGTTAAAAGCTTCTTATTCTATTAACAAGTTTTGCTATCCTTAAAATTCTTTTTTCTTGAGCTAATCTTTCAGACTGATTATCAAGGCATTTTGTGAACGATTCTAACATCAGCATAAAATGATTTCTTGCCTTTATAGTTACTTCTTCATAATCGCCATGAGCATTAATTATTTCTATTATTGGCTGATAGTTTTCTTTTTTTGAAAAGATATAATCTGTTTTGATATTTTTTGATTCTGATTGAATTTCAACTCTATTTATATATGTTGAATTATATGACCACTCCAAATAACAGTCGATAGACTGATCTATACTTATATTTGCACTACCCGATACATCCACATTTTCTTCTTCAGAGATATTTGAATGATTGATGGTAATTTCTCTATCTTTAAATAACTCTGTAATTAAAGATATGGGGTATACACCAACATCATAAATACAGCTTCCCCCTAACTCCTTATTGAATCTAAATCCCGGTTTCTCAAGTTTAGGTAAGAAAAAGGATGATTTAATTGAGAATATTTTTTCTGATAGCTCAAGGTGAGTAATAAACTCATTAAAGGCTTGGAAATGAGGGTGATAGAGATACATAAAGCCTTCACAAACTGACAAAGATTTTTTGTTTGCTAGCTGCACTAAATCTATTGTTGATTGGAGATTATTGCTGATAGGTTTCTCGCACCATAGATGCTTATTTGATTCTAGGATCTGCAATCCCTGAGTATAATGAAGTTCAGGCGGAGTAGATAAGTAAATAATATCTACATAAGAGTCATTAAGCATCTCATCTTCTGTAACCCATGATTTGATTGAGTATCTTTTACATATGCTTTCAAGAATTCTACCATTTCTTGTATAACAACCCACTAGCTCGAGTTTAGATGATTCCTGAATAGCTGGGAGAATGTTATTGATTGCATGTTTACCTAGACCCCAAACTGCAATCTTACTTTTGCTACTCATCTAATTTTTGGCGTTGGTTTAAATATCATGAGTAGATGAATACTTATTCATTGGAATAAAGAGGGCCATAGTTATAGGTAACATAGGCTGAAGGCAATAGAGAAATGAATGCTAAAAGAAAGGCAAAGTTTTCTGAAATAGTTGTTAACCAAGCAATTGGATAGAGCCATATGAAATAATGAAATATTGAGTAGTTAGTTACTTTCTTATGGCTATTATAAATTCTCGCTAGATTTTGGTAAGCCATTGCCCTATGGGCTTTATACCATTTTCTTGTCAACTTTATTCTAAGCAATGTCGTTAGAGTAGTTTCTGTAAGAAAATGTCCTAAAAGCACTATCCAAGTCCAAATAGAAAGATCACCATCAAAGATAGTCTTTATTATCATGCAACAAAATATATATCCAAGAAAAAGACTGCCTGCATCACCCATAAAAATTGAGGCTGGAGGATAGTTAAATAAAAGAAATGCAAGACAAATTATAGCTAAAAGTAGAAATAACATTGAATTCACAGAAATCCCTTCATGGCCATACAAGATCAAACATGCAGCACCAATTGCAATCAAGATTGTTCCAGACAGAGCCATGCCGTCTATAGCATCCATAAAATTGAAAACATTAATTAACCATACTAAAAGAAATATTATCAAGAAAATAAATGGCCAATGTAAAGATCCGTCCAGGATATTTAATATGCTTTGAATATTGTCTAAAAATATAAATATAATCCATATACCTAACATAATCTGTATGAAGAGTTTTGTAATTGCTTTCGTATCTAGAATATCATCTATAAATCCAACAATAGTAATTGCAAATGCACCCATTGCAATACCAACAGCCAGCTGAAAAATTTCAGGTGGCACCTTCTCTATGTAAAATAAAAAATAGATAGTGCTCCAGAGAAAAATGAATGAAATTATAATTCCTCCGCCTGTAGCGATAGTCTTATTATGTGATGATCTATTGTTTGGTTCAGCATGTATGCCAAGTTTTAAAGCAATAAATCTATATAAGAGTGTTGATATAATTGTGAGAGAAAAACTTAGTGTTAAAAGCTCTATATATGGCAAATAATTTTCTTGCATTATATTTACTAAAAAAAGAAAATTTTAATTATTTCCTATTCACCATGCTCAGGATTAGGCCAGCTTTTCATATAGTGATTACTAGCAATAACTTTTCTTAATGCTTCCTCTAGGCCAACAGTAGCCTCAAATCCGATTAATGATTTAGCTTTAGATGTGTCTGGATATCTTTTGAAAATCTCTCTTTTTATATTTCTATCTGCATTTTCAAAATCGAAGTCATTTTTTATTATTGAATCATTTATGTTAATAATTTTACATATGATTCTAGCTAACTCATCAATTGAGACTAAATTTTCAGAATTGCCAATATTAAGCACTTCAGAGTTTGCTTTTTCTGAATGAAGTGCCATTACTATTCCTCGAACCGCATCGTCAACATAGCAATAAGCTCTTTGTTGTTTTCCATCACCGTTAATCACTATATTTTTATTTTCCTTTGCATTTTGAATAAATTTAGATATTACAAACTGACCTACTTGATTCGGCCCAAAAACATTGAAGAATCTTAAAATTGAGTAATCTAAAAAACTATATTTCTCAGAGTATGCTTTTACCAACTCTTCTCCTGCAAGCTTACTAACTGCATAAACTGTTTTGCCTTGAGTTATATCGTTTTCTGAAATTGGTGTTTGTAATGGTTCCCCATAAGTTTCTGAAGAAGAAGCAAAGACAATTTTTTCGGATCTTTCTAAGACGCACGCTTTAAGAATATTTTCAGTGCCTTTAATATTGATTTCCAAACATTTAAGTTTATTTGCTTCAGTATTTTCTACTCCTAAAGAAGCAGCTAGATGAACCACATGAGTGCAATTTATAATTGCTTTTCTAATAGCTGATTCATCTAAAATAGATCCTTCAATACATTCTGTATCTTTATTTATCCTAGATTGATTTATTTCAATTTGTTGTGGTAAATCAAATATTGATGTCTTTATGTTTTCTGAAGCAAGATAATCAGTCAAAGAAAGACCGATGTTTCCAGCTCCTCCTGTTACTAGAACTTTCATATTTACATTCTTAATTTATGCAGATGTTTTTTATACAGTTTAAACTTTTTTTCTTTTTTTTTAATGCGTAAAAATTTGTCACATAATCTCAGTTACGACCACATTAGTAAAGAATTTAGTTTATAAAAATAAAATTTTTGTTACCCGCTTTAGCAATATTTTTAAGCACCTGCAATCTGGTTCAAATCAGTGCATACACAATATATTTTGATTATAGTTTTTTTACTAGAAGAATTAGAGTTAAGAATATAGCTTTATTTCCAGTGTGTATTAGGCTTCATTCTGTCTTTGCCTAGTTTTATTGGAAATTTAGACATTATTTTTTCATCAGTTTTGCTATTTATTTTGAATCTTCTTTATTAACTCTAACGCTAATTTTTTCGATGATGTACTCAAAAAAGGTGGGTTAATATAGGAATTTTTTGAATTATAATTTAGGTCTTTATTATTTAAATCTACCACTGTTGCACCTGCAAACTTGGCAATTGCTTCTCCTGCTGCTGTATCCCATTCACAAGTTGGCCCAAATCTTGGGTAGATATCTGCTTCACCTGATGCAATTAAGCAGAATTTAAGAGAACTCCCGACTTTTAAAAGCTTATAATTTTCAATCTTGTTTAATAAGTTAGTCAGTTTATCACTTGGATGGGATCTGCTTGCAGCTATTCTTATTGGATCATTCATATTTTTAGATACTTTAATCTTTTTTGCATTGTTTTTTTTATCAAGAAAAAAAGATCCTTTATGTTCACAACCCCAAAAAGTATATTTTTTAACAGGGAGATGTATTAGACCAAAAACAGGTCTATGATCGCGTATTAATGCAATATTGACTGTGAATTCACCATTTTTGTTTATAAACTCTTTAGTTCCATCTAAAGGGTCAACCAGCCAATATTGTTTCCATAATGATCTTATATTGAAGGGAATATTAGAATTCTCTTCTGAAAGTATCGGTATATTAGGGGTTATAACTTTAAGTCCTTCACATATAATATTATTTGATAGGGTGTCTGCTTTAGTTAATGGAGATAAATCTTCTTTAATTTGATAGTCAAAATTAGTTTTATACACTTCTAAAATAGCTTGTCCAGCTTCCTTTGAAATCTTGATTAGCTGATCAATTAAGTTTGATTTAATCTCAAAAACATCCATAAGGATATGTTAGTGTTTATTTTAAGTAATTGATATTTATAGTGAATATCATTATATACAAAAAACTATGAAAAAAACTTGCAATATACCCTTAAAAGGAGAGAATATACTAATTCAAGACCGTGTTCACGGGAATAACCAAAATAATTTTTTTGTAAGTAACCGTTGATATCATAAAGTCTACACATAAATTTCAAGAATATGGAAACAAGTCATACTACTGATAAAGATTTTGAAAAGGATGTCATTTTATCTGATATCCCAGTCCTAATAGATTTTTGGGCAGAATGGTGTGGCCCATGTAAAATGATAGGACCTGTATTAGAAGAATTAGCAAGTGAATTAAATGGTAAGCTTAAGATCGTTAAGGTCAATGTTGATGAGAACAATCAAACAGCAGTACAATTCGCGATAAGATCCATACCAACATTAATGATCATTAAGAATGGTCAAGTTCAAGGACAACATATTGGCGCAGCATCAAAAACACAAATACAAGAATTTATTAATCAAAATATATAAAAAATATGCCAGCAAACGGAAAAAATAGAAGAAAGAGAAACCCTAGACACAAAAAGGAATTTCAGCAAGATAGAAAGGCTACCTTTACAAGTGAAGATATTATTTCTAAGTCAGAGGTTGAAGGTGACGATGTTCTTAGTCTGCCTGATTTAAGAACCAAATCTATTACTGAATTACAAAATACTGCTCAAGAAATGGGTATAGAAAATATTTCAAGAGCCAGGAGAACAGA
>PBJL01000038.1 GCA_002721105.1 Acidiferrobacteraceae bacterium | reverse complement strand
CGAGTGTCTTCGAGATCATCGTCATGAAAATGAATGCTAGCATATTGATGAGGGGCTTCCTCCCTCGAAAAAAAACGACCAGTCCAGTTGTGACCTGTCAATCCGCGCATCGGAAAATTGACAACAGTTCCCACTAGATTATTTTCAGAAATGTCGATAATTTCAGTACTGTTTGCCGGGCTTTTCGAGAAATCCCAAGCTCCAATGAGTCCTGGAAGTTTTTTCGGTGACCCATCCGAGTACAAATACTTAATTTCTTCCGAAGCGAGTGGTCGGGAAAAAACTCTTGGATTTTCTATTTTTCCATTAAAGCAATTTATGGGGGCTACTTCCGATTTTGTTTGCAAACCACCCGCCGCAATTGTTATCGGTACATTCGTTGGCCTAAAGTTTGCTTTTGGAATGTTGCCAAATATTTCACAATCAGCATCAGCATTCGGCCATCTACCTACCTGCCGTTGCATGACCATTGCATTTCCTGAAAAAGGGTCATAGGTACATATGACGAAGTACCATTGACCTTCTTGAATGGGGTGGTTAGTGGCCACTTCGGAGACTTTGTTCTCGTCGACCAGACGTAACGCGATACCACCGTTTGGATCTACATAAAGGCCAAAACCCGAGCGATCCGAGTTTTGCGCCAATATACCCTGATAGTGCCCCTGCTTTGGGTTAGTTGCCCGGATCCATGCCTGAATCGTAAACCCATCTGAGATGTTTACATTAATAGCACTCCTGATACAGATAAACGAACCAGGGTATGTATCTTGATGACGTCCTTTAATACGCTTCTTAAAACCGCTTACTGTCTCTGACTTAAAGCCTGGCCCTTCAGGGTTATTATCCCCATGAATTAGCCTAACAATTGTTGCATCATATTCTTTGGCCTCAGTACTGACCATAAAGCTGACAGTATCTCCATGATGGACTACCATCGGTGTCGCATATCCAATCAATTCGGATCTCGGCTTCCCTCTGTACTCAAATTTCGCCATTATTAACCTCACTTGTCACATGGTATGATTCTCTAAGGAAGTGTAAGCGACAGGTTGGACAACCAACATTGCTGTTGTGTACTATCATCTATTCTTACTCTCCCCGAACTAATGAATACCTTAACTAGAACACCACGTCAACGTTTTCTTGAGGACCCTATAAGAAAAGTACAAGAAGATGCTTTGGTAATTTTCGAAACTGGAATCCCCATGCGGGATGGGATTGAACTAGCAGCAGATGTATACCTACCTACCCAAGAATCTCGTCCAGCACCAGCAATCGTCCAATCAACGCCGTATGATAAAAGCCAATCAATTTTCTTTAAGGCCGAGGCACAGTTTTTTCAGCAACATGGTTATGCCGTTATTGTTCACGATGTTCGTGGACGCGGGAAATCTGAAGGGCGTTGGCGGGCGTTCGTTAATGATGGTTCGGATACACATGATGTAATTGAATGGGTCGCATGCCAAGATTGGTGCACCGGGAGAGTTGGTACCACGGGATTGAGCTATGCTGGCTGGACGCAGTGGGCAGCAGCCGCAGAAAAGCCACCACATTTGAGTTGCATGATATCAACCTCTGCAGCTGGGCGATGGCAGCAAGAGATCCCATATAGTTATGGTGTCTTCCAGCTATATTTCGGATGGTGGGTTTATCTGGTACGTCGTCGCATCACTGAAATGCATGGACTTGAAGAGCACGACTGGGAAACTATTTTGCAAACATTGCCGATTTCAGCGATAGGACAATTCATGAACTCAGTCGGTGAAACCTGGGCCGATATGTTGGATCGCGACACTCTTGATGATCACTGGAAATCATTGCGATTTGACGAACGTTATAGTGAGATCGACGTTCCCTGCCTCCATGTTACCGGATGGTATGACATGGAAGATTTGATGGGCGCCTTCCATCATTATGAAAATATGATGGCAACATCACCTGCTCGAAACAGTCAGCGGTTAATAGTTGGCCCTTGGAGTCATATAAATTCCAGATGGCCCCATTCAAGCTATGGGGGGCTTGAGTTCGGATCTGCAGCAGCGATAGATATGGATGATGTTCACCTTCGTTGGTTCGACTACTGGTTAAAGGGGATACAAAATGGGGTGCCCGATGACCCACCTGTAGAGATTTTCGAGCCTGGAAGAAATGTTTGGCTCCACACTGACCGATGGCCGTTGGGTATCATGGAGAATTTATTGTTCTTGCGCTTTGATGGAAAAATGGCGAGCCTCTCTACTGTATCGCCCTCAACTGACGAGCCTGAACAGTCTTATTTATATAACCCGGCTAACCCGGTACCCACTCGGATGGACATAAAACGTTATCCACTTGAAGATATTCCTCTTGATCAAACATCACTGGAATCCAGACCAGATGTACTGATTTATTCAAGTGACGTTATCTTGAAGGAGCTTGTGTTGTCAGGGTGGCCACATCTTGAAATATATGCTTCAAGTAGTTGTGATGACACAGAATGGCATGTCAAGATTACTGATGTTCACCCAAATGGGCAATCGATGAAAGTCACCCAAGGCTGTTTAAGGGCTTCTTACAGAGCCTCTCTCGAAAAGCCAAGCCCTCTTGAACCTGGGAGGATTTATAGCTTTAATATTGAACTGTGGCCAACTCACCATGTCTTTCTTCCCGGTCACTGCATACGCTTAACGATTACCAGTAGTGATTTCCCCTGGTTCGCTCGAAATATGAACCGCTTTGGAAAAATAGCGGATTTGGCTGTGCCAAAAGTTGCTACAAATTCAATTTTCCATACGCCTATTTATCCATCTTGCCTTAGATTGCCTGTTCAGCGAGCTTAAATGATATTAAGTTGTCAGCCTCTTAGGTAGATCCGTCACAATCCACAACTTCTTATTCTTTGCAGTGTAGATTTACTGCTTAGCGGTATGATCAAACTATGACGGACAGAAGCCGATTTGTGTCCTTTTGAGTCCATTTCTAAATTCATGACTGGGCACCTCCAATATATAGTTGATTTAATTTTCATTTTGACGCCTAAGATTTTTTATACTGAAGATAAAATCAATAGACCAAGCCCATTTGTCGATATAAAAATTTAATGGCCTGATGCTTTTCCAGGGGTTTATTAAAAGAAAGTATCACTCAAAACCTTTCATCAAATTTACTTTGTCTAGAAAAGTGCTATTGCATTAATCAATTATTCAAGTGATCATACACAGGATTCTTTCAGCTATAGCGTAGGAGCCATTTTTAATGGACGTAAAAAAAATAAACGAACCACGTCAAAAAGTACTTGAGAGAGCTCTCATTGCTCCTGAATTAGAAATCAGTAGGATTGTGACCGGTCTGTGGCAAGTCGCTGATATGGAAAAGGACGGTACTAACTTGGATATCGATATTGCTTCAGAAGCTATGCTCGATTATTTTAAAGCTGGCTTTACAGCATTTGATATGGCGGATCATTATGGAAGTTCAGAGCTGATTGCGGCACAGTTTTTATTAAAATTACGCGAACAAACTTTAACCACCGATGGATTGAATCCGAAAATATTCACAAAATGGTGTCCAAAACCGGAGAGTATGACGGCATCTGTGGTTGAGGCAGGTATCGAGGAGCGGTTGAGGCGCCTTAGTGTAGATAAAGTCGACCTTTTACAATTTCATTGGTGGAATTATGAGAATCCAGAATATTTGAATGCACTTAAGGAGCTAGAAAAAATTCGACGTAACGGAGTAATTGAGAATATAGGATTAACAAATTTTGATACTGATCATCTAAGAGTAATTTTGGATAGCGGAATATCTATTGTGACAAATCAAGTCAGCTTATCTCTTATTGATAGGAGAGCAACGGGGTTGATGACGGATCTATGTCTCGAAAGAAACATAAGAATATTGGCCTACGGTACACTATGCGGCGGTTTTTTGAGTGATAAATGGATTGGCGTTCCAGAATCTAAAATGCTGCAAATCAGTGATTGGAGCAAAATGAAGTATGGGCGTTTCATCAAGTCTTATGGAGGCTGGGAAAAGTTTCAGGTTTTGCTACATGCTTTATTCGAGATTAGTCAAAAACATGGGGTTTCTGTATCTAATGTGGCAACACGCTGGGTGATTGAACAACCAGCAGTTGGTGCCATAATAGTGGGCGCAAGATTGGGTGAACGCCAACACCGTGAAAGTAATTTAAGCCTATTCTCGTTTTCATTAGATGCTGATGACTATGCCAATATTCGTGAGGCAACCGGGAACGCAAGTGAAATACCCAGAGATTGTGGTAGCGAATATAGGAAGCCACCATTTCTCACAGCATCGGGAGATTTGAGTCATCACCTGGACTCTGTTAAAAATGTATACACTAAAAACACCTCAATTGATGATCCCAACAGACTTTGGGTTTCATCAAATACTATTTGGGAGAAGACTGGTGGTTTTGCACGCGCTGTTCGTAAAGGAAAAAATATCTTCGTTAGTGGCACAACTGCTACAGATTCGCAAGGCCAAAAAGTAGCAAAAGACAGTGTTGAAGGTCAGACTGTTTTTATTTTAGATAAAATTGTTGGTGCAGTTCGCACTTTAGGTGGATCAGAAAAAGACATAGTTCGTACTAGAATTTACATTACAGATGAGCGATATTGGGAGACGATTGCCTTGGTTCATGGTAGATATTTTTCAGATACATTGCCTGCGAATACTCTCGTTGTTGTCGATAAACTTATAGGAAATTACGTAGTTGAGATTGAGGCAGAGGCAGTTGTCGACGATGGTACCTGAATTAAAAACAGTGATTACTAGTTGAGGATAGGAAAAAATGACTAATGACATCGTGGTTGTTGGTTCTGGGGGGCATGCGATTAGTGTAACTAACGTTGCGCTATCTTGCGGGTACACCGTCATTAGTTACGTTGATGATTGTCAGGCTGGAAAAAAAATACTAGGAACTCCAGTGATAACTTTTGAAGAGTGTTATAGCATTTATTTCAGTCATAATATTTGTATAGCCATAGGTGACAATGCTGTTCGTGAACAGGTGTTTAAAGAATATAAGGTGAAAATGGCATCTGCAAAATTTCCAATTCTTGTACATGAGTCATGTGTTATTGGAATTAACACCCATATTGATGAGGGCACTGTTGTAATGCCTTTAGCGAATATCGGTCCAAACTCAACATTAGGAAAATGTTGTATTGTAAATACTAGCTCCTCAATTGATCATGACTGCAAAATTGATGATTTTGCCTCTATTGCTCCTGGAGTGATTACTGGTGGCATAGTGAGCATTGGAAAGCGAACTGCCATATCGATAGGGGCCACAATTAAGCATGATACTAGTATCGGTGTTGATGTAGTTATTGGGGCAAACAGCTATGTTGATAAGAACATTGGAAATTGCATGGTTGCCTATGGATCGCCTTGCAGAAAAGTGCGCGATAGAGAAATAGGTGAGGCATATCTTACTTGAATGCACGAGAGCGATTTGCGAAATATTGCTGAATATTGAATGGATGGGAGAAAATCATTTTGCCAAATGAAGATATTCTGGATATTTACAATAGACCTCGGCCGCTAGAGGGTACAAATATTGTAGAAATTGGAACAAGCGTTGCAGGACCTTATGCTGGATGGGTTTTGGCGGCGTTGGGAGCGACCGTAACGAAAATAGAGAGACTTGGAAGAGGAGATGATATACGACAATGGGGTCCACCATTTTGGCGTGAAACCTCTACCATGTTTCATACATATAATCGTGGTAAAAAGTCCTTAGAGTTGGATCTGAAAAATCCTAGCAGTACAGACAAGCTTAGGAAATGGATTATCAGTGAAGCAGACGTTGTTTTGCAGAACCTTAAGCCCGGGGTAGTTGAACGTGCAAGCTTAGATGCAAAGAAATTATGTGCTGAGAACTCCAGATTAATTTATTGCAATGTGCGAGCATACGGTGATGAAGGTCCTCTTAAAGATCAGCCGGGCTATGATCCTTTAATGCAGGCTTTTTCTGGTTTAATGAGTGTTACAGGAGAAAATGATGAGAGGCCTGTTCGTATTGGTACGTCGATTATTGATAAGGGGACAGGATTATGGTGTGTTATTGGTATTTTGACGATGCTCGAACGACGTCATCGAACGGGTCGTGGCGGTGTAGTGGATACTTCTTTACTTGAGACCGCATTAGGTTGGATGAGTTTTCATGTTACAGATTTGTATGCAACTGGAGAAACTCCGTCGGCAGAAGGTTCTGGTGTAAGGGGGATTGCTCCATACCAAGCGTATAGATGCGTAGATGGTTATTTAGTCGTGGCAGCCGCAAATGATAGATTGTTTGAAGCATTGGTTGGTGTTTTGGGGCACCCAGACTGGGCCTTAGATCCACGCTTCATAACTAACCCGGATCGTTACACTAATTTGGAAGCACTTAATGCGCTTGTAGAGCCAATTTTTTCTGCTAAAGAAATTGAGTTTTGGCAAAAAAAATTAAGCAAGGCTGGTGTCCCATGTGCTCCAGTGCAAACTCTTGATGAAGTTGTTAAGCACGAGCAAGTTGTAGCGCTTGGTATACAGGAAAAATCGGATACAGAGGGGATTCCCATGGTCGGTCTACCACTTAATTTTGATAATCACCGCCCACCACCCGCATCGAACGCGCCCAAATTAGGAAGTCACAACGATATTTTTGAATCATTTAAGGAAAAGGATAAAACGTGACTATATTTTCTGAGTTAGATTTTGAGACTCTACTTGTATCGGAAGAGGAAAATGTTGTCCAAATTGTACTGAATAGGCCGGATTTTTCAAATGCGATTAATACTAAAATGGGTGAAGAATTGAGAGATCTTATGTTAATGATCAACAAGGATCCGCATGACCTTAGGTGTATAGTGTTAACGGGATATGGGGACCGTGCATTTTGTGCTGGAGCTGATCTTAAAGAAAGAAATGGAATGACAGACAAACAGTGGATGCAACAGCATGAGATTTTTGAAAGCGTCGCTATCGCGATTATGGAATGCAGTTTACCGATGATCGGAGCGGTAAATGGAGCTGCTTTTGGTGGTGGTTTGGAGTTAATTTTGGCCTGTGATTTTGCTTGGAGTTCTACTACTGCTCGATTTGCACTTCCCGAGACTACATTGGGGATAATGCCAGGGCTTGGTGCAACACAGTATTTGCCACGTGCGGTTGGAACAAGACGTGCAAAAGAAATCATCTTATCGGGATCCGTGTTTTCTGCGAAAGAAGCATTTTCCTGGGGTTTGGTTGGAAAAATGTTAGAGCCAGAAGAACTTTTGTCTCAGGTTATGCATCTTGCTCAAAGAATTTCTCTAAATGCACCTATAGCAAATCGGGAAGTCAAAAAAGCTTTAAATCACGCACTTCAGTCAGATCTTAGGGATGGTTATAGGTTTGAATTAAAGTGCTATCGTCAAACCGTTCCGACTGTTGACAGACTAGAGGGTATTGCTGCCTATAATGAAAAGAGAAAACCCATCTTTCGAGGAAAATAGGATTTGGATAATATAAACGAAGAATCCTTCATAGTTGAAGACTACCAAGAGATAAGACAAGCTGTAGGCGCAATTTGCGATCGTTTCCCCGGAGAATATTGGAGAGAAATGGATGCCAAACGCGGTTACCCCCAAAAATTTGTTGATGCGTTAACCAAGGCAGGCTGGTTATCAGCACTGATTCCGGAGAAATATGGTGGTTCGGGATTACCATTGCGGGCTGGAGCGGTGATTTTAGAGACTATACATAGGTCAGGTGGTAGCGCATCAGCTTGTCATGCACAAATGTATACAATGGGAACATTGTTGCGTCATGGTAGTGAGAAACAAAAGCAAAAATATCTTCCCGATATTGCGAACGGTGTACTTCGACTACAAGCGTTTGGAGTCACTGAGCCTGATTCCGGCTCTGATACTGGCAACATTAAGACTAGAGCTAAATTAGTAGATGACTTTTATGTGGTCAATGGTCAAAAGATATGGACAAGCCGTGCATTACATTCAGATTTAATATTATTATTGGCGAGGACACAGCCTAAACCTACAGACGATTTCCGACCTAAAGATGGCTTGTCCGTTTTTTTGATCGATCTTCGCGACCTCAAAGATCAGGATATAGAGATTCAGCCCATAGACACTATGATTAATCATAATACGACACAGCTATTCTTTAACGATGTCAAAATTCCGAAAGAAAGTCTGATCGGTGATGAAGGGAAGGGGTTTAAGTATCTACTGGATGGATTGAATGCAGAAAGAATTCTCATTTCAAGTGAAAGTATTGGTGATGCCCGTTTTTTCTTAGCACAGGCTAGTAGTTATGCCTCAGATCGACGTGTTTTTGGATCCCCTATAGGACGCAATCAGGGTATTCAGTTTCCATTGGCTCGTGCCTATGCTAATACTGAAGCGGCTGATTTAATGGCAAGAAAAGCAGCTACACTCTTTGATCGAGGTTTATCATGTGGGCATGAGGCGAATATCGCAAAGTTATTATGTTCGGAGGCTGCCTGGAATGCGGGAGAGGCGTGCATGCAAACTTTTGGTGGATTTGCGTTTTCTTGCGATTATGATATCGAGCGCAAATGGCGTGAAGCACGTTTATATTTGACTGCACCTGTATCAACAAATTTGATATTAGCTTATATTGGCCAACACATACTTGGGTTGCCGAGGTCGTATTAATTGATACTGCGGCAGTTGGGTAGTAATAAATTTTAGTTTATTTTTAGTATATTTATGCCAGTACTGAGTTGCTGCTTCTAGTATTTTTTTTTCTATTACGCGAAAAGAAATCTAAGCAGATATGATTCTTTGTCTTTTCAAGGAAAAAAATTAGTGGATCTTTATCATGATCATGTCCGCTTTCACAATGCTCAATTAATTGGGCCATCAATAAACCCACTACGGGCGCTGATTTAAACTGATTGCCACTAGTACCAATCGCTAGATAATAACCTGGTATATCAGTTTGATCATAGATTGGGGTCCAGTCCTCAGTTACGTCCCAGAGATCAACTATACCTTTCCATTGATTAGGAATTCTTAAATTTGGAATTCTTTGCCCCAGGCGATATGCGGGTTCCCAGGCGTTATCAGTGAAGTTGTGATCGAATTTGTCCACATCAATAGGCTCATTGTTTTCAAATGTGGTGCCGAGGCTACCAACGAAAATTGATCCGGCATGATCGGGACGAGTGTAACTTGCTATGTCGTCATCGAAAGTTATAACATCATCATATCGCGTTTTCTCATTTTGGATGAGCGGTAAATGACTTGATTCATGACGGAAAGCTTGGGTGTGTATATTTGTTGCACCTAATCCACTAATCAAATTATTGACTTTGCTTGAATATGGGCCCGCTGCGTTGACGACCACTGGCGCATCGATTTTTTCACTGCTACTCAGAGTGACGCCAATGCATTTTCCGTTGTGTGTTCTAATATCTGAAATCGAATGCCTAAACAAAAATTCGCCACCGGCTATTTTTGTCGCTGTTTGTAAGTTTTTTGCTGCAAGACGAGGATCATTACAGTAACCTGCTTTTGGAAAAAAAACTCCTCCATCAATTTGGAGGCCAGTTTCAATGCCAAAATATTTTGAATTAGAATGAATCGCAGGACTAAAGCAACTTAGATTCCAATCTGGAAAATTTATAGCGAGTTGTTTTAAAGACCATTCCTCAAAAGGAATGCCGAGATTTTTCGATATCAATAATTGATTGAGCAGCTTATCATTTGATTTTGTTTTTACAACGAACGCACCAGTCTCGACGAATTTTGCTAGACGTGATTTTTCAACTGTTTGCAAATAATTTGGCCAGTTCGACCAATATTGGTAGCCCTCCCATGCAAGAGCGGCCCCTTCTATTGTTGAATAGTTTGTGCGAACTATCGCTAGAGAGTTACTAGTAGATCCTTCTCCTGCGCCAGATAATTGGTCGATGTTCAAAGTGCGCCAACCTTTTAGTGAAAGACGATGTCCAATAGATGTCCCAATTATCCCCGCCCCAATAATGATTACATCAAAAATTTTGTTCATTCTTTTCTTGAAATATAAATTATCATCACCATTTTATAAGTACTGGATCAAAAAATTATAAGATCTTTAAAATTTAAATAACATATGGAGTTTTTCAACAATGGCTAATATTTTTCACACATTAGAACAACCCATTAGCTGGAGTTATTTGACTAGTCATGATGGGTTATACGATAAAGTGTTTAGCAGGCAGTTAATGCAAAAATCACATGTTGACATCCGCAAACCGATTATAGATGTATCTGAAACTGATACCGCTTACATTTTAAGAGCGGAAGTCCCAGGAATTCAGAAAGACGAGCTAAATTTGACAGTAGAGGGCGGACATTTGCTTATTGAGGCAAGCCGGAAAAATGACGAAGCTGTCTCAAAAGATGCCACAATCATTAGGCGTGAGAGCTCATTCGACAATTTTTCGCGCTCAATAAGACTTGGCTCGAATATCGATTCTAAAGCAATTACGGCCGAATGTAAGAATGGGATTCTTAGCATCAATTTGCCAAAGATAAATGATGTACTGTCTCGAAAGATCGAAATACTCGCAGCCTAAATTAGCTTAAATGGTACTGATTAGGGTCGGTTATTTCCGGCCCTTTTCTTTTCCATCGCAAATTATAAGAGACTGTTTTGTAGTTTGCCTTGTATACTAACCGGCACAAAATTTTTCCGTATAGTGACTTTTAAAATGACTAAAGAAGAATTTAAAACAAGCAATAATGCTCAATTGCTAGCCGAGGCATTACCATATATCCGTCGTTTTCACGGTAAAACAATAGTGATCAAATATGGCGGCAACGCGATGGTGGATGAAAAATTGAAACAAGAGTTTGCAAGAGATGTCGTACTGATGAAACTTGTCGGTATGAATCCCGTGGTTGTCCATGGAGGAGGACCACAAATAGCTAGCCAGCTTGAGCGAATGGGAAAGAAGAGTCAATTTGTGGAAGGGTTACGAGTGACAGACCGCGAAACCATTGATATTGTTGAGATGGTACTTGGAGGTCTTATTAATAAAGAAATCGTGGCTCTTGTGAATTCTCAAGGAGGACGTGCTGTAGGGTTGTCGGGAAAGGACGGTGGTCTTATTCGAGCAAAAAAACTGATTCTGGATGAAGGAAAATTTTCGGAAAGTGATGAAGTTATAGATATGGGTCATGTAGGACAAATTGAATCGATTGATTCATCAGTGGTACAAACCTTAGATAATGGTGATTTTATTCCAGTTATTGCTCCGATTGGGGTTGGAGATGACGGTGAAACATATAATATTAATGCTGATACGGTAGCAGGTAAGTTGGCAGTAACACTTAGCGCAGAAAAATTGATATTGCTTACAAATATACCTGGCGTCTTGGATGCGGATGGTCAATTACTAACCGGATTGAAAAGAGGAGAAGTGAAGAAACTTATAAGTTCTGGCGTTATTTCTGATGGCATGCTGCCGAAAGTTCGTTGTGCTATTGACGCTGTAACTGGAGGCGTTTCTTCAGCCACCATAAGTGATGGTCGGGTGCCTCATGCGATCTTGTTAGAGGTTTTGACAGATGAGGGTGTCGGAACTCTGATACGTTCTTGATCAGTCACTGATGAGGATGTTGCAGTAATCTTAATGTCGATAATGAGGATTTAATAATTTTATCGTGAATGAGATCGTGCAATCATTTGGAGTTGCTGTAGAGATCGTCGCTCAGCGTGATCCTTATCTGGTAGAAGTTGTTTTGCTATCTTTGAGGGTAAGCCTAACATCATTGTTTTTTGCAGCAATTCTCGGATTTCCATTGGGATCTATTTTAGGAATCTCCAGGTTCCCGGGTCGATCAGGCATAGTTGCTATTGTTAATGCATTGATGGGTCTGCCACCAGTAGTAGCTGGGCTTTTTGTTTACATTCTTTTGTCTCGAGCGGGCCCATTAGGTGAGTATGGGATTTTGTATACACCGACAGCTATGATCATTGCACAAACAATATTGATCCTTCCAATAATAATTGCTTTAACCAACCAGGCTATATTTGATTTATATGCGGAGTATCAAGAACAACTAAGATCACTCGGCGCAACGAAAGGCCGAATGGTTTTTACATTACTTTGGGAAGGGCGCTTCACTCTTCTAACTACGTTGTTGGCCGGTTTCGGAAGAGCTACTGCTGAGGTAGGCGCTGTGATTATTGTTGGTGGAAATATCAATCATGCTACTAGAGTTATGACGACAGCAATTACTCTGGAAACTCAAAAAGGTAATTTAGAATTAGCTATGGGTTTGGGATTAATACTCATTGTGATTGTATTATTAATAAATTCATTCGCTCTTTTAGTTAGATTTTTTGCGGCACAAACGGAGCGCTAAATGTTTTTAAACAACTGTTTTCATACGAACTAAAACAAAATGGATATTGATATCTTACCAATGTATGTCGAAAATCTTTTTTTTAGTGCAGGTGGTAATGATATTTTGTGTAATTTAACTTTTCAACTCAATTCTGACTCGAAGACTTTTATTGTAGGCCCTAATGGCGCAGGAAAGACAGTACTATTAAAAGCCTGTCATGGTCTCTTAACTCCAAATTCTGGTCGAATATATTTTGCTGATGGAACGACCAATAAGACTCATGATAGGCAAGGAATGCTCTTCCAGAGACCGATTTTATTGCGCCGATCAGTGAGAGCGAATATTGAGTATGCATTAACTATACGAGGTGTACATGGCGCAGAAAAAAGAGAACGGGTCAAAGATGTTTTGGATGATACCGGGCTCTCAAGTTTAGCAAATCAATCAGCTCGCACTTTATCTCTTGGAGAACAGCAGAGATTGGCCCTTGCTCGAGTTTGGGCTCTAAAGCCTCGTATTCTTTTTCTTGATGAACCAACAGCACACCTTGATCCATCTTCCACTCGGATGGTCGAATATATTATTTATCAAATTGTTGAAAGCGGCACGAAGATTGTAATGACTTCGCATGATATGGGTCAGGTAAAACGATTAGCAGATGAGATTTTATTCTTGTACGATGGTCGCCTAGTGGAACACAGCTCAGTAAAAACATTTTTTTCCAATCCTAAAACTGAAGAAGGAAAAATGTTTGCTAAAGGTAGTTTGTTATGGTGATTTTATTTTTTTAAATGATCTAACCATTCTTCAACAGCTTGCGAAAAACCGTTGTTGTGGTTATCGGGCACAATAGTAAATTGTTTTTTTAAAGAAGAGGGTGCATTTGCTACGATTCGGGAAAACTTACACCAGTTCAAAAGATCCTTGTCATTGTAGTCATTTCCAATAGCTAATGCATTTTTTGGGTCCAAATCAAATTGTTTGCAAAGCCAGGCAGCAGAACTAGATTTTGAAATACCGTGAGGGAATATTTCATACCATATAGACAGATTGTCAAGTGGCGAGGTTGTGCGAATGATTGACGAATCTGACAAACTCTGTTGGAGACTCAATTGAATTTGACTATTCTCATCTTGTGGGCAAATTACCAATAATTGTGTTGCCTCTCCTACCTGATTTATATCTTTTTGGAGAGGCGAGTGTTGACCTCGGTAGGTTTTAAGTCGACGATCGAAATCACTATTCTTTCTAAGACTTCGATGCCAGGAAAATAGGTGATTATTTGGAACAGGAAAATGAACCATAAAATCTAAATCCATTTTCTTTAAAAGCTCTATATATTTTTGAACACGATTCTTATCCATTACGACCTTTCGCAACAACCTCTTTTCTGGGAAATTATATATACCAGCGCCTGATGACGTGACTAATATATCGATTGGGAAATCAGAACCAACAACTCCAGAAGCTGAAGCTAGTGAGCGTCCAGTTATAACCACCCTATTTATGCCATTGTTCCCAAGCTTTGTTAAGGTTTGGCGATTAACAGAGGATAGTTTGTGATTATTGTTCAGTAATGTGCCATCTAGATCAGTAAATACCACTTTATTATTTAATTTCAATTTTTTATATGTGATGATTAGTCAAATTTGAGTTGGGTATTAGTTTAGATGTCATAATAATGATTCTATTGCCAAAATCAATTCATCACTGTCGGGCTTAACCGAGCTACTAAAGTTTGATATAACTTCTCCTTCTCTAGAAATAAGATATTTGTAAAAATTCCATTTTGGATATTCTCCGATCTCTTCGCCTAATGATTTAAAAAAGGGTTCAGCATGACGTTTCGCAACGCGACTTTTTTCAAACATGGGGAACTTTACATTGTATGTTAAGGAGCAGAATTCTTTTACACTATCTTCACCTTTGGGCTCTTGAAAAAAATCATTGCTAGGAAAACCTAGCACCGTGAAATTTTTGTCTCTATATTTCTGATAAAGCATTTCAAGCCCTTCAAATTGTGATGTGAATCCACAGTAACTTGCAGTATTAACAACTAGTAGAACATGGTTGCGATATTGATCACATAGGCGAATTGTTGTGTCACTTGCTAGAAATCGCTTATTAAAATCTAACGTACGGGGGCAGTGTTCATTGGCCAAGACATTATTCGAGATCATGGTTAACGCTAAAGAGAAAAGTATTGTTTTGATCATTTTTGGCGGTTTTTTTAAAGGTTTATCGAAGTATAAGTATAAGAGATAGTTGTCAATAGACAGTGAAGTTAAGGTTTTATTGTTAAGGGGAAATCTATTTTTCTGGGTGAATCAGGTATTTTTTCAGAGCATCGGATTTTGGGGTTTGCAGCAAGTCTCCCAATCGACCTTTTTCGAGAACCTTGCCATTTTTGAGAAATAGGGCATTTTGCGCTATTTCAGTTGCCTCATGAGGGTTGTGGCTTACTAATAATAT
>PBJL01000037.1 GCA_002721105.1 Acidiferrobacteraceae bacterium | reverse complement strand
TTTAAGATAAATATACTTTTTTTGCTTTCCCCTTAGAATCAAAATGATATGGATTAAAAGTTAAACAATGGCAATTGATTTTCTTAGCAAACTCTAAAAATGGAACAATTTGCAAATAGATCAAATATACAATAGCAAAACATTGCCAACTGATAGAATTTCACCAGTCATTGGCTTTTCGGCAGCAGTGTCCGGAATGACGATACCCCCAGCGCTCCTGTTGTCCTCTTCGATGCGTCGCACGACTACACGATCATGCAGCGGTCGAATCTTCATCGGATATTTCTCCTAAGTATTTGATTATTGGAAATTTAAGAGAATGCCAAAAAAGTATTAGCACTCTCTCTGCTTGAGTGCTAAATATAGGGCCTAATCTCTGAAAGTCAAGTGTTACCTGTTATTTACTCGTCTATTCTCTCAAATTTCCCATCAATGGAGCGCTCGGAATCTGGATCATTCGGCCTTATATTTGAGAATTTCCAAATACCCCGACGCAGCAGAAACACAATTATTTTGCGCCTTAAGGGCGGAATTAAGACCAAAAACCCCATTAAATCCGTTAAAAATCCGGGTGTTATAAGAAAAGCGCCTGCTACCAAAAGAAATGCTGCTTCCAATAAGGGAAGAGCTGGTAATTGACTTCGAGATATGGATGATTGAAAAGTACGCCAAGATGCTATCCCTTGTAGTCTAACTAACCGAGCCCCAACAATTGCGGTCGAAACTATTAATAGGATTGTCCAAAGCGTCCCGATGTGAGACCCAATCTCGACTAATAGAAAGATTTCCACTAACGGGATGACCAAGAATAAAATGAAGGTTCGCATCGATCTAAAGACTACCGTAAAAAAATATAATTGGAACTAACTGAAACAGCGCATATGTTAAACATTGCTAAGCCTCAATAAAGAACGTACAAACATTCACTCAATGAATACGGGATATGACATATTCTTTGATTGATTCATTAACCAGAGTTTATCGGAAGTTGTAAAATTATGCTTTCAAACGGAATTAACTCATTTTTTCCAAAATTTTCTAAAATGTTGTTACATTTTCCCAAGAAAATAGCCCTATTTGCAATTGTCTCTTTTGTCATGATCTTCTTAATTGGAGATTATCAGGCCCAAGGACAAACCGAAAAAAGTTCTGAAATACAAGCAATCAGATCTGCTGTAGCGAAAAACGAAGGTAGTAATCGTTTTTTAAATGTCGAAGATGCTTTCAAGATCAGTCTCGAAAGTACCAGTGAAGGCACTCTTCTGGGTCGATTTGATGTTGCGAAAGGATACTATCTTTACCGCAATAAAATAGCTTTTAAAAAAACCGATGGTAACATTGATATAGGGCGTTACTCTCTGCCTCCAGGTCGTGTCATAACAGACGAATACTTTGGAGAGGTCGAGATATATGAGGCCCCATTAATTTTTACTCTACCTCTAGTCCTTTCCGATGATTGGAATAACTCTACCCCGGGAAACATTGCGATAACTGCCAATTATCAAGGTTGTGCAAAAAATGGTATTTGTTACCCACCACAAGAAAAAGTTTTCTTTATCTCCTTATCCGAAAAGGTAGTACAAGGAGCTCAATCTAGCGCCAATTCCACAGATCGTACTTCAACCGACTATATTACGACGGTGAGGTATCTCGCTGTTGCGTTCGTAGCTGGACTACTACTTAGTTTTACCCCCTGTGTCCTTCCCCTGATACCTATACTTTCGAGTGTAATAGCAGGCCAAGGCCGTAACATAAATCACAGACGAACGGGGATGCTCTGTATCGCATATGTTTTAGGAACCGCTACTACCTATACTGCTATAGGTGCCGTTGCTGGCGCAACGGGGGATCAGTTACAAGCTTACTTTCAAAATTCTTGGGCAGTCGGCACAGTAAGTTTTATCCTAGTATTAATGGCTTTATCGCTTTTCGGCCTTTTTAAACTGCAAATGCCGGCATCAATTCAATCAAGAATTCTAGCCAACAAGAGTCAAATTGCAGGCGGCAACATAATCATGACCTTTGTGCTTGGAATGATCTCCGCACTAATTGTCGGTGCATGCGTTTCACCAGTACTTATTTCCGTTCTAACTGTTGCGATTCTCAAAGGCAGTCCAATTCTCGGTGGTGGCTTAATGTTTACAGTAGCAATCGGAATGGGGGTTATTTTAGTCAGTGTTGGATTTGGCGCTAGTTATTTTTTGCCAAAAGTTGGGCAGTGGATGCAGCATGTCCAAATAATTTTTGGCTTCATGCTGTTAGGTGTTGCAATCTATATTTTGACAGTTATACCGACCGTCCCAATATTGCTGCTCTGGACAATATTGTTTTTTATAACAGCCGGATATTTCACCTGGCATGCAATCTACGCAAAACATTTTTTTGGAAAATTTGCAAGTGTAGCCATCGCAGTTATTTTAGCTAGTTATGCATTACTCGCAATTATTGGGACCATAAATGGTAAGCGAGATATATTCGAACCTGCGTATCTAATCTTTAAGGAAAAAGGAATCGCTTCCTATATCAGCTCAATTGAAAAAGAAAAAATTTACTTCAAAAAAATTACCACAATAGACGCACTAGAGCAGAATCTGCGTGTGGCTCGAAATGAAAACAGGCCGGTTCTAATTGATTATTATGCTGAATGGTGCTTGGATTGCGTGCGGATGAAGAACACTACATTTCAAAACCCACAAGTGGCTTCTTCGTTAGAGAACTTTCTATTACTACAAGTCGATATCACAGATCCAAATCTTCCTATAGGCCGTCTAATGAAAAAACGTTACGATGTATTTGGACCACCAACTACATTATTTTTAGACAAAATGGGAGTTGAAAGAGAAGAAAAGCGCTTATTTGGATATCAAACTGCTGAACAACTACTGCATGTCGTTCAGAAACTCCTATAAATTGAGGATGCAATAATTAAACGCTTGGCCCTGATATCAGGAATAATTATTTCACTGGCGATTATTTTTTTCGTAATCATATTCATCAATGGTTTGGATCAACAGTCTGCGATAGTTGATGACAAATCTAACAATTGGCGTGATTTTGAGCTATCAACCAGTAGCGGAGAAATGTGGTCTTCCAAGTCAATTGCCGCCCAACCGACAGTAATTAACTTTTGGGCCCCCTGGTGCCTGCCGTGCCGCAAGGAAATCCCTTATTTGATAGATCTTCAAGAACGGTACGGATCCAAATTTCAGTTCATTGGTATTGCTATAGACCAAGCAAGCGCCGTTTACAAATTTGAAAATGAGGTAGGTCTTAATTATCTGTCGCTAGTTGACGACACGAAGGGAATGGCTCTATTGAAACACTATGAACCCTCGACAATGCTACCCGTTACTTTAATTTTTGATCGCAACAGACAACTTAAATATCGTTTCCTAGGATCATTTAAACCAGGGGAACTTGAGCAAATTCTCATCAATATTATTCAAGAAAATTCTTAAACTTCTGTTAATTTCTTTTAAAATCACTCATTTTATTATAAAATCACGTAAAATATGCTTTTGTATTAAACCAAAATATAGGGATAAATAAATGGCCAAAATTCTGACCTTGCATGGCCCTAACCTAAACTTGTTAGGGGAGAGGGAGCCAGAACATTATGGCAAACTCACTCTGGAAGAAATCAATAAAAATTTACTTGTTCTAGCAATGGCCGCAGAACACGAGTTCGAGACACTGCAATCCAATGCAGAAAATGTACTCGTCGACCGGGTCCATAAAGCCCTGGCGGATGGTGTTGATTTCATTTTGATTAATCCTGCCGCTTTCACACACACAAGTATCGCTCTCCGTGATGCCATGTCTGCCGTCAAAATCCCATTCATAGAAATACATCTTTCAAACATTTATTCAAGAGAAGAATTTCGTCAAACTTCTTATTTTTCAGATCTAGCCATCGGTGTAATATCTGGCTTTGGGCTTCTTAGTTATGAAATGGCTATGTCGGCTGCAGTAGTTTATTTGAATGATCCACCATTAGTTGAATAGCCGAAATGGATCTTCGCAAGATCAAGAAGCTGATTGAGCTTTTAGAGGACTCCGAACTAAGTGAGATTGAGATTTCAGAGGGTGAGGAATCTATTAGACTTAGTCGATCACTAAATAATTCTGCACTTCCTACTTCTATCGAAACCGAAAATAAGAAAGAAAAACCGTTCGGACTAATTGGCCAAATCGATGAAACGATTGATAAGTCGACTGAGGATCTTGGAAACAGAAAACAGATTGTAGCTCCTATGGTCGGCACATTCTATGCTTCTCCTGATAATCAATCCAAACCCTATGTTGAGATAGGAACAAAAGTAGAGGTCGGCGATACTCTTTGTATAATTGAAGCGATGAAAATTTTTAATCATGTTGAGGCAGATCAAGCAGGATTTGTTATTAAGATAAACAAAAATAGTGGCGATCCAGTGGAATATGGAGAGGTGATATTTGTAATTGATGCCTCAGACATAAGTAGCGAAACCAACAACTAGGTCAATGATTGAAAAGCTAGTCATCGCAAATCGAGGCGAAATTGCTCTTCGAATTTTGCGTGCATGCCGAGAACTCGGGATTCATGTGGTTGCATTGCACTCCGAAGCTGATCGTGACACCAAGTATGTTCGCTTGGCTGAAGAGTCAGTTTGTATCGGGCCTCCACCCCCAAATAAAAGCTATCTAAATATACCGGCCGTTATAGCGGCAGCTGAAGTTACTGATGCTAGCGCCATACATCCAGGATATGGGTTTTTAGCTGAAAACCCTGATTTCGCTGAACGCGTGGAAAAAAGCGGTTTCATTTTTGTGGGGCCTTCAGCCAACACCATGAGAACGATGGGTGACAAAATTTCTGCGATTCGTGCTATGAAGGCAGCTGGTGTTCCATGTGTCACCGGTTCCGATGGTCCCCTCCCGGAAGATACTGAGGAAATATTTCGGATAGCATCCGAAATCGGCTACCCAGTGATCATCAAGGCCAGCGCAGGAGGAGGAGGAAAAGGAATGCGTGTTGTTCGTACTGAAGCAGCGCTACTAAATGCATGGCAACTCACCCGCGCTGAAGCCAAAGCGGCGTTCGGAAACCCTGAAGTTTATATGGAGAAGTTCCTGGAACGCCCCCGTCACATAGAGTTCCAAGTCCTCGCCGACTCCTACGGGAATACGATACATCTCGGAGATCGTGATTGCTCGATGCAAAGAAAACACCAAAAAGTGCTTGAAGAGGCCCCTGCGCCAAACATTGATCCAGTGTTGCGCCAGTCAATCAGCGAGCGCTGTTTAAACGCTTGTGAGAAAATTAACTACCGTGGGTTGGGGACGTTTGAGTTCCTCTATGAAAATGGTCAGTTTTTTTTCATAGAGATGAATACCCGTGTTCAAGTTGAACATCCAGTAACTGAGGCTATCACCGGTCTCGATCTGGTTAAAGAACAAATCTTAATTGCTAGTGGAGCATCTCTCAGTCACACGCAAGAAGATATTCAAATTCGGGGACATGCAATTGAGTGCCGAATAAACGCTGAAGACCCCAAAACATTTGCACCGTCACCTGGCCAGATTACTAGATACCATCAGCCAGGTGGTCCAGGTATTAGAGTTGATTCTCACATATTCACCGAATATGTAGTGCCGCCTTTTTATGACTCTTTAATCGCGAAAATTATCTCTCATGGAGTCGATCGACAACAAGCCTTAGATAGGATGTCCGGCGCTTTGCAAGAATTGGTCATAGACGGTATCGCAACAAATATACCCCTACAGATTAAATTGATTGAAGATCCAGCTATGCATCAAAAACCTTGTGACATTCATTACCTAGAGCGCAAACATTTAATTTGAGCTAAACGATCTCATGCAGAATTGGTTAAAAATCACGATCACAGCTAATATTAATGAAGCGCCGCGAATTAGCGAGATATTTGAATTAATGGGTGCGTTATCAGTAACGGTAACAAGTGCTGATAATGCTATTTATTTTGATGAATCTAGGCCAAGTCAACCAAAATGGGCAACGCAACAAATCAGTGCATTATTTCCGGAAAAATTCAACACTCAATTAGTAATCGATTCTTTAAATAAAGCAACAAGTAACGACTTACGTGCGACAACTACAGCATTGCCGGATCGCAACTGGCTCTTAGAAGGTCAAACGGTCACCAAACCGCTAGAATTTGAAAACAATCTATGGATATGTGCGGATTGGCATAGAGCTCCCTCGGATAATGCCAAAACAATTTGGATTAATCCTGGACTAGCTTTTGGTACTGGCCACCACCCAACCACCGCGCTTTGCCTTAAGAAATTGATCAACTTAGATTTAAAGGATAAAGTGGTGCTTGATTGGGGTTGTGGATCTGGGATTCTAGCGATTACATCACTTGTTCTTGGTGCTCATAGAGCGCTTGCCGTAGACATCGACGATCAGGCACTTTTATCAACATCAGATAATGCAAGAGCGAATGACGTTAGTAATCGCTTAACAACCATGAAACCTAAAGATATTCCTAAAGACTTCAGATGCGAAGTCCTGATTGCTAATCTACTAGCATCAACTATTGTAAAGTTAAAAAATACCTTTGAGCATTACCTATCAAAAAATGGCGAACTGTTGTTATCTGGCATTTTAGAAGATCAAACAAAAGAGGTCATATCGGCGTTGGGTAAGAAATATTCTGTCAATGTCCGGTCTGAAGAAGGTTGGGCGATGGTCACCGCGAGCGCTGATCAAAATCTCTGAAATTATGGAGAGACAAATTCTTTGCCGCTGCGAAAACTGTGCTACGGTTTTCCGAACTATCAACGACCATCTCACGAGTAGCGCTGGACTTGTTAAATGTAAGGTATGCGGAGAAATTTTTAATGCACAGTGGAATCTTGTAGATGAAATTCCGAACCCAGCTGATTCAAAGTCGCCGGTTAATAGCGCTACCACATCGAAACCCCCCATCAAATCTAAAAAAAATGGCAAAAATATTTCTAGATTTCGGGACGATCCACCTGACTTCTCGTTGAACGACCAACTTCGTCAAGATTTGCGAACGGACAAAGACGAATCAATGGGGCTAGATGAAATCCGGAAAACCTTTGGGGAGAATATAGGTGACTCGGCCCTCGGCACCAAAGATTTTCAAGAAGACGCTCGTTTGACGTCAAGCTATGAACAACCCCACATTGATGACAGAAGATATAACAGGAGCCATAGTCCTAAAAGATCTTCCAATGTCTCCACCAAAGAATCATCGAATTCAAGTCTCAAAAGTCTATCTTTGTGGTTAACAGGGACATTAATTGCAATCCTTGTTCTTTATGGGCAAGTTAGATACATACTTTTCGATGAACTAGCCGCGATTCCAAGCGCTAGACCATCTCTAGCATTATTTTGTGACATCCTAAGATGTACCGTTCCGGCACCACTGAAAGGCCCAGCTCTTAGAATTCTTGAGACGCGAGTGGATCTTGACCCACAATTACCGGGAGCTGTGATAGTAAAGTTCCATCTTGAGAATCGAACAACAATAGCGCGGCCGTACCCCAACATTGAACTTATTCTGACTGATCGAAAAGGTGCAATAGTTGGCCAGCGAACGTATGCTCCAATAGATTATCAAACCACAAATAATTCTTATGAAATTTTTCCGGGTATTGTTTCAATCGCAACACTTCATCTTGCTGGACCGGATGAACGAGCAGTAGGTTTTGAGGCAAAAATCATCGATCAATAAAGGGCTTCAAGAAAGCAGGCGAAACTCTATGACAAAAAATCGTGTTATCCTCAACAATTGACGACTTAAAATTCTAAATATAATGCTGCCACCAATATAGATGAAAAAGAAAAACACTAATAACCTTTTATCAGACGCAGTGGAAAACTCCCTAGCACATTACTTTGACCAATTGAATGGTGAAGAAGCAACGGGGATTTATGAGATGGTGATAAAAGAAACAGAACGTCCGTTGCTAAAGATCACTATGGAACAAGCGTTTGGCAATCAAACTCGCGCTGCTAAAATGCTAGGCATTAATAGAAATACCCTGAAAAAAAAATTGGCTAGCTACGGACTCGACAAGTAAATTTACCCTAACAATATACCTAAAGTCTGGGATTAGTTAAGTTTAAAATGACACAGAGCGGGAGAAAAAAAATAAGGCGCGCTTTGATTAGTGTGTCAAAAAAAAATGGGGTTGTCGAATTAGCGGAGTTTTTAACACAACTTAATATCGACATTATCTCAACAGGTGGTACAGCACAACTTTTAAAAGAAAACAATATCCCAGTAATTGAGGTTTCGGATTACACAGGACATCCGGAAATGATGTCTGGGCGAATTAAAACATTACACCCAAAAATACATGGGGGGATACTAGCTCGCCGAGAAAAAGATCTAGAAGAACTAAAAACTATGGGTGTTGGCACCATAGACCTCGTTGTAGTGAATCTATATCCCTTTCCTGAGGTTGTCAGGAACCCAAAATCAACGCCCTCTGAAATCATTGAAAATATTGATATTGGAGGGCCAACCATGTTACGTGCCGCAGCTAAAAATCATGCTGATGTTACCGTAGTAACACACAATGACGATTACAAAACAGTAATCAACGAATTAAAAAATTATGGTGGAATTTCAGCATCCACACGACTCCGACTAGCCGAAATCGCTTTTAGCCATACCGCTCACTATGACGACGCCATTTCCAATTACCTGGCGCCTAGTGGAGCCTCTGCATACCCAAAAACATTAAACCTACAGTTTCATAAGAATTCTGACATGCGGTATGGAGAAAACCCTCATCAAAAAGCCGCTTTTTACGAAGAAACTAATCCTCCTCCGGGAACAATCGCTAGTGCAAAACATATTCAAGGAAAACCTCTTTCGTTCAACAATATCGTTGATGCAGACGCTGGACTTGAATGCGTACATAGCTTCGAAGACATTGCCTGTGTGATTATAAAGCATGGAAATCCCTGTGGGGTCGCTATTGGAAAAAATACAGAAGCTGCCTATAAGCTTGCATACAAAACTGATCCAACATCAGCGTTCGGCGGGATCATCGCTTTTAATCGGGCTTTAGATGGATTTACCGCAAAAACTATTATCGACAATCAGTTTGTGGAAGTAGTTGTATCACCTGAGATAAACCAAGATGCAATAAAAGTTTTTTCGGCCAAACCAAGTGTCCGCCTTATTGAAAGTGGCTATCCCACATCCGAAACATTTTCTCAAGCGCACTACAAGAGAGTGAGCGGGGGACTCTTAATCCAAGAATACGATTATCTGATTTCGCAAGAAGACCAATTCGAAGTGGTAAGTAAGAAAACTCCCAATGACGAAGAGCTTCTTGATTTACTATTTTCTTGGAAAGTAGCAAAATATGTAAAATCAAATGCTATTATCCTAGCCAAGAGACAAACAACCGTGGGAATTGGCGCTGGGCAAATGAGTAGGGTTGACTCTGCTCGGATTGCTGTAACTAAAGCTAAGGAACAAAGCCTGCAAATTTCTGGTTGCTCGATGGCATCTGATGCCTTTTTTCCATTTCCAGATGCAATAGAAACCGCTGCTAAGTTTGGCATCAGCTCGGTGATTCAACCCGGTGGTTCTGTGCGTGATAATGAGATCATCGAATCCGTAAATAAAAATAAAATGTCAATGATATTTACCGGTATGCGCCACTTTCGACACTGAGAATAGAGACGTGAAGGCAATGATTGTAGGAAACGGTGGAAGGGAACATGCTATAGCATGGAAATTAGCCAATTCAGAATCAACAGAAAAAATTTTTGTAGCGCCCGGCAATGCAGGGACAGAAAAGGAACCAAAAGTTGAAAATGTTCCTATTCCCACTGATGCAATTGATGCCTTGGTCTTTTTCGCTAAAGATCAATCTATCGACCTTGCTATCATCGGACCGGAACAGCCTTTGGTAGATGGAATTGCTAATCGATTCGAAGATGCCGGTATTCCATGTATAGGCCCCAATAAAGAAGCCGCGAAACTAGAGGCCTCGAAAATTTTTGCAAAAAATTTTATGCAACGACACAGAATACCAACTTCTCGGTATAAAACCTTTGAAAATTCTATCGAAGCCATCGAGTATGCGAAAACAATGAACCCCCCAATAGTAATCAAAGCAGATGGATTGGCATCGGGAAAGGGGGTCTATATTGCTAAAAACATTGTTGACGCGGAGTTTGCTATCGTTTCGATGCTTGAGCAAAAAAGATTTGGAGCTGCTGGTGATCGAATTATCCTCGAAGATTACATGAAGGGAGAAGAAATGAGCTTCATATGTCTTGTTCATAACGAACAAGTATTGCCCCTAGCTACTTCTCAAGATCATAAAGCGAGAGATGCAGGTGACTCAGGCCCAAATACAGGGGGAATGGGCGCTTACTCTCCGGCTCCCGAAATTGCAGCTAGCCTCAACACGAAAATCATTAACGATGTAATTAATCCAACAGTAAGGGGGCTTTTGCAAGACGGTATTTCATATACCGGATTTTTATATGCAGGCCTAATGATTGATCAAAATGGGTCACCCTGTGTGCTGGAATACAATTGTCGGTCGGGGGATCCTGAAACACAGCCTATATTGTTACGTTTAAAATCAGATTTAGTTGATATCTTTTGCGCGACCTTATCAGGGAAACTTGATAATTATGAAATTGAGTGGGATCCCAGACCTGCTCTTGGTGTTGTTATGGTTTCAGGCGGATACCCAGACAAATATGGTACTGGAAACAACATTAATGGATTAGAAAAGATCAAAAATCAAGATGTTAAAGTTTTTCATGCCGGCACTAGGCTTGAAAAAAATCAAGTTTTGACTAACGCCGGTAGAGTGCTCTGTGTCACAGCTCTTGGTAATAACATCGCCGCAGCCCAATCATTGGCCTACCAACACGTAGGAAAAATAGGTTGGGATCAGGCTTACTTTAGAACCGACATCGGCTACCGAGCTGTGGAGCGGGGGGGAAATTAAACTAATTTATATAACTATCATAACAGGAGGACTTTATGAAAAAATCGTTTGTTGCTGTTTTGATGGGTTCAGACTCTGATCTTGCCACCGTGGAACATACATTAGATGTATTAGACGCACTAGAAATACCGTGGGAATCAAAAATTACATCGGCCCACAGAACGCCGGAAGATACGCGCAATTTCGTAATTGATGCGGAAAATCGCGGCTGCGCCGTATTTATTGCAGCGGCCGGCCTAGCAGCTCATCTAGCTGGCGCAGTAGCAGCTCTTACGATTCGACCCGTTATCGGAATTCCCCTAGATGCTGGACCACTTAGTGGGTGGGATTCTCTACTATCTACAGTACAAATGCCGGGTGGCATCCCTGTGGCGTGTGTCGCAACAGGAAAGCCGGGCGCTATAAATGCAGCATGGCTCGCAGCTCAGATACTAGCCATTAAAGATCAAGCATTGAACCGCCGGCTTATCGAATCCAGGCAAAAAAATGTGGAAAAGGTTCGACAAAAAAACGAGGCTCTTCAAACAAAGCTGCGAGAAAAGTAATTTGAATGCACAAACGTTAGGCGTGGCCACTAAGATACTGAAAGGTTGTGGTGTAGTAGCATACCCTACTGAATACTGTTATGGTTTAGGTTGCGACCCCATGAGTCGATTTGCCGTCGAACGCATTTTACAGATAAAAAAACGTCATTGGTCAAAAGGATTGATAGTAATAGCATCCGATTTACGACAATTATCAGGGCTAATTGATTTAAAAAAGAGGGGTCTCTTGGATGAAGCCCTTTCTTCATGGCCTGGGCCTCATACTTGGGTTTTTCCAGCCCTGCCTCGGGCCCCAAAATGGATCTGTGGGGCCCACAATACTATAGCGGTACGAATCACTGATCATCCCATAGCTCTGCAACTCTGTCGGAATTTCCGATCCGCGATCGTATCTACTAGCGCCAACAGATCTAGCAAACCACCATTAAGAACGCATCATCAAGCAACCGCCGAATTTGGCGATGAAGTTGATTTTGTTCTAAAAGGTTCAGTAGGTAGAAAAAGCGCCCCAAGTACGATCCGCGATGTTATGTCAGGTCAATTGATACGCGGTGCTTAGAAAATTATCATCGCCTAATAGCAATATTGTGGCACAGTATAGAAAAATTAATTTCTTTAAGCTAACTTACCGGAAAAGTCTCAAAATACCAATGACCATAGTCTATTAAACTTTTTAAATGTAAATATAATTTGTGAATCAAAAATCTTATAAACTAAATTAGTCGGGGCTGTCTTACCTGATAAATATTGAATTGGCTAGACAACTATATTCCTTTTTACTCTGGCTTTCGTTGCCAATAATTTTGGCTCGGCTACTTTGGCGTTCTCGAAAAAATCCAAAATATCGGTTCAACTGGCTTCAAAGATTTGGTCAAGTTAAAGAAAGCAAAAGTTCTTATGATATTTGGATTCATGCGGTGTCACTCGGGGAAACAAATGCTTCTGCCCCACTAATACAAAAATTGATACAAGAATACCCCGATCTGCGTATTTTTATCACTACGATGACCCCAACGGGATTAGAGCGAATAAAGGAAATTTTCCGAAATCATGTTGGCTATTCTTATGCGCCCTATGATTATCCATTTGCCATAAGGAAATTTATGTCTTGCGTAAACCCGAAAATTCTCATTCTCATAGAAACCGAAATTTGGCCCAACATGATTGACTTTTGTAAAAAGACTGATGTTCCCGTTGTGATGCTAAATATGCGATTATCCTCAAAATCGAAACAAAACTATCAACGAATTGCGTGGTTAACCAAACAAACTCTCCTTCAAATTACTAGTTTTGGCGTTCAATCAGAAAAACATTGTAAGAGATTGGCCTCTCTAGGGGTGAAGCGCTCCTCCATACATCGCACAGGTAGCATGAAATTCGAAATGAAATTAGCCGCCGGAGTTCACGAAATTGCAGAGGCGGTGCGCCAAGATTGGGGGCATGATCGACTAGTAATAACAGCGGGTAGCACCCATGATGGCGAGGAAACTATGTTAGCGAGCATTTTTCACGAACTCAAAAATATACACCAAGAGTTGCTTTTAGTGATTGCGCCACGTCATCCAGAGCGATTTCATGGAGTCTGTCGTCTACTGGAACGGAATAGGCTTAACTTCCTACGAAGAACCGAACAACATGGAGCATTGCCACGAACTGTTGATATCTTAGTCGCAGATACGCTAGGAGAACTTCCGGTTTTGTACGGGGCTGCGGACATTGCAATTGTTGGTGGAAGCTTTATTTCTGGATTAGGCGGGCATAATATTTTAGAGCCGTGTTCCGTAGGAGTGCCAGTTATTTTCGGCCCATTTATGCCAAACTTCGAAGAAATAAGTCAGCTAGCAGTTGAAGCTAATGCAGGTATCCAAGTTCAGAATAAAGAAGGATTGCGGACAACATTGTCTAAGCTTTTGATGGATCCTAACCTTCGATCATCTATGGGCGATTATGGAGTAAAAATGATAGAAAAAAACAGTGGTGCAACTGAACTATCAATGAAAATACTTCAACCAATGCTAGATAATTTATATGAATAAGCACATTAGCGTATTCAAGTTGATACTACACGCCACCTTCGTGTGAAGGATAGTAATTGTCAAAAAAACCTCCTAAGCAGGATATAGTTCTCCTTTTCTTTAAAACGACAATTTCCAAAAACTTGACATTTTATTACGCGTGGTTATAGTTCGCGCTAGGACGTAATCTTCGATTTATTTACCAGAGTGTAATTTGTTCTAATACTACTTATCTGATTTCTCATTTTCCTAATCACATAATAAAGTAAAACTGAACGATACTGTTGTATGGTAATGATTTGAGGGTTACATTAGTAAGTCTGTCTAGTGGTATTCCAATTCAAGAAGAGGAGAAACACACATGGCGGCAAAGAAGAAAGCGGCGAAGAAGAAAGTAGCTAAGAAAGCTACGAAGAAGAAAGTAGCTAAGAAAGCTACGAAGAAGAAAGTAGCTAAGAAGAAAGTAGCTAAGAAGAAAGTAGCTAAGAAAGCTACGAAGAAGAAAGTAGCTAAGAA
>PBJL01000036.1 GCA_002721105.1 Acidiferrobacteraceae bacterium | reverse complement strand
TTTTGATCAATTATTTTTTTGGTTAGCCGCTATAGCTGAAGACGGCGGTACGTTGCATGAGTTAGATCCAGACACTATGGCATTAGTAAAAGCTGCTAGTCGATTGGGCGGGGAAACCAGAATTTTGACCTCGAATAAAATCCGATTAGAGATCGGACTACCATTTATCAATGGCCAAGATGTCATGAAGAGCATAGCTACCGAGACTTCTATTCCATTAATTGATTTGAAGATGCAACAAGATCAAATTCGTCCCAATTTGGAAAGATCTATACATGTCGTATTACACCATGGGCAATACGTTAATGGTCCAGAGATTTCAAAACTGGAGGGGGTATTAGCGGATTTTGTCGGTGTGAAACACTGCGTTTCTGTATCCAGTGGGACAGATGCTCTGTTGATTAGTTTACTATCGTTGGGAATCGGGCGTGGTGATGAAGTCGTCACGACCGCCTTCTCATTTATAGGAACAGCTGAGGCAATCCTATTGGCAGGCGCTACCCCGGTATTCGTAGATGTTGACGTTAGAACAGGAAATATGGATGTTGACCAGCTAGATTCCCGAATAACACACAGAACACGCGCAATATTGCCAGTGAGCCTTTATGGACAAACAGCTAATATGACAAAGATAAAAGAGATAGCAGGAATTCGTAGACTGCCGGTGATCGAAGACGGAGCTCAAAGCTTTGGCGCACACCATAACCATGTTCGATCATGTGGTGGCACTACAATTGGTTGCACAAGTTTCTTTCCTGCAAAATCACTCGGAGCTTATGGAGATGCGGGAGCTTGTTTTACAGACGATTCGAACCTTGCCGAGGCAATGAGAGAAATCCTAAATCATGGACAGAAAGAGCGTTATGAGCACGTACGTGTAGGTTTAAATGGTCGAATGGATTCACTCCAAGCAGCTGTGTTGCTTGCAAAGCTTGAAGTCTTTGATCAAGAGTTGGAATCTCGGAAAAGAATCGCCAATCATTATTCGGAATCAATGAGCCACCTGGAAAAAGAAAATAGGTTAAAGTTACCTTTTATTGAACATGGTAACTGCTCAGCATGGACTCAATATACCATCCAGGTTACTGATCGAGATCATATTAAAAATGCTTTAGCGGAACTTGGCGTACCAACTGCGATCCACTATCCAAAGTCATTGCCTGATCAGATTGCACTTAGTGAATTTCATGGAGTTTTTCCAAACAGTGAAGAACTAGCTAAAAATGTGCTTAGTTTGCCTATGCATCCTTACCTGAGAGAAACCGAACAAAAACGAATTATAGAGAAGATTTCTAGTGTTCTTTGAAAAAAACAGATTCAGCTATAAAGCTTTATAAGCTTACGAGGAGAAGACGATTGAAGATTGGGGTGTTAGGAATGGGTTATGTCGGTATTCAGTTGGCTGTCGCCTTTGGCCGTAAATATGAAACTTTAGGATTTGACCTAGACCAAGAAAAAATAGATTCCTATCGTTCAGGTATTGATGTAACTGGAGAGGTGAGTGCAGACGAGTTTAGAAAAGCAACACATCTTACTTTTACATTAAATCCAGAAGAACTCCAAGCTTGCGATGTTTTTATAGTAGCCGTTCCAACACCTGTAGATGATCAACAGCGTCCTGATTTCACGGCATTAATAGGTGCGAGTGAAATAGTCGGCAAGATATTGAAACCAAAAGCTATTGTTATATATGAGTCAACTGTTTATCCGGGAGCCACTGAGGAAATTTGCGTGCCAGTGCTAGAAAACCAGTCAGGCTTAGTTTGGAAAAAAGATTTTCATATAGGTTATTCGCCGGAAAGAATTAATCCAGGTGATGAAGAGCATAATTTAAGATCCATAGTAAAGGTTGTATCAGCCGATGATAGTGAAACATTGGAATTTATAGCTCAGCTATATAGCTCGATAATAGATGTTGGTGTTCATCGCGCCTCAAGTATCCAAATTGCGGAAGCAGCAAAAGTCATTGAGAATACTCAGCGTGATTTAAACATTGCATTAGTAAATGAACTAGCGGTAATTTTCGATCGCTTAGATATCGATATGTCCGAGGTTCTGGATGTGGCAGGTACAAAATGGAATTTTCTTCCCTTTAGACCAGGTCTTGTGGGAGGGCACTGCATAGGTGTCGACCCCTATTATTTGACCCATAAAGCAGAAATGATTGGTTATCAACCAGAAGTAATTCTTGCGGGCCGTCGAATAAATGACAATATGGGAACATTTGTGGGTAATAAGATAATAGATGAATTGACCGCTTTTGATCATCAGAAAGCAAGTGTAGATGTCAATGTTCTCGGAGTAACTTTCAAAGAGAATTGTACAGATTTTCGAAATTCCCAAGTGTTTCAGTTGATTAAGCAGCTAGAATCAACAGGCCTTAAAGTCCAAGTCAATGATGATTTAGTAGATGAGGGTAAGGTGCTTGAGTTGCATGATATAGAACTTGTGCCTTTTGAGCAGTTGTCAATCGCGACAGTGTTAGTTCTTGCAGTACCACATTCAGCTTATGTTTCGATGAGTCAAGATATCATAGAAAATCTTGTTTCGAAGCCGGGACTGATTATCGATATCAAGGCAGTTCTCCGCAACCTAATGCCGATCCCAGAAATTCGCTACTGGAGTTTATAAGAATGAAAATTCTAGTGACGGGAGCAGCTGGATTCATCGGTTCGTCATTAACGAATCACTTGTTAAGCCGAGGTGATACGGTAGTTGGTGCTGATAATTTAAATGACTATTATGATGTGCGATTAAAAGAAGCACGTTTAAATATCTTTAATGAAAAACCGAACTTCCAATTCGTCAAAATAGATATTTCTGATAGACGTGAACTATCACGAATTTTTTCAAATCAGTCTTTTGATGGTGTGGTCAATTTAGCAGCGCAGGCTGGTGTTCGATATTCAATTGAAAATCCGTATGTTTATGTTGATTCAAATTTGGTGGGATTCGTTAATATTCTTGAAGAGTGTCGTCAAAATAAGATCGATCATCTTGTGTATGCATCAACAAGTTCTGTTTATGGATCAAATGCGCAATTGCCTAGCGCAGAACACGATAATACTGATAGACCAATGTCTCTTTATGCTGCGACCAAAAAGGCCAATGAAGTTATGGCGTATGCATATTCGCACCTGTATCGGTTGCCGACAACTGGTTTGCGGTTTTTCACAGTATATGGGCCATGGGGTCGTCCAGACATGGCGCTATTTAAATTTACAAAAAGTATTCTTGCGGACGAGCCAATTCCTGTTTATAACAAAGGAGAAATGGTAAGGGATTTCACCTACATTGATGATATTGTTTCTGGAGTAATATTGGCACTGGATAATCCTCCGATCGGAGAGCCCAAAAATAAAACCGAAGAGTCTGATGTTGAGGTTCGAGAAATTGATCCCTGGAAAATTTATAATATTGGAAATAGTCAACGCGTACAACTTATGGACTATGTAGAAGTTTTAGAGAAAGAACTCGGGAAAAAAGCATCTTTAGAATTACTTCCGATGCAAGATGGAGATATACCTGCAACCGAAGCGGATATTAAGAACATTTCTGATGATCTTGGGTATTATCCAAAAACAGATATAAACGAAGGGGTGGCACGTTTTGTTTCTTGGTATCGTAGTTATTACAGCATCTCAAGTTGAAAACAAATGTCGCAATGGGTATTAAAAAATAAAATAAATTGATTTTTTAGTGTTGTAGATGTCAATTATTGATATTGTTTTGATATATGGCGTCACCGAGATTATTTATGCGGGCAAGCGCTTTTTCTAATGCCTGTATATTTTTATTTCCTAATTGTTTTCGTTCTAGAATTAAATGCTGTAGTCCTTTCCGGTCATATAATCGTACTTCATCACCCGTACGTATTTCCGCGACAAATCCTTCGCCTGGGATGCTAAATAATGCTGAGAATTCTTCTATGCACATGATTACGTTATTAGTAGATGATTGTGGTGTAGTTGCTTTAGACTTAGTATGCAACATCATTATTGTGTAGAGTATATGAGAATTTAAATAAATTATTTGAGTTTTATGATAAATATGAGCAATGAACAAGAAAAGAAAAAAGTTGCAGAAGCTGCACTAGATTATGTCGAGAGTAGTGATGTAATTGGTCTTGGCACTGGCTCCACTACTAATTTTTTTATTGAAAACCTGATAAAGCTAAAAAACAAATTGGACGGTGTAGTTGTTAGCTCAAAGTCGACTGCAAAACGCATATCGGCCATTGGCATCCCGATATTTGAGTTAAATGCTATTGGTCATCTTCCTCTGTATGTAGATGGAGCTGATGAGGCTGTGAAGTCGTCTTTATATGTCATCAAAGGTGGTGGTGGGGCATTAACTAGAGAGAAGATTGTTGCGGCAGCCTCCCAAAAGTTTGTCTGTATGGTAGATAGTTCAAAAATATCAGATGTCCTGGGATCTTTCCCTCTGCCAATAGAAGTTATACCCATGGCTCGAGGACTGGTGAGCAGACAACTTGTAGCAAGGGGTGGTACCCCAGAGCTGCATGAAAAATTCATAACTGATAATGATAATTTGATTTTAAGGGTGCGCAATCTTGATTTAACTAACCCTTTAACCTTTGAGCAAGAATTGAATAACATTCCTGGCGTTGTAGAAAATGGCATCTTTGCACAAAGACGTCCAGATGTATTGATGATTGGGACTCAATTCGGTGTCGAAACAGTCACAATATAATGGAGCTTAATTTGCAAATTGTCATAGACTTAAAGCCTACCAGCTAGCATTACGTCAACTCAAGCTGTCATTTTCATTGCATAAGTTCTTTAACGCAAAATATGAAGGCATTTTCCTTAGTTTTGAAAATCGATGATCTACTAATCCATAGCCGGTCTGGATTAGTTGCCACCAGTAGACTCTTTCAACTTGACCAGTTTTCCATGCGATTTTGTAGTATTCGGTTAAGTAATTGGCTTGTGTATGTTCATTTACGGTTGATCGTTGATTTCCGGAGTTAGGAGTAAATGGTTTTGTATTTAAAAGTGGCCAGTTTGTTTCTGTTATCCATAAATGATTGGCGACTCTATTCGAAAGTGATAGGAGTCCAGAAATAAGTTTTATTTTTCTTTCTAAATCAAAAATACCAAATTGTCGATTGTAAGGAGATCCTCGTCGATTAACGTATAGAAGTGATGTACATGCATCCAGCTTATATTTATGAAAGTTGATTAGTGTTCTTAGTGTCGATAATGGCTCAAAATCAATTATCGATGAGCCGACAAGACAAACATTAGGAAATGTTTTTCGTAAATCTTTGGTATTATCAAGCAAGGTTAAATATTCTCCAACATGACTACAGCCCCATTTTGATCTATTAACAGCATTTCCAAGTTGGAACTCGTTTGTAATTGGAGAAAATGCCTCAATTATTTTTTCTACCGCAGTCATCCAGGAGTCTGGATCGATTACATTCGCTCGATTTTGTAAAATGTTTATCAGGATTTTTTTTTCTGTAAATTTGGAGGCAAATTCGACGTATCTTTCAAGTTGATGAAGTTTCCAGGTTGGTACTCGAATTAGAAGGCGATCAACGCCAAGATCTTCGACCATATCTACAATTTCATTTGAATCTCCGCGATCGTTAGAAATTCCGAGTCCAATAAAATCTTTTTTCGTACGTTCTTTTGTATTGTTTTTGGAGCGTAGGAGTTGATAACAAAGCAGTGGGAATATAGCTACAGTAGAAAGTAGCGTTTTGCTATATTCATTAATATGAGCGGTAGAGGTTCGATTCTTAGACTCCGAGGGCAGCCTATATGGCTGATCACTGTTGGAATCCCACCAATCTGGATGACCTAGTTGCATAAGCGGCGACCATGGATGTTACGAATCGTGTTTCCAAGTCGAAGACCCCTAAGCTCATATTTAGTCGGCGCAACTCGAAATTGTTGTTGAGCATAAGAACAGTAACCTGCGACGTTTTCTAAAAGGTTTTCGGACTCAATCAAAGTAAGGATGTCCTCAGCATAGTGCTCGCAATCAGTTGAAATATATAAATTTCCATTTTTAGAGAGATAAAATACGATCTCCTTCAGAAAATCTTCTGTGATTAATCTTCTTTTATGATGTCGTTTTTTGGGCCATGGATCTGGAAAATATATCATCACATCAGAGACTGAATTCTCTTTAAAAAATATTGGAAATGATTCCATTGCGTCGCCCACTATAATCTTAACATTATCGACATCTAATCGATTGAGCTCAATTAACAAACGACCGATCCCAGGGCGATAAACGTCGATACCAATATGCATATTATGAGGTTGTGCCGTAGCCATCTGGATTAAGTTTTGACCATCTCCAAAACCAATCTCGACTTTTAAAGAGATCTTGTTGCTTAATGCGCTAAGTTGGCCTGTGTTTTTGCCTATTTCTAGACCATATTTCGGCCATAAAGTCTTCAAGGCGTTTTGTTGTGCTGTAGTAATTCGTCCCTGTCGACGAGAAAAGCTTTGTATATGATTAATATGTCGCACGTAGTTCAAAAGTAGTATATCGAGCCAAACTTAATTTCTAGCATTTTTTGCCTGCCAATATCAATTATAGATGACATACTTATTTGTTGGCTGTTTTCATTCTAAACCAATACAATAAAAGGGGTATCCTTAAAAACTAATTTTATTCGATAGCAGATCACATTTTATGACGTTAATAAGATGAATTGGATTCTCCTTATAAGACTTATTGTCTACTTCAAATTGACAAATGTGTTTCTGATCAAAAATGCGAATAAATGTGCTGACTCAGGATAGTTTCGAAAAGACATTGAGAAGATGTAGAATTATTGTTTTATAGAAAATATCCCATTTTCTTGACAGCTACAAGGAAACCAAGCGGATTTTATGGCTATTGGCCAGAATAGGAGAAAATCGTTTCTAAAAGTTGGTTTGGTTTTAGGATTGTTAGCACGGTGAAGGATGTTTATAGGGAAATTATCTCAATATGAGAAGTGTTTGAGTTACTATGAAACTGATTATTCGATGAACGAAAAGATGCATATCAAGACAAAAATTATTATCGTCATTTCTTTGATTTCCTTGTTGGTGAGTTTTTCGAGCGTTAAAGCAGAAGAACTTTTAAATGGATATGAGGTAAAACCTGGCGATACGGTTTGCAATATCGCTGAGCAGTATAAGGTTCCTTGCGCACAGTTAATGAAACGCAATAATCTGGCGGGCGATGGATTAATATATCCTGGGCAGATTTTACATTTACCTGATTCTGCTGAATGGAATTATTCGCTGCCCTGCCAGATAAGAATCATAAGTTGGGTCAATGTTGATGTTAAGGGATCATATACGGCTGCTAGCAAAGCCAGTTTCGAAAAAAATATCAGAAGGCTGTTGCGGTCACAAATTCCGTCTCTTTCCCATGAGGCACAAGAATATGGAGCACTGTGGTCAAAGGTTACATATGATGAATCAAATGAGGCTTTTTTGGATATCGATGTAGGAAATGATAAGCGGTTTATCAAGCGAGGTGAGGTGAATTGTAGGATTTGGTCATCAGTTGACGAAGATCCAGTTGCAATACATCTTCAATGCACGCTTTCAGGCTGGGGAAATTATAAGCCAACAATCTATGACGATTATGAAGTTGAGGCTCTTAAGACAGCGTCGCTTGATAAATTAGTCATTGAGTCTGAGTCTCTTTTGCAGGGTTTGATTTCACAAATGTCCAAGCAACTGACAGACGATAGAAAAAAAGAATGTCCGAGCACGTTGAAATAAAAGATAAATAAAGAATTTTTAAAAATACTTAATTTTTGGTAGCGAAGAAATCGATGGCTGCACGTTTTGACTGGGGACGATATTTCCAAATGCTTTTTTTAAAATCTGGTGTGATCATGGTGCTAAGTGTGGCATGATCTTTGGCTTTAGATAAGAGAGATCTGATCGCGAAAGCTTCATTTATCACCTCCTGTGCTTGACTCTCGACATCGTCTAAAGTGTAAGATTGAAGAGCGGTAGGAGTCAGGTAATCTACACAAGCTTCAGGCCATTCACCGGTTTCGTTTTGGATTGCTAAGGCGTATGTTGAAACTTGAAAAGCATGATCTGGAATGATCTCGCGTTTTGGTTTTACCGTAGATTTCAATTCACGTACTTCATAAGGATATAGTAAATCGATATATCCACGGATCGGAACTTCTATACCTGTAATATTTATACAGATCTCTTTTTGATATGCAGTTGGTTTATCCCATGATTGCATTAAAGGAAAACACACATCAAGACAGTTGAGCAAAACTCTGAGTTCATGTTCAACATATCGACCATTATAAGTTTCCGTGTCTTCGCTGATTAACCGACGATAATTCTGAGTGGCAAAACGTTTAATTGTTTCAAGACTTTTGGATTGAGAGTCGTCTGTAAGTAGGAGTCCTATAGCTTCGTCAATAGCTGTGCCGCGATGCATTGCTGGGCTTCCTATTTCTCTCACTCTAAGAATTAAGTAGACTATCCCTAGTGCCGGATCATTTCGGAATTGTAGTAATGACGTCGCTGAGAGGTGTGTGATGCCAAAGCGAGCAAAGGGATCTTCATCGATGATGTTTATTTTTGTCATTTATTTTGTGATGAATCTATCTCTAGAGCAAAATTGATCGGTTTTTCAACATCTCGAAGTATAAGTTAATGGTATATTAATAGTTAATCCTCCAAATCTGATTTCAGACAGGGGAATGTTTAGTATACGTTTTTGGGCTGATCTCAATCTTTATTAATACATTCATGGTGCGATTTTCATTAAACCCGATTGTTTTGGGGGCCAGTTTAAAGATATCTTGGGTATGTAGACACACATGGTTACGAGCTACAAAAAATACTCTGTGGTGTCTAGCAGGATGCTCAATTGGAGATCTCGGCACAATTGGAGTTTTTCAGATATTAGAAATTCCATGGCCATCAAGTATGATTTTCCTACTAGCTATCATTAATGGAATTATTACATCTATTGTGTTGGAAGTGTTTGTTCTATTGAAACAGATGTCGTGGAAATTTGCTTTTAGAACAGCGCTTGGAATGTCATTAATTTCAATGGTATCGATGGAATTAGCTATGAATCTAGTAGATTTGGCAGTTAATGGCTCTGCGAAACTTTCCTTAGGGGTGCTTCCTTTAATGTTGATGGCTGGTTTCATTACCCCATTGCCCTACAATTATTGGCGATTAAAGAAGCTTGGTCGATCATGTCATTAGGAAGATATGTAATTTTTAAATTAAAGACTTAAAAATATCATAAAGATATACGCCAAGCCGACAGAGTAATGGAAATACCAAAAAAAAAGATTATTGACCGAAGCTTAAGACAACTGCATAAAACTTGGTTAGATATTGGTCAAACAGCGAGAAATCGTCTGACTGGAAATATTAGACCACATCTTCCGCCAGAAGACTTTGAATGGATTCGTCGCCAGGTAAATAGTTGCTTATCAGATACTGGCGGTGCCGCTTCGGCTAGAGCTCGTGCCGCAAATCTTGGTGGTGTCTATCTAGGCTTGAATAAGGAAGGCAGGAAGGTATTTTTAAGGCTACTCGGTGATGAGTATGGTGTCGATATTGACTTACTTGAGGACGCAGTGAGGAAATGGCTTAGATTGGCAAAGAACTCTGAAAGAGTAATGGTTGATGGTAGACCAGATCTTCTAGCTGAAGAAAAGCTTCGCGCGACGCTTGTATCTCCACGAATACGATTATTGACACGTTTTAATGCACTACATGAAGGGGTTAAATTTCTTGTTGATATGAGAGCAGAGCTCATAACAATAAAGGATCAAAATTTACAGCTTGAGGCATTCGATCGTGAGTTTAGAGATCTCCTTGCTTCTTGGTTTGATGTCGGTTTTCTAGACTTACGCAGAATTACATGGGATGCGCCAGCAGTACTAATAGAAGAGCTAGCCAGACACGAAGCGGTACATGCTATTCGGTCGTGGCAAGATATAAAGCATCGCTTAGCAGCTGGTGACCGTTGTTGCTACGCATTCATTCATCCCCAAATGCCAAACGATCCCCTGATCTTCGTCTGGATAGCGTTGACAGACGGCCTACCACACAAGATTCAAGATCTCTTAAAACTGGGTGAAGGTGAAGTTGAGGCAGCTAAAGCTGACACAGCTGTTTTTTATTCCATATCAGCTACTCAACCTGGTCTAGATGGGGTAGGTTTCGGAAGTTTTTTGATTAAGCAGGTTGTCGATCAACTATCGCAAAATAATGAGAATTTGAGAAGTTTTGTGACATTGTCGCCAATCCCAGGATTTCGAGCTTGGTTACAAGAAAATTTGAAAAATTTTCGTCTGGGTTCGGGCACCTTAGAAATCTTGGCACCTTTGCTATCTAAAATTAGCCCTGAGGAAGAAAAGCGAATTTTTCTAGATCGAAGTTGGATTCAGGATGGTATCAATAAATACGACCTACGTGATACCATTCTCGCTCTCGCCACTCACTATTTAATTAATGAGAAGAGTGGTATCGCTGCTCTAGATAGAGTCGCAAATTTTCACTTGTCGAACGGTGCCAGTATGGAGCGTTTGAACTGGATGGGTGATGTTTCCAGAAAAGGCCAGAGGGAATCAGCTTGCCTCATGATTAATTATCGGTACCAATCAAAAGACATAGAGTCCAATCATGAACGCTATCACATCCTAGGTAAAATTTCTTACAGTAAAAATATAGCCACGCTTCTTCCATAGTAAGTTTTATGCCTAGATTTATTGATTAGTCAAAGGTTTAGTTGCGATAAATCCAAGGTTTTTATCAATAGTATTTCGTAGCGGTAGATTATGCCGGAAGCAATTTAAGTTTTCGAGAAACAGATGAGCCATCGCTGAACGGTGGCCAAAATAATCGCCGGACATATGCGGTGAGATGATGACATTATTCATTGACCATAAAGGATTGTCAGGTGGTAGTGGTTCTGTTTGGAAAACATCAAGCGCAGCGCCAGAAATATTTTTCTTCTCTAGAGCGTCGATTAGAGCGTGTTCATTTATCAACTCGCCTCGACCAACATTGATAAAGTAGGAGCTATGTTTCATTCTAGCAAATTGATTTTCGCCAAAAAAGTTTTTGGTCTGAGCAGTCAGTGGAGTGGCTAGAACCACGTAATCTGCTCCAATTAACGCTTCGTCAACATCTTCAATGGAATAAGTACTATCAAATACATCATCAGCTAAACGTGCTGTTCGTGCCACACCAGTGACATGACATCCAACAGCTTTTAGTAGATAGCCGATCATTCGCCCGATCCCGCCTGTCCCAATTATTAGTACATTGGAGTTTTCTATGCAATTTGTTAGTCGATAAGACCAGCGACGTTCTGTTTGAGCCTTGTATGTTTCTGGGAAATCCTTGGCAAAAGCAATAATTAAACCAAGCACATATTCCGCCATTGCCCGATCAAAGATGCCTTTCATATTTGTTAACGCGACATCACTCTCAACTAAGTCAGGGAATAAAACGGCATCAACTCCAGCTCCTCCCCATTGGATCCATTTTAGATGGGTCGCTTGATCCCATGCTTTTTCAAGGATGTCAGCATCAAAATTCCATCCTAGCAGGACCTCTGCTCCAGGGAGGAAATTACGCAGTGTTTCTAGATCAGGAGCACAGCGAATATTTGCATAGCTATTTATTTCGATAAGCTCTGGAATTTCGTTTATTTCTGAAATGCCTTGGACAACTATATTTGTTTTTTTTGCACTCATTTGGTTGGTAGCCTTCGGGACTATTTAATTATTGTTTGAGATAAAACTTCTAAGAAGATCAAGTCGATCTTGGCCCCAAAAAATCTGCTCTTTGGCAACATAAGACGGTACACCAAAAATACCACCAGCAATTGCTAATTGGGTTTCCTTTGAAAATTTGTCTTCGATTGTTTTAGATTGTGCGTTAATAAGTAGTGGTTTAGGATCTATTTCATGATTGAGTAATAGTGATGAAATCACGCCAATGTCCGATATGTCCTGATCCTCTAGCCATATTGCGCGCGCAAATGTTTCCGAAATAGGCCCTGGGTCAATATTCATTTCAGTTAGTGCAATAATGACCTTATTGGCAAGATGGTCAGATGCATGTAGATGTTGCGGATGAAGATTGATTTTTATGTTTAGGTGTTTGCTCCAACGAGTGAGTTCTACCAATCGATAATGCTGTCTTTCTTCTGAGCGTTTTTTCAGCAATATTCCGCCTGTCTTAGAAAAAATTTCTATAATATTTACCGGTCTGTAACAAATATCAATTTGGTTAGAGGCAGCTATTGATTTTAGACGTGAGTGCCCTAAATAAGCCCACGGAGATGAAATAGTGAAGTAATAGTCTATTCGTTTTACCACGAATCACTCCTTAATCATATTTAGCTTTGGGTCTAGAAAGACAATTGAAATATGTGTTAACGGGTAATTTCGCTTAATCTGGATCAAACCGCAAGTTTGTGAAACGCTATTTTAGATGTTGACTCAGATTTATATTATGAATCCCAAAGAAAAATTTTAGTTTCTGGCATATTTTATGGCCTTTTGAGATAGTGAGGTCAATCTATGGCTTTAGTTTTTGGATTGGTTTGCAATCTTGACTCATGATTAGATGTAATGGTGGCAGTTATTACTATGACCGCACCGCCTAGCCATACCCAAAGATCGGGATGTTCATCAAATATTAATAAACCCAGTAAAGTAGCCCAGATCAGTTGTAAGAACATAATTGGCTGTAATGACGTGATGTCTGCAAGAGTAAATGCTTTGTTCATAGCGTAATGCGCTGTCGTAGCTAGAATAGCGGTCATTAGCAACCAAAAAATTTCTGATAAGTTTGGTGTGCGCCATGCAGCAAAGGCAAATGGCAGCAGAGCTAGCATTGCGAATATTGAAAGAAAAGCAATAATTGTCGTATTGTTTTGGTTTCTTGTGAGGTGTTTTGCCATGAGCAAGGAGCAGGACGTTAAAATCGCTGATGCTAGTAACGCAAGGGTGCCAATCTCGATTACTTTAAAGCCTGGTCGTAAGATTAATAAGGTGCCCGTAAGTCCGAAAAGAACTGCAACAATTCGGTATCGATACAATGGCTCTTTTAAGAAAATTATTGCACCAATGATTGTAAATATTGTCGATGTGAATCCTAACGCTGAAACTTCAGCGACTGGTATCCGTGTCATAGAGAAAAACCATAACATCACAGCGATGCCATGGACAATGCCCCTTGTAGCAAATAATCCAATCGGGCTTGATCTAATGCCAGAAAATCCAAGCTTGATTATGATTGGGATCACAAGAATAGAACCAAAAACATATCGGATGAATGCTGCCTGAAATGGATTCATTTCAGAGAGAAATCCGCGAATTACCCCGGTCATTGAAACAAAGCAAAGACCTGCTATGATCATCCAAAGGATACCTTTTAATGTGAATGTTTGAGATTTAATAGATTTTTCCGGAGATTATGCAATAGACTGTTTTTTGTAGACTTGGGAAATTTGCAATAGCGGTATTTAGGGGGCTGGCACTAGATATTCTCGGTGCAGTCTTTCAAATTCTTGTTCTAGCTCTTCGCTTATATCGTAACTAAGTGCTTTGAAAGCCTGCGATAGATGTTCGATTTTTGTACCTCCAATAATGGATGCGGTTACAAAGGAGCGACTAACTACAAAAGCATGAGCCAAAATTTCGGGTGCTACCCCAAATTTTTTTGCCAGTTGAATATAGGATTCAGTTGCAACTTCTGCTTTTGGATTAAAATAACGATCCTGGTGCGGCCAAATTGTCATTCGAGCGTCGGTAGGGCGTGCACCATTCAGATATTTTCCTGTTAGCACTCCTGCGGCAACCGGAGCGTATGCTAGCAATCCAACATCTTCCCGAAACGCGATTTCTGCCAGTGATATTTCAAATTTTCGGTTAAGTAAATTGTATGCGTTTTGAACAGTAACAGGCCGGATTTGATCATTATCCCTACAAATTGTTCGGCCTACAAAATCCATCACGCTCCAGGCACTTTCATTGGATAGCCCCCAACTTCGAATCTTGCCTTCCTTGATCAATTCATCGATTGTATCAAGTGTTTCGGATCGGTCTGCTCCATTGTCAGGGATGAAAGTACTTTGACCAAGATTTCCAAAATCAACCCAATTTCGATCAGGCCAGTGTAGCTGATATAAATCAATGTAGTCTGTTTGAAGACGTTTTAGACTACCATTGATCGCGGAAATAATATTTTTTCTATCAAAATTACATTTACCGTGTCGTACATGGTGGCGCCCAGGCCCACATACTTTAGATGCAATAACTACTTCAGATCTATTTTTTCGTTGCTTTAGCCAGTTGCCAATTATTTCCTCAGTATGACCGTACGTTGCAGCTCGAGTATCTATAGGATACATTTCTGCAGTGTCGAGGAAATTAACACCGTTTTCGATGGCATAATCCATTTGAGCAAAACCGTCTTCTTTAGAATTTTGCTCTCCCCACGTCATAGTTCCAAGGCAAATTTTTGACACCGTGATACCGCTTCTACCTAATTTTGTGTATTCCATAAATTTCTCGTTAATTGTTTAATTTCTCTAAGTATCAGAGTAGGCGTACTTAAGATCTAACGCAAATGTTTTATATATGAACTGATCAGACTGGCATAGTCGCTAACAAAAAAGCTCTTTTCAAGACTTCATAAAACATGACTTTTGTGAGACGTTTAGTCTGAGTATTATAGCGACTGCAATGATAGCTAGAAATAAGCGTCCTTCCATCCGGTAGACGATATTCAGATCCATGACCGAAGGGAGTTTCTGAAATTTTCAAGGATAAGGCTTTTAGTACCGCATTATGCGCAAGCCCACCAAGTGCAACTATCACACCGGCGCTAGTCATAGCACTTAGTTCGGCATTTAGATATTGATTGCATGCCGCAACCTCGACGGCTGTTGGCTTATTTTTTGGTGGTAGGCATTTCACCGCATTAGTGATACGACAATTATCGAGAGACATGGAATCAGCAGCGTTGGTTGACCTCAATTGTGATGCTATACCAAGTTCGTATAGTGTTTCATATAGAAGAATTCCTGCATGATCTCCTGTGAATACACGTCCAGTGGCATTTGCTCCATGGCGCCCAGGGGCAAGACCAACAATTAAGAGCTTCGCCTTAGTCGATCCAAAAGGCGGCACTGGCCGGCAATGGTAGGTTGGGTATCGGGTTGCAATTTCGGTTAGATGGGCGCTTAAACGAGGACAGATTCTGCACTGAGGATTGTACCAGTCTTTGGGAATATTTTTCATGGATTTTTGTTTGTTTTATCTAGGATGCTGATTTGATTTTTTGTGTCTATTTAACAGTCAAAGGTTAAAAAGAGAATAAAAATCTACTCATACAAGTATACTAAGTGATTATTGAAATTTCTTAAACAACACTTTAAGAAATTTAGAAAACGGAGGAATTATTGAATATCGAGCAGATTTGGACTGGTAATGCATGGAGGAATTTTAATTATTTAGTCGCTTGTTCCGAAACTGGTGAAGCGCTTGCTATAGATCCATTGGATCATAAAAAGTGTCTAGAAAAGGCAAAAAAAAATAATTGGCAGATTACGAAAATCCTAAATACACATGAACATGCTGATCATACAGGTGGTAATCAAGAGCTCGTTAAAGCTACTGGCGCTCAACTATTGGCGCATCATCAAGCGGATATACCAAATGTGGATACCGGTCTAAATGCAGGTGATCTAGTCCGTTTAGGTAAAACAGTCGAGCTCGAGGTGTTGGATACACCTGGCCACACTTTGAGTCATGTTTGTTTACTAGCTCATACTGACCAACCGGCTCTTTTTTCTGGGGACACACTATTTAACGCAGGCGCTGGTAATTGCCATAATGGAGGCAATCCCTCAGATTTGTTTGATTCTTTTGAATATCAGTTGTCACAGCTATCGGACGATACACGTGTATATCCTGGCCATGATTATTGGGTCAACAATTTAGAATTCACTTTAGATCGGGAGCCAGATAATTTAAAAGCCAGTGAACTTTTGACCAGCAACGGTATCAGTGATCCAAACAACCCTATGGTTTCAACGCTTGGTTTAGAGAAAAAGATCAATACTTTTTTTCGGCTTCAAAATCCGCAAATTGTAAGATATTTGAAAAAAGTATTTCCCGATATGCCTGAGAACCCTGAGCCTAAGGATGTATTTATGAGATTGCGACTGTTACGCAATAAGTGGTAATCAAACTGAACTACCTTAATTCAAATTCTGTGAGTGCTGGTTTTGTAATACTACGCCAGTTCGACTTCCAGTTCCTGTATTGTTTTCCCAGGCGATGGTACCGTTTACTATAACCATCCGTATACCTGTTGCAGATCTTTTCGGAATTTTGTAGGTTGCTCTATCTGTAATTGAAATAGGATCGAAAATTACAATATCAGCAAAATAACCAGAACGGATAAAACCTCTATCGTGCAATTGAAATGTAGAGGCCGATAAACCACTCATTTTATGGATAGCGTTTTCCAGGGTTAGTAGTTTTTTTTCGCGAACATAATGAGCAAGAATGCGAGGAAATGTTCCCCATAGCCTAGGATGAGGATGTTCGTCATTAGGTACTCCATCGGAGCCCACCATACTTTTAGGATGAGCTAAAATTCTCTCGACGTCAGCATCGTCCAAGGTGAAATAGATGGCCCCTCCCGGCTGGAGTAAACGAATCGCATCTTTCTTTTCACAATTCCATTCGTCCGCAATAGTTGACAGTGTTTTTCCACAAGCCTCAGGCACCGTTTCTGACCAAGTAATCAATATTTCCTCGGAAATATCAATATAATCTTCTTTCAAAACTGTGGAACTAGCATTGTACGGATATACATCGAACGCAACGATTTGGTGTTTTGAGGCCGACTCAATTTTGCTCAACGATTCTGAGCTTCGCCCTCTTACTAACGGACTAGCACATTTGTGATGGGAAATAATGAGTGGACAGTTTGCGAGGCGACCTGTTCTGAAAGATTCTTCAAGAGCTTCAAAAAGAAGGTCGCCTTCATTACGCATATGAGTCGCATATACTCCAGAAAATTCGGTGACCATTTTGGCTAAAGAAACAACTTCCTCAGTAGTGGCATAGTAGTTTGGCTCATATGCTAGACCTGTTGAGAATCCGATAGCGCCTGCTTTTAGACTAGCTTGTAATTTCGATTGCATCTGTGCAGTCTCTTTGGCATTAGCAGGACGGTTTAGCTCACCCATTGTTGCGCAACGCAGAGTAGAGTGACCAATTAGGGAGGCAACGTTAATAGAAGGTGGTTTTTCTTCTAGTGCTTTCCGATAGGTTTCAAAACTTGGGAAACAGTAACTTTTTTGGTCCCCAATGAGATTCATAGGAGGAGGAGGTTTTCTATCAGCGATCCATGGTGCAAGGCTAATGCCACAGTTTCCTATGATTACGGTGGTAACACCTTGACTGAGTTTTGGCGTTACTTCTCGGTTATTTAAGACGAGATAATCGTCATGCGCATGAGTATCAATAAATCCCGGAGCTATTGCGTAACCCCTACCATCGATCAGTGTTTCAGCGCTATATTTGTTCAGATTGCCGACAGCGACGATTCGATCGCCAGAAACACCGACATCACCTAAAAATGATTTATTGGTTGAACCATCAAAAATGCGACCGCCAGAAATTAGCAAGTCACAGTGATATAACGGCGAGAACTTTGACAAAGTGCATTTCTCCACACTAATGTTAATTACCAATAGGTGAAGTATGACGCCTATCTCTGTTATATTGAAGGCGCAGAAGATAAATTTATAGCAATGAATATTGTTAGCGAGATCACATATGCGCGATGTTAAGACAAATAATCAAGCGGTTTCGGATCGTCTCAATCGAATTCAACCTTCTCAAACGAGTGCCATCTCTGATAAGGCGCGTGAATTGAAAGTTATGGGCCGAAATATTATTGGCCTAAGTCAAGGCGAACCAGATTTTGATACTCCAGACCATATTAAAGTGGCAGCAGAGGATGCTATTCGGAAGGGCTATACTCGCTATACAGCGGTAGATGGAGTTCCAGAATTGAAAGAGGCGATTGCTCGAAAGTTCCAGCGTGATAACAACCTCACTTATAAAACTTCTCAAATTACGGTCAGTGCTGGATGCAAACAATTACTTTTTAATGCTTTTATGGCAACTTTGAATAGTGCTGAAGAGGTAATTATTCCCGGCCCTTATTGGGTCTCTTATCCAGCGATGGTTAGAATTGCGGATGGCACGCCAGTTATTATTAATTGCTCTGAGACAGATAACTTCAAATTAAAACCAGATCAGTTAGAAGCGGCCATCACTCCTGCAACTCGTTGGTTGATACTAAACAGTCCTTCAAATCCAACTGGATCAGTTTATAGCTATTCTGAATTATCGGCGCTAGCTGAAGTGCTTATCCGCTTTCCTCATGTAATGATCATTACCGATGATATTTATGAGCACTTAATTTACGATGACATGGAATTTCATACCTTAGCTCAAGTCGAGCCAGACTTGAAAAACCGAATTTTGACCTGCAATGGTATGTCCAAAGCGTATTGCATGACAGGGTGGCGAATTGGATATGGAGGTGGGCCGGAATGGTTGATTCGCAGTATGGCAAAATTACAATCCCAATCTAATTTTCATCCGGCATCTATTTCTCAGCATGCTGCTATCGCAGGACTCGATGGAGATCTTGGTTTTTTGCAATCTCAGTTAACAGCATACAGGGGTCGCCGGGATAGACTTGTTCAAGAGCTCAACCGTATAAACGGGTTAATTTGTCACATCCCAGATGGAGCATTTTATGTATTTCCATCCTGTAAAGGCTTGTATGGGAGGGTGACACCAGATGGTATCACTCTTGAGTCCGATACTGATGTAGTTGGGTATTTTCTTGATGCGGCTGGTGTAGCATTGGTTCCAGGAGAGGCTTTCGGGGCTTCGGGTTATTTTCGGGTCTCCTACGCCACTGATATTGAGATAGTTTCGAATGCTTGTGAGCGATTGCAGAAAGCTTCTCTCAAATTAGTTGAAAGGGCTGGCTAATGTATTATTGCCATATGAGCGATATTTTTTGAGTTTAACAAATGTATATTTTTTCGGTACTTTGTTTAACTGAATTGCCTGCATTATCTATTGATCTATCATATTAGTAGCCATGGAACCAATTCGAATTAATCTTTATAGTGATACGCAAACACAGCCTTCCGCAGATATGCGAAATGCAATGGCTACAGCAAAAGTCGGAGATGAACAACAACATCTAGACCCCAGCGTGAATCGTTTATGCGATGAAGCAGCCGATCTGTTAGGTAAGGATGCAGCTATGTTTCTTCCGTCCGGAAGTATGTGTAATCACATTGCGATTTCGGTTCATTGTGAGTCTGGGGATGAAATTATTGCCGACAAAACAGCTCATATAGTAAACAATGAGGCTGCCGGAGCATCTGTATTTGCGGGTGCTGCGATTCGTAGTGTGAATGGGAAAAGGGGTATTTTTGGGCCCGCAGATATCGAGCCACTCATTCGAAGGGGGCGCGCTTTAGAGCCTAGATCGAGGTTAATCGTAATCGAGCAGACTTCCAATGCAGGCGGAGGTTCGGTTTGGCAGCGTGAAATCGTTGAAGGTATAAGTGATCTAGCAAAATCTCATGGTCTTTTTATGCATATGGATGGCGCCCGCTTATTAAATGCATCGGTTGCGTCTAGTGTTTCACCGGCAGATTTTGCTAAATATTTTGATTCTGTTTGGCTGGATCTTAGCAAAGGCTTGGGATGCCCTGTGGGGGCGATACTCGCTGGTTCCAAAACGTTCATAAACCAGGCTTGGCGCTGGAAACATAGACTAGGAGGCGCAATGCGTCAGGCGGGGATATTAGCAGCAGCTGGCAGTTGGGCGCTATTAAACAATATTGATAGACTGGCTACTGATCACCGTAATGCGAATCGCTTTGCTAGGAGTATTGAAACTATAAATGGTGTAAAAATTGTAAATTCTGAAGTAGAGACTAATATTGTTTTTTTTGATATTAAAGACACTGGTATGCGAGCTAGCGATTTAACTATTGAATTACGAAAACACGGGATTTGGATTGGAGACAACGGACACTCTTTACTAAGAGCTGTAACTCATTTGGATGTGGATCAAAGTGATATTGATGAGGCTGTTGGTTTCATACGAAAAATCTTGTCTGCGTAGCAGAAGATGACGACCGGATAGATTAGATATCTTTTTCGCGAAGACTGCTTGCTTGGCAGGCTGTTATCACGATGTTCTGGACAATATCTTGTGCTGTACACCCTCGAGACAGGTCATTAATGGGCTTGTTAATTCCCTGAAGTATTGGCCCGATCGCTATTGCCCCAGCTGTACGCTCAGCTAATTTGTATGCAATGTTACCAGAATCGAGGTTGGGAAAGATAAAAACATTCGGCTTAGTATAGTCTTCTTTTCTTCCACCTTTAATGGAAAAAATTTCTTCATGAATTGCAGCATCAAATTGAATCTCACCATGGACTTTTAATTTTGGATGCTCTTCAGCTAGCAGTTTCTTGGCCTCTCGAACTTTTTTCACCATAGGATGTCGTGCACTACCTAGTGTTGAGAATGACAGCATAGCAATGACCGGGCGAGTATTCAGTAATAATTCAGCATTGTCTGCTGTCGAAGCTGCGATGGCGGCTAATTCTTCAGAGTTTGGATCAATGACGAGTCCGCAATCTGCAAAAAGGACGGGATAGTTGATACCTAAACCGGTTGAATCAAACAGCATAAGAAAAAAACTTGAGATTACTGGGCATGATGGGTGTTGCCCTACAATTCTTATCGCATGCCGTATTATCTCTGCGGTAGACGTGGTGGCACCGGCAACGCAGCCATCTGCATCACCATTTGCTACCATGCAATTTGCAAAAACAAGGGGTTGAAGAGCCTGTTTAGTCGCTTTTTCCATAGACAACGTGCCTTTGGTTTTTCTAGAAATCAGCAGGTTGGCATAGTCTCGAACTGATCGTACACCGTTAGGATCAACTATCTCAAGGTTAGTTAATGACATATTTTTTTGGCTAGCTATCTCAAGGATTTTTTCCTTATTTCCTAAAAGGATGATCTCGGCAAGGTTTTCTTTCACTGCTAAGTTTGCTGCTTCAATAATTCGTATATCTTCCCCTTCAGGCAATACTATTCGAACAGAAGCATCCTTTGCTTTTTGCAAAATTTTTTCAGGAAGCCGCATAGACAAGAATATGAATTTAGATATGTCCAGTATTAGTAGTAGTTTGATCCAAGAAATTAGTATTCTTTGGATATTCTTCGTATTGAGTGTACGAATAATTGGGATTATTAAGCAAGTTGTATTTTTGTTTTTTTGATGCCAGCTTCTTGCTCTTTCCACATAGCTGAATATTTACCATCAAAGTTTAATAGTGCCCGATGGGTTCCACTTTCAATAATTGTTCCTTGATCTAGTACTAGTATTTGGTCGGCATGAACAATGGTAGATAGTCGATGTGCAACAATTAAGGTCGTTCGGTTTTTTGATAACTCTTTCAGATTGTCCTGTATTTCTTTTTCAGTATTACTGTCGAGAGCGGACGTAGCCTCATCAAAAAATAATACTTTTGGATTTTTTAACAGTGCTCTCGCAATCGCTACCCTTTGTTTTTCTCCACCGGATAATTTCAAACCTCGCTCCCCTACGCGTGTGTGATATCCGTTGGGTAGCTGAGAAACAAAGTCATGAATTCTAGCAGTGCGGGCTGCTGCGTAGATAGCTTCG
>PBJL01000035.1 GCA_002721105.1 Acidiferrobacteraceae bacterium | reverse complement strand
GTTTCAAAATCCATAATTTTCTCCTTTGTATGTATTTCGTATTTGTATTTTCGTATTTAAGTATCATAATATAAATCGTCTTTCAATAATAGTATTTATAATACTTTGTATACCATTATCTCTAATATAACATTTTAGAACAGCTTTGTCAAGCATCCACTCTTCTATTTGCCTGGTTTCTCACTAAAATATTTAAACTTGTCTTCTACATTTCGCCATTTATCTTCGTCTTCAGGAACCTTGCCTTTAGTAGTAATATTCGGCCATATATTACTATATTTTTGATTGTGTTCTACCCAATCTGAAGCACCTTCTTCTGTATCTGGTTTAATTGCGTCTATCGGACACTCTGGTTCACAAACTCCACAATCTATACACTCATCTGGATTGATAACGAGCATATTCTCGCCTTCATAGAAACAATCAACTGGACATACATCTACACAATCCTGTAGTTTGCATTTTATACATTTCTCGTTTACGATATAGGTCACTACTCTCCAATGCCATCTATTGCCCTTGCGTGAAATACAACTTTCTTTTTCTCTTCTGATAGTTCATCATATTTCTTTTTATGTTCTAAATATTTTTCTTCTGTGAAACTATGCCAACCAATACAAACTCCTGTTGGTGACCTACCACAACTACAACCACCTGTTTCTGTTGCTAATCTTGTTTCCCATTTATATATTATATTTGTGAGACTTTGAAAATGTGGATTTGATTGTGCAACTAAATCGTCTCTAACTTTTCTAATATCTTCTAATACTTCTCTAACTTTCTTACTCATAAGTTTAATTCTAATTTAGCAGCTTCTGACATCTTATCTTTAGACCAAGGTGGGTCAAAGGTTAGTTCTAATTCGCATTTATCAATTCCTTCTACCTTTGCTACATCTTCTTGTACTTCTTTAGGTAGACTAGCAGCAACTGGACAATTTGGTGTTGTCAAAGTCATTGTTATTTTTGCTACTGCGTTCTCAACTTTAATATCATATATCAATCCTAAATCATAAACATTAACAGGCAGCTCGGGGTCGTAAATTTTTCTAATTTGTTCTATTATCTTTTCTTTAACTGACATTAAATACTTCTTTCATTACCAGTTTCATTTGTGTTCTATTGTATCTTATAAATGGCATATACTTTTTAATTCTCTTACTATGTATCGGCCACACTACCGTTTCCTTAATTTCTTTATCCCATCGCTTAATGAAATCCAAGTTTTCTTCAAAAACAACGAAAGTTTGATAATTGATTTTTTTAGATAAGAGTATTTTAAGGAAGGGAGGATGTTGTCCTCTATCAACCATAAACAAATCATCAAAAGAGCAGTTATTCCTATCCATACTATCGCTAATAATCCTACACTCACTCCTAAAATTATAACTAAAACTATCTTTATAAGCTCTATGAGAAACATAATTATCGGTACCATCTTGTTTGGCAAGATTTCCAATCCACGCTTTATCACTAACCAAGAAGTTCGCAACAAAGAAATCAAGTGCTTGGTCAGCGTCATATTTTTTAGAGAGTTTATGAAAGAAATATCTGTCATTTCGTTTTGTAAATGTTTCTAGTTTGCAATTAACTTTGCCTCCATAAGTAAAGTAGTCATAAGTCTTGGTAGTAAAATGTAGTTTTACTGCCAACCATATTTTAAAAACTTCAAATCCTCCATACATATTAAATCAACTCTGGTCGTTCTATCAAATATTTAGTACAAAGTGGAAAGTGTTGTTCCATTACTTTGACTATTTGTTCTGCAACTTCTCCTGTTTCTCTTTGTGCATTTGGTTTAATTCTTTGATTACATACTCTACTAAAAGCATATACACTACCCGACCATATCCACTCGGTCATCATTGTTTGTGGTAATACTGCTCTTGCTTGTTCTGGTGCTACACCTTCACCTAATAATTGGTCGTATAAAATCTTACAACCCTCCATAATTTTATCATAACTTACTTTGGCTAAATCTGATAATTCAACTTCACCTGCTGACCCTTGCTTTGAATTGACAGGTTTACCTCTCCATTTGTCTATCTTATATAGTTCAGGTTTATCTGATACATAACGCCTACTTACTTCGTTCCAACTTAAACCAACTTGATGTTTAACTAGTTGTCTTGCAACAAATATAGGTGCTTTAATTCTAAATGACATTGTAGCGTGAGCAAAAGGTGACCAATGTCCCCATAGTGCCAAGTACTTAATTAACTTCTCATCTTTAGCGTCTAAATCTTTTTTAACTTTTGCGAAAGATACTCTAGCAGCATTTACTACTGAAAGGTCACTTCCCATTTTATCTACGAAAGATACTTCCATTTGCGTCATATAGGCAATACTCCACTAGTCTTTGGTAATAAATTAAGTTTCTGACACTCTAATGCTACCTTTTCTTTCAATGCTTTATTGCATAAAGGTCCTACCGTAGCAGTATCAATCTGTCTTTCCTCACAATATCCAACAATAGCATCCATATAAGAGATACCTTTATGTTCTTTTTTGTAAGTTTCTATTTCTAAACTAAATTGTTTTGAGTTCATAGTACTACTATATCATAGGACTAAATGAAAGTCAAGCACCTACTTAATACTATATTTTGCTGATGTTGCTCCAACTGGGTCATAATCATATTCACCACACGCTATTTCTTTAATCATTTTATCACTACCTTCTTGGGCTAGAGCAGCCATTAATCCAGTATATAATCCTTGATAATTAAATTGAACAAATTGAGTACACTCTTCTAGTGTTCCAAACTTATAAAATGGATGAGTTCTAACTTCTTCTGGTTCTCCAGAAGCTATTAAAATTGCTACTACCATAAAAATTGTTTCTTTTATCATTTTAGTGTTGTCCTACTTGTGGTTAAAATGGTGAATTTCTGTTGCCAAGTATCCACCAAACTCCGTTGCCTATTAACTAGGCAGCAAGGGCAAAGTTTTGTTTGCCAGTTAAAATTGAGTTTTAAGTTCTCCAACTATTAATCTCCAATGTCCTTTAGCTGTGAATCGAACCTGTATCACCCCCCATAAACACACACCAATAGTGTGTTTAAAGTGAATGGTGGAGGTGTTGGGAATTGCACCCAAGTCTTCTCCAGTTATTACAACACTTTCAACGACTAATTCTCTTCAATCTGTTTGCAAGTTTCTTTGTTAGCTTGTAAAGGTAAATCTTTATCGTGTATCCATACATACGAATAAACTACTTCATCACCTTTAATGACACATTTCTTTCCAAGTTTTACACTTGGCGATTTAATGCCACATCCACTTAATAGAAATAATGCAATCAAAAACATTCCAATTGTTTTCATAATTCCTTTATTTTTTTTCTAAATCCTCTACTTTTTTATAGTCAAATAAATTATACATTAAACACTTATCTACTCCATTTGGAGTTTCAATGCTTGATACAAAAATATCTGTTCCTTTTTTCAAATAACCTTGTACCATATAAACAGGTTCTCCTGTTTGTACTCCACCTGACCTGCCTAGTCCTACACTAACCACTTCAAATTCATTATGTTCAAGCCATTGCGTCATCTTGTCATAAGGAGCACATAATATTGGCGCTGTAGTTTGAAAAAATATATTTTCTTTGTGGTCAGCTCTACTGACATCTATACCTAATAATAATAGTACTGACACCAGTACGACTATCATCCACTTTTCTGTGGGATTGTGAAATATTTTCATCTATCCTTTCTGATAGACAGAAACAACTCACTTTGGTAACTAAAAATTATTTGACTTCTGTTTTGTTCTATTTTCGTAAAGCATTTACGCCTTGATAATATTTATAAAAAGTTTCTATGCTTTTCTTCAATTCTGGTAAATAATCTTTAGGATTCTTAATCCATTCTTGCATTGAACCATCTTCACCAGCAATTAGTACAACAATCTGTTCTATTGGTTTGCCAAATATCTCCTCATACATAACTGCATAGGCAGTACATTGTAGGAAGTAATTATCCACCCAATCTTCAATCTTTTCTTTGTTTGCTGTTTTAAAATCTATTACTGATAGTTTACCTCTATACTCAGCAATGCAATCAGTTTGACCTGCAAGTGTCAACTCTTTACTATACATTATCGCTTCAACTAAATGTACATTGTCTATATTGTCTAGGTAAGGTTTCATAAGTCTAAACAGACCTAATGGTAGTACAGACCTTTCTTCAGGTGTATCACCGTTTATATAGTTCTCAACTAGTGTATGTGTAGATTTTCCTCTTTTAGCAGCTCTTCTCATTTCAAAGTTCGCTACATCTTCTCCAATATTAGCTCGCCAAGCTTTTAAGCCATCTGACTTTCTAATATTTAAGATTGAGGTTACTGATGGATAGTTCTTGCCATCTATGTCGTAAAATCTGAAACCATCTTGGTTCTTACCTTTACATTTAGGCAATAGTGATTTATTCACATCAACAAATTTAAATTCTTTAGCCATTATCTTACTCCTTTATTTCAATCATTATATCATCACACGAGCAATTTGTCAAGCAGCTAACTTGACCTATTCCTCAAGTACATATCGTTTATCTCGTCTTTACTTACTAGACCCAGCGTTCAATTGGGACTATATTCAACATATTGAGTTTTACCTTTATCGTCTCTAAACGCTCTCAATGTACTCTTTCTGTTGTCTGTTGGACTCTTGTATGAACAATGTATCCAACCGCTATTTGGTTCGTCTGGATTATGATATTCCAAAATCAATTGGTCATAATCTAAATTATCCATAATCCATTTTGCTAGTTCAGCATTTGGCGTTCCAAATATTTCAAAGTCGGCAGCTTGCCCTTTGGCGTGCTGTGAATTGGTAGATGAACCAATTGCTACGCAAAGTTCTTCACTCCTAAAACCACTTGATACGGTAACTGCCGTAGCATAATGGTCCCTTACAGGTTGCAATATATTTTCACATAACTTCTGCAATGCTGTAATCTGGTCGTCATTAGGATTGTTATTAATCCCTTTCCGTTCAGCCGTCTGACTTGTAGTCATTTCCTTTAATGAAAAATTTTTACTTAATTTCATTTAATTTTTCCTTCGCTTTTAGTTTTAGTTTTTTCAATTCTCTTAATTTTAACCACGATTCATATCCTCTTTGCCCATTTCGTTTTTCTTCTGCTATTAATACTTCCTTTTTCAGTTCCTTATGTTTCGCTTTAAGCGACATAAATTACCCCCTTGTTAGTTTTAATATCTTATCAATCTGTGCTTTGATTATAGGTCCTCTATTCGGCCAATGTATATATGGCTCTTCCGATTTGGAAAGATTGTATAAAAAAGGTAATATGATTTTTTCAACTTCTTTAAATCTTTCTTTAGTTTCTTCGGTAGTTATTTCTTTTGTGATAGTCTCTTTTTCATTTACTATTTGCATTATCTCGTTCATCATAGTTTTAATAGAACCAACATCTGATTTAACTTTCGCTAGTTCTATGTTAGTACCTTCAAATTTTGAGTCCAGTTGTTCTTCGTCAACACCTGGTTTAGGATCCACAGGTTTTGATGATACAGGAACAAATCCCCAATCATCTGTGGTATCAAAACCTCTCATATAATCAGGCATATCGTTTTTTGCCATTATATTTCTCCTCTAAAATGTAGGAGCATATGTATGCTCCTTTTTCTTTATTGATTCTAATATATGTTCTCTAATAGGTTTTCCAGAGTTTATCTGTATACCCAAGTCAAGTGTATTATAACCAATACTATATGCGTTCTTACTAGCAACTGCTGTACTAATACCACCTACCGTGAATAGGTTGTTAAAGCCAGCACCACAATTGGTGACTAGTAAACTTATAACACATAAAAAAAGTATTCTGTATATCATATTACTTCGGTAGTATTCCGTGTTTCTTTAGTACTTGCCTAGTTTTAATATCTTTTGTTGACGCTTTGCCGTGTTGAGAGGCAAATGGCGTACCAGGATTGCGTTCAGCTATCTTACTTTGTACTTCTTTCCATCCGCTGTCATTTCTAATTCCACCTGTGCCACTAATGATATTTATTGTTTTCAATGTTTGTTTAATGTGTTTATTCTTCTTTAAATACTTATCCTTCTCGGACATACTCATAAATTCAGTAAATTCTTCTTTAGTTTTATTGTTTATAAACGAATATGTCGGCATTGTGTTCTTACTTTAATGATAAATGATATTGTGCCTGTGAAGTTATTTCTGCCATATCTTCTAGTACAGCGATAATATCTTCAAACTGATTTAAATTGTTTTGTTGTGCAATATTGTATGTTGCTTGTGAAAGGTCTTGTTGATATTGTACAATTTCTGAAATGGTATGGTCTTTACTTCTATAATTTTGTAAAGTATGTTGTCCACCTTCAATATGTACTCTCTTATTTTGGTTACCTTGCCACGCCTCTACAAGTTTATCATTAAGGTCAGTTAACTTCTTATGAAATTCTCCTAACGCTTCGTGTTCAGCATAACTATGTGTTTGCCAATGTGCTAATTGTATGTTGTTTAATAAAACTATTGTTTTACCTACTAATGTTTCTATCATCATATTATTTGTTCCTAAAATCTCTCCAAAATCTTGTTATTGGGTTGTCTTCCTCTAATTGATTTTCTTTCTCTTGGTCGTGTGTTCCAATCCATAACGCAATATAAAACAATACAATTGTTAATAATGTTCCACCTATACCTAATATTAATCCGTCTATTAAATCCATATTACTCAAAGTCTATCATTTTATCTTGTTCAGGTTTCTTTGTCTCTTCTGACTTAACATTACCATTTTCGTCTCGTTCAACTCCTGCGTTTCTGTCTTCTTCTTCTGGCGTCATTTGGAAAGGTATGCCAGATAAGTCTGTTTTAAGTTTCTTTGCTTCTAACCATTTGTCATATTCTAATTTTTCTGCCATTTGTTGTTCTGGTGTTTTGAAGTTAGTTATCATATTTTCTTCCAACAACTTCTGTATATCTCTTTTCTTTTCTCTAGCAACTCTTTCATCACGCTGTCTAAATGATTCTTGCATAGACGCTTCTAATTCTTCCTTTTCTTTATTCACTTCTGTTAGAAAGTCTTTGTTCTGTTGTGATAAATCTTCTACTTTAATTCTTTTACCTACTGCAACATCTTTTGCTTCGTGTGCCTGTGCAATCGGGTGAGTATTCTTTAACTCTTTTTCTTCCTCTTCTTGTTTGTATTTGTCTATGTCTAAAAATAAGTCTGTCATTTTTTTATAACTACAATATCCATTGGGTCTCTAGCATTTGCTTTTTCCTTATTATATTGTGCCTCACTTAAATAATGTACACCTTTTTTTCTTCCACCTTTGTTTCTATGTATTCTTCTAGGACTTCTATTAGTTCTCATATTCTTTTTTGATGTCATTATTGATACCACTCTGGCGTATCTCTTTTAGTCCATACTGCTAGATGTGATTTATATTTCTTATAATAATCTCTATACGCTTTTAGACTATCATTATTCTTAACATCATCAGGCATTGCTGGTGTTGGTTCTGTAAATTCTTTATCTGGTATATTTTGTGGTGGTGTTGCTAAAACATTATGTAATTTTTGATATGTTAAATGTGTCTTGCCATATCTATGTGTGTACTCATTACATAGAGCATTAAACAATCTATACAAATATTCATAGTTCGCTTTTGATTCTCTTACCCACTTGGCACTAGGATGATTTTTATGAGTTGATTTATATAAATTCTCATTAGCATTATCTCCATCTAGTTCTCTATGAGCAGTACATAACAATTGAGCATATTCTAGTATCATTTTAACACAATGCTTATCGTTATGATACTCGGCAGCTTTGTTTATGTCTTTATCTAGGTAAAATATGTTCATTAATTAACCCTATTAAATTTAATACATAATTGTTTCCAAACGCCAGTCCAAAACATTACTGCCCATTTTGATTGAGCTTTATTCATCATTTTTTCTGCGTTCTTAATCAGTTCGTTTTTCCTTTTATCTGTGTACATAAGGTTCATTATATATCATTTCCGTGCTGTTGTCAAGCACTATACTATTAAATCCATCTTCTCTGGCTTTATATTCTTTGATTTAACTAGTGTTTTATCTGGTTGTTTTTCACTAGCATTCCAGTCAAGTATTTGGTCCATTTTAATTCGTATTTCATCGGCATCCAGACCCATTTCTCTCATTTCTTTAGCTCCTAATGTAAGAAAAAATCTCTCATAATCTTCATTGGTTAATCTTTTCTTTGCCAACTTCTTAAAAAATTCTTTATAGTTACCTATCTGTTTCTTTGCTTCTTTAATCTTTTCGTTTTCTCTTTTAATCTGTAAATCTAATTTCTTCTGATTATATTCTCTCTTTTTCTTTCGTAGTTTACTCCAACCTGATAGTGATATATTAGCTGCTATTAATAATAATACTGCTAATGGGTCAAATACAAATATCAATACTATTATAACTGCTCTAACTGCTTCATCAAACATATCCTTTGCTTTCTCTTCACCATATATTAATTCAGCAATATATTTTAGAGGACCTACATCTGCCTCTAGCATTTTTGTCTCTAATTGAAATTCTTGTTTCTTTACCATCAACTCATCAATCTTATCCATTGCTGTATTGATTGCTAAAGTAAGTTCTTCTCGTTCTTCTTTTTGTTTCTTTCGTTCTCTTAATCCTCTGGTAACATATTCTTTTGAAATATATACATCTAAAGCTCTATCTAATCTTTCTAAAGTCTTTTCTGCTCGTACTATTACTCGTTCTTCCTGTAATATCTGTTTATCAATTAAAACAATTCTAGTTTCATTGGTTGTGGTAGGTTTAACTTGGTCTAAATGTGCCTTTGAGAGGAAGCCAAAGATACCCATAGAGGTAACAAAGACTAATACGATAACCGAAGTGGTCAAATAGTATTTTATTGATTTTGGTAGGAGTGGATTTTTCCAGTTCTGATATAACCAAGAAGCAGTAACCAACTTACCAACTTCTAATACACCACCCATTATTATAATAGGTATCTTCGCACCTGCAAATATAGCAGCTAAACCTAATATACTATACAAGGCAGCTACTCCAGAAATTGCTAATGCCGCTATTAATGCTAATATGCCCATACTATCTCCTAATAACTATATATTCGTATCCTTCAATATTTTCCAATTTTTTCTGTGTGAAACAATACTCTTTATTGTTATCTAAAAAAACTCTCATCTTCTTAAACACTTTGTTTGATTGTCTTCCAGGAAAACACGCCAATACATCTTTTTGCCAGTTGCCTGTAAAATATACCTTGCGTTCTCCTCTTCTCATCCTTTCAAAGGTAATAAAAGCTTGTTCTATTGTCTTCTTTAAAAAGTCATCCATATAAGGACGATTATCTTCTTTAACATTATTATAACTTTGGTCTTCCCAATTGTTTGGTCTCATTACATATCTTCCTCTAGTTTGCGTATCTTATGTATTATTTTGATTACTCGTTCTGGATAATCAGGTGTAGTGGAAAATTTATCAAGTGTTTTTACTAACTCAATTGGGTCCATTTTGCCATATAAAGAAAGTTGTTTTAATCTCAACTCTCTAAATCTCTCATAAGCAGGATGCTCATTCATTAATCTAATATATTCTTTTACACTATCGCATTTCGTAGCGAATACTCTAACACCCCAACCTGGCCATTTTTCCATACCTTCAGGTAACATATGTGGTTTTGTTGTATCAAATACTCTTATGCCAAATAAGTTATGTCCTTTTACTGCAAATCTACTTTGACCCCAAGCACTTTCCAAAACTGCTTGTGCTGTAACCATTTCATATGGTACTCTATTTGCTGATGGTGTTGTGAAATTTATATAATCAATACACTTGTGGACTGCCCTAACAAATTGCATATTGTTATTATATTCAAAAGAAGGTTCTCTTAAATCTAATTCTTTTAATTTTTCTAAATATTTTAATTCGTATTGTTTCTCGTATTTGTGTAAGATGTAATTGTTTGGATGAAAAGTTCCTATTAGATATATGGAACCAAATAAGATACCAATGCCTAATAGTCTTTTTGTCCATTTTCTAACGGACACTAAAGCAGTACTTACTTCTTTGTTAATTTTTTGTTTCACTTTACCCATAAATTTAAAACTTATTATACTATATTAATTCCTGCTTTACTCATTTTGTTCTTATATGAATAAAACAACGCATTATGATTCCCACTATCTCCTCTAGTCATTTGAAACAGATGGACCATTTCGTGGCCAAGGGTATCAATAAATTCTTTTTTATTTTTATAGTGTGTACACATTTCTAAATGGAAAGCAGTTGTACCTTTTCTTTTCCATTCCCATTGTGTAACCTGTCCGAAACATCTTTGATTTCTTAAATCTTTTAATAGTACATCATTAAAAGGTTGTAGTTCACTATCAAATATTGCCTCGTTTATCCAGGCAAATACTTTCTTTATATCTTTATATGTGGTTTTGTATTTTCTTGTATGCTGATATTCTGATTTAACTCTTCTTTTAAGAGTGGCATACCTAACTGATTTAGGTTTTTTTGATGGCATAGTTCTCTCTCTTATTTGTTTCTGTTATTTTTCCAATCTTTGTATTCTAAATGTAGATACAGAAAAATACTAGCGAATACTATTATCCATATCTCTTTTGGAGCAATACTATACATAAGTTGTAATGTATCAGCAACACTATAAATAAAATTTTCCATAAAACCTCCCTAGTTAGTTTGGCTTTCTTTATAAATTCTATCTGCGTCTTCTCTTATTTCAGCGGCTATGCCTTCTAAAATATTAGGCAAGTGTTTCTGCATTACGAAAGTCATATCTATTGCCATCCTGTGGATTAATCTTTCCAATTCAGCAGTTAAAACTTTCTTATGGTCTATATCGCCTTTAGTAACCGTTTGTGTGATTATGTGTGCTGTTGTAGCGGTTGTGTATTCGTCTGCTTTTGCGTATTGCATTGTCAAATGTAAACCTACTCCCACAAAATATATAAAAACACATACTTTAATCATCAATTTAATCATAATATACCTCTTTCATCATTTATAGTATTTATTATACACTAATTCAGTACCCTTGTCAAGCAAAATATTCGTCTATTTTAGGGGATTTATCATATAAAAACCCCCTAAAAACACTAAATTTTATGTCTCAATTTTGACATAATCATCATTCCAATTAAACGATTCTTTAACAACTGCTGAAGTTAACCCTTTATATAGGTTGTTAAGGTTCTTATCTTTAACCCCTAATAATAGTTTTGCTTCGTCTGCGGACAGACCTTCCAGCATTTGGATAAATAAAGTTTCTTTCTTCACTTTAGTTAAATTGTTATCAGCGCCAACTACAAAGTGCCATAATCTTTTCGCCTCTTGGTCTAGGTAAGTATGTTCTGTACCTAACGGAGCGTCATTTTCAATGTACGGAGGAGTACCTGAAGGTAAATCCCATTTAATTTTTGGGTCAAATGCACCTTTCAGGACTTGTCTCATAGAAGGACTATCATATTGTCGTAATATTTCAATCTTTCTTTCTTTGTCTTTTGCGTTATTAACTTTAGTAAAGATTTCGTGGAATGTCAGCACCATTGAAGACGCTGTTTGAGCTGCTTGTCTTAAAGCAGGATTCACTATACTTTTATTTTCAGCCATTTCATTTCCTCTTATATTGCAATATTAAAAATCATTAATGTTTTCAATTAGTGATTTCAGTTTATAATTCATAAAATACGGTAGTAGTTTGGACCTACTAGGCACTTTACAATTCTTATAGCTATTTATAATAGAATTAACTAATGATTCTGGTATCATAGATAAGTCTATTAATTTTTTGTTCCTATTATAATATTTTTTGGTCTCACTTCCCAAAGGTATATCATCAACCTGTGCCCACTCTTCTAATTTCTTCTTTGTTATTGGACTTTGTTTCTTCTTCGTTATGAAGACATCATCGGGAGACAAAATGTTAGGAACTCCATCACTTCGGTCTCCTTTGATTATCTGTTCGTGTAAATATCTTTTCGGGTTATCTTCTTTAATCATAATCTTTTGAATAGGAGAATACTGAAATACATTATTAAACTTTTGAAGTTGTCTAAAATCCTTATCACCCGATATTATAAGGTACTTATCTTCCTCTTGTAGACCTACAATCACAGCAATTATATCATCTGCTTCTGCGTTCTCTACAGCAATTACTTTGTATGGTAAGTTCTCAGCAATCTCATCTTTAATTTCTAATATCAATTTGAACATAATGTCCCAATCGTTTTTGCTTTCTTCTCTACCTTGTCTTCTATTCCATTTATAATTAGGAAAGAAATCTCGTCTCCAAGGGTCAGCACTATCACAGGCAAGTATTAAATTTTTGTTTCTCCAACCAAAATCATTACTAAATTTTCTAACATAACCTCTTAATGAATTGCAACACATATGCCTTACCATTTCTTTATTAATAACTCCTATTTCTTTGGTACCTTTCCAACTCTTCATTGAAAGTTGTGCCATTATATTACTAATCAATACTTGGTGCATATCAACTATAATCATTAATTAAAAGCTCCAAAAAAATTAGGATTATTATAAGTCATATAAACTACAAATATTATATACATTAATAATAAACAATACAACATTAGCATATACTTCATTTACCTATTTTATCTTTTCTTCCCAATGGTAGTTTTTGCCATTTGGTCATTTCCTGACCTTTCTTACTTACCCACTCAACATATACCATACTTTGTTTTACTTTGTTTTGAAAAGACTTAACTGCTTTCTTAAAGGAACTGGATTCTATTTCTTCCGTTTCTTTATCATCTTTCCAAAATTTAAAAATTCTCATCTTCGCCATTATATATCCGTTCTTACTATATGTTTTCTTAACTCTTTTAAAAAAAATTCTAACTTATCAATATACTCAATTAAACTTTTATCTGTAATATAATGTTGCTTCTCTTTTAACTTATCATATTCTTTTAATGAGATAGACACCATTGGAGAGTAATCTCTTTCGTGTTCGTTCTCATAGGTCTTATCGTGTTCATCTGTTGTTCCATATTCATCACTCATAACATCTCCTTTGTCATCATTGTCTTTAGTTCATTTAATAGTTTCATCAATTTATGTTTCATAATATCTTTATTACTTAATTTAGGTATTGCTTTTAAAAACTTTGGGTATTCACTATTTAAATTTGCAATTACTATATCTCGTCTAGTATTTAACCTACTCATCTTGTCCTAGCGTGCCATATTTCGTTTATGTCATCAAATTCTTTAATTGAATTATATACATCTTTTTCAGAAACTTGTTGTGCCATATATTTAAAATGTCTTTCAACTAATAGTTTTGCTAATCCTTCAGCATAATCTTTAGGTATTATTTGTTCTACTCTAACTTGCTTTGTTTCTTTATAACTCATAATCTTCCTGAGAAAGTGAGGCGACCTCCACGCTAGCTTTGGTCGCCTCCTAAAGCAGATAATCTGCCTTCCTCACCTTTAGGAACTATACCCTATTTGCGTAAGAATATGCTGTTCCATAAAGCTTTTTAATACCAGCAGCGATAATCGCTCTAGTAGGAGTACCAACTCTATATGAAGTACCTTTACCATTTTGGTTTATGTATATCATATGTCCTTGTTCTCTTAATTTGTCAACCATTGCTCTTGGTGACCCAAGGTCAAATCTGTTTCTTAAAGTCTTCCAAGAAACTGCTTCACCTTTGTTCAAAAGGTTTAATACCTTCTGCGTTTTTGATATTTTTGGTCTAGCCATTGTATATCGTCTCCTTTTTTTATTAAATAAAAAATTAAACATAATTGTTCAATCCTCCTTATTATTTGCTGTGATAAATCGCATTATAATGGTTCATCACAATCAAATTCTGTTTACCAAATGTTGCATAGAATTATGCCTATAATAACACCTTCAAACCAAAATGCCCACCTATGTGAACCTTTTGCAAAGTGCTTACTAGCAAATTCATCTACCCATTTTTGTACTTTATCTGTATCTACTTCCATAACTTCTCCTTATGCTTTTTCTGGACCTTCGTCATCATCATCTTTTGGACTTGGTGGAAATGGTGGTACACCATCATCCGAAAACTCTGGTCCGTCAAATTTAAAATCTTCTGTAAATTGAAAAAAACCGTGATTACGATTATTCAAATCATCCGATACATCTTTGTTTATCGGTTTTGTAGTTCTACTTGTTTCATCTGTTATATTACTATATTCTATTCTAGCAGTTACCACCCCTGCTGGGTTCATACGCAACTTAACTGAAGCGTCCACAACTTTATGTATGGGATGTCCCATTGAAAATTGTCTATATAAAAGTCCTCTAATTGCGTCCATAGATAACGCCAAATCTTTTGTGAATACATCTTGTCTTGTATCTAAACCCATTGCAACAAACTTTCTAACTAAATCTAATCCAATCTCATCTGTTGCCGTCTCTACAAATTTAGCAGCTTGATATGCTCTCATCTTCTTCGCTGCCATTGGGTCAGTTGGTCTAGGTGGTCGTTTTATTTTATTCTCTGGAAATAAAACAACATTTTTAAACGCATTTTTTGGTTTTTTATCTTTATCGTCTTTATCTGACATTATTTTACTTCACCTTTGAAATTAACTAAACCTTTATTATTATAATATTCTATTAACTGATTATAACCACCAATTAGTTTTCCATCTATCTTTATCTGTGGCATTGACCTAACTTTTTTCCCTATGTCTTTCAACATATCATCCACACTATCAAATTCTTCCATCTTCTTTTCAACAAAAGTAAGACCAAGTCCCTTTAGAAGGGACTTCGCCTTCACGCAATAACCACAATTGTCTTTTGAATAGACAATAATCTCATTATTGCTCATTGTTCTTTTTTTCATTTGAAGTACTTTCTACATCATTGAAAGCTTCAATTGCTTTTAGTTTAATCTTATGACTATCAACTACTTCTGCAATTGTGTAATCATACATACTATTAAACTCACCTAGAGGTAATCTTAAACCAATCCACGCTCTATAGTAACCTTTCTTCGTTCTGGTTACTTCTTGAGCAAAGATTTCATATCCTCTAACAGGTGTATTTGAAATAACATTAACTAAAGCAGTTTCAACTTCTTCAACTACCGTTTTCTGGTTTGTTTTTCCAATCTCGGTAACGAATATTTTTGCTTTCTTATTCATTTCACCTGCAACTATATCAGC
>PBJL01000034.1 GCA_002721105.1 Acidiferrobacteraceae bacterium | reverse complement strand
GTTACTGTATCGTATATGACACAGCCATCGAAGACATGCCTGCAAAAATGTTTGCAGATCGTCCTTGGGGGCCTGGTAATAGTCCCAAAACTGCCGTTTGGGAATATCTAAAGGAGCACACTGAATTTGAGATCGACAAGAACATCCAGGACAATTTGCTCATCACAGTGGTGCCGGATGGATATTTGAAGCGCAGGCGTTAACAGTTGTGTTTTCTCACCACTGTTTATGTGATTTACGCGGCAACTAGTATGATTCTCTGATTAGTTGCGGCCAAGAATCAATCTATCGCACAGGATGACGATTAATTATATTCTCAATATGTGCGCTGAGTATGCACTATGGGGTTGTGACTATGCCGACGGGAAATTCGACGCCTTTAAATTTTTTTAACTAAAAAGCCACGTTTCATTTTGCCTGACTGTCGATCGTCAGAAGAGTTGCAATAAGTTTTCCATCCACTCGAATGTCACAGTTATAATCCCATACGTAATTGGTACCGAAACGCCTACAAACCGGTCTAATCCGACTCCTCTAACGTATTGTGGCAACGCTGTAGATGGCGTTTGTACTTGACCTGAGGCGCCAGTTTGATGTTAGTCCCACCAATGAATCATCGTAAAGCGGTGGTCCTATAATCCTTCATTACATGGATCAACTTTTGCACCACAGCGCTTTATGATGGAATTGGGATCAGATTATCACGCTTATAACGAGTGACGTGAAACCCTTAGCCGACATCTGAATCGCAATTGGTCACCGAAGTACTTTTCTATAGATGAAAATGTTCAAGGAAATAAGTTGAATTATTAGGCGCGCCTTGTTCGCTAAGGATAGTTTATTGGTCGATACCACTATTCCAGAGAAATATTTTGAAAATCTGTACAATGGAAAAAAGCGTTCGATAAACATATGCTGACATCTCTTGACGGCATCCGCCTGCTGGCTTATACCCCCAAGACCAAGAACGGTACATTGATTCGGCACACGTCGGATAGAACCTTGCTCCATCACATGAGGTAACAAAAACCAGTCACAAGCGAATACAGGCCCGCCAATTGTAATTAATTCAAAGTTAAAATTAGTCAAGACACGTCTTCTAAACAGACTATAAAACACTCCACCCGAAACCCAACAATGTCTGAGGAACTTTGTCAGCGAACTATACAAATTTCCCTCGAAAGAAAAGCTATGTAAATTTTCTGGATTAGGCCAATCATTTTCCCAGCAATCGGGGGAAGTCGACCCGACTAGATTTGGATTTAGTTCTAATTCACGGAAATTGATCTCAATAAAGCCAGGAGTTCTCCAGTCATCATCCGCGTTCCACATAAAGTAATCGCCTTGGGCGTGTGTCAGCACGTATTCGTAGTTTATCTCTGGGGCTACGGTATAAGGTTGCCTAACATACTTAATTCGGGAATCCCTGGCCGCATAAGCCAGACAAATTTCCTGAGTTTCATCCGATGAATGGTTGTCGGAAATGATGAGTTCAAAATCTTTGAACGACTGATTAAGGAGTGAATCGATTGTTCGACTTAGTGTTTGGGCACCGTTATATACTGGCAATCCAATGCTAACTTTCGGAATAATCGTCAATGTAAATTACCGAATCTGATGCTTAAGTAGCTAATGTACCCAAGGTCTTGGTTTAATTCGTCTGAGACAAACTCTTCGGCAATATTCTCTTCCCTTCCAATACTCCGATATCAGATCAATGGGGTGAAAAACTTACTCTATGATCAACCGAAAGAATGCCCTAACCCTATGGTACACAAATCGCAACTATTCGACATGATCTAACTGTTCTACTAGTGAATTAACTCCGCGTAACATAGTTGTAGATGTCGGTGAGCGCGGTATTCAATAGTTAGCTCGGGAACCTCATATCACCCTCAGGGAGATTATATATGTAGTGGAATCTGGGTGTAACCCACAAGGTAGCCGAGTTGGTTTCGGGAACTTTTAGTATTCGGAAGCTTTTAGTGTATAGCGCGTCTTACGCGGTGCCGCAAACGGGAAGAGGGCAATGACCGTGTCATGCCAGTGACTGTTGGCAGGTATAGCGATTGACAAAGAATTGCCGGGAAGAGGTCGCAAGAGATTAAGGGGCTCGATTTTCCTTTGTTGGAAACCGATAATGCGACACCCAATCGATCCATAGATAAAAGACAACGAGGCCACGTCAGGTGGCATGTCTACAGTTTAGATTAGCCCGCAATTGATTATTGATCCACGATTTCCTTTCAGAACAAAACACACAGATGACACACCCTAGCCCTCCTCCTGTAACCTATTCACATGACAGGTTTAATTATCCGGTAATCTTCTCAGAATCCATTTGCTGAGGGCTTGAGTCCTGTCGGGTCTACCATGTTGGAATGCTTCCGTCCCATCGAATAGTCTTTCGACTCAACAAAATTGCTAAGCCAGCAGATACTGTTGTTAGAACTATCTGGCGAAAACTTATCAACAAAATATTGATAGAGATCTGAATTGAAGTGTTCTGCGTAACCAACGTTCGACATATAGTTGCTGTAATCACTTATTAACCAAGTGTCTTTTCGTTCAGCGATATGATTCATGCAATAGTATTCGTAAACCTCTGACATTTTTATTTTCACCTTTTGCGATTCTAAATTCTTCAGTGTCCGTTCATATTCTTCGAAGGTCCTTGGATGAATATTAAAGTTATAGGCAATATGAGGGTTTGCTGTGGATGCATTAATCACCGGCAACCCCAACGCAGCATATTCCAGGCCTATCGTTCCATAAACGGTTAAAGCTACGTCAATACCCTCTTCAATCAACTGGTGGTGTGATACCTCGTTCGGTATCATTGTCATCTTAGGATATTGCGCAACCATTTTTTCTAAAATAGCAATGTTTTCTGGAAATGCATCGGGGTGAGTCTTGAGATACCACTCGTAATCTGTCTGGTTGGAAATACCCCCTAGGAATTTCAACCATTCATAAAAATCTACAAAAAGGTTAGGGCCAAGGCCGTTAGGGGAATCGAAAAAACACTGCATCGCGATAAGAACTTTCAACTTATTCGTGGTGGATAACACCCTGTCAATGCGCTTGGATGTATATGCCGATTTTTGGGAGTACGCCATATTCACGCCTACTTCACCGTCGAATCGCCTTGCTATATTCTCTTTCGCCATCTTTATACCAACCTGTTGCTCGTCCTGACTAAGGGCCGCAAAATCGGCAGGATAACTGTAAAAGTTGCTGTATGGCCACAGTCTTTCCTCGCTTAAGTGGTAACAACCTTGAGCGTTGCATTGATAAGTAGGCACTCCCGCATCAATAGATAGCCGCAATGGGATTGCCACAAGATAAACGCAATGAGTCACATTCAGCGCTCTGACATCGTGACTCCTCAGATAATCACGCCAATATATAAACTGTGTAAGCGCCTCCCTTAATGAAACTTTAAATCTCGAATCTTTAACATCGACCGTAGGCACTTTGTATCGACGCAAATGATGATCATAGAGCAAGTCTCCAATCCATATATTGTCTATTGAAAAATTGAACACATCCTGTTTTGTTATTAAACGCGGCAATGTCTCTTCATACAAATTACCAATTTCATCTCTCTGATCCTCACTAATGGCGCACGTGAAAATCTCTACATTAAAAGATTCATACAAACGTCTCATGCCGGGATCGATCGATTTATCAATACCGAACATATAAGACAACACCCGCGCATTATGTTTTTTACCTAATACATGTGCAAAATAGCTATATGCAATAATGGAAGGCTGCATCGTGGTGAATTCACATAACACCTCACCAGAAGGAAGGCTTGGTGATGAGTCGGCCCACACTCGCTTATTGTGCCGAATGAAGTTCTCTTCCGCTCTATCGCCAAACAACCAACCTTTTCTATGTTTGCGCCAACTGCCAGGGCCAGGTTGGTTGGATCTCCACCCTAGCACTGGGAATCCTTTTCTCCGCACGAAAAACTCATTACCAATGACTTAGACCGACAGCTTAATGCTTCCACACGTAATCACATTAATCACCAATTATCCGATCACTTGAAGAATGCTCATAAATAACTGTCCCTACACTTTCCATTTTTGGAACATTTTTTATGCGTTTTAGGTTATCACGACCATCCATATCATCGCTAGCCTTATTTGCATAGTTGCCAAAAACAATACATGCAAAAAGCAACGGGCGAATTCTCAGTCGGCAATACCGGCGGATTAATTCTTACCTCCCAACCCGTAACGCCACGCCAACAACCAAGAAAACTTTATAGGCACTTCCCTAGCATCCCCAATCCATTTAAAACCCGTAGAATACAACGGTGAATTTATCTCTTAGCAGCCACCGCACCCGCCCTTTGGCGGCGTACACCCCAAGAACAATGTTTAATCGCAAACTCAGCATTAATTTCAACTTGGCGGATTGATCATGATCACTGTAGCAACTATAGAAGCCCGAATGACATCCCAGCGACTACCGGGGAAGGTGTTATTACCGGCTGATGGGAAATCAATGCTTGAACACCTCGTAGAACGCCTCAAAATGGTTTCCTCGATCGAAAAAATAGTTCTCGCCACTACCGTTAATACCACAGATGACGTATTAGTTGAACTGGCTGAACACTTGTCAATTGATAATTACCGAGGCGATGAAAACGATGTCATGAGTCGCGTTATCGGGGCTGCCGAATCTGTGAACGCGAACATCGTTGTCGCAATCACTGGGGATTGTCCGATTATTGATCCCTGTATAGTTGAACAAACGATTCAGATGTTCCACGCCAACCAGGTGGATTACGCTAGTAACGCACACGTTAGGAGTTATCCTGATGGCATGGATACTCAGGTTTTTAAGCTGGAAACTCTCAAGAAATCTGCAGCTATGACAACCAATTCTCTGGATAAAGAACACGTCACTTTACACATCAGGAATCATCCCGACATCTTTTCCCATGTTTACTTAGTTGCTCCACCTGATATTCATTGGCCTGAGCTCGGCTTGACCCTTGATGAACTAGCTGATTACAAACTATTGAAAAAAATAATCGAATATTTTTCTACTATTAACCCATTCTTTAGTTGTCGCGATGTTGTCAACTTATTACGGGAGAAGCCCCGTTGGGTAGATATTAATGCCTCTGTCGTTCGCCATTCAGATCCATAATGACAAAAACAGTTGCAGTTATAAGCCATGATGCAGGGGGCGCCGAAATACTCTCTAGCTGGTTGAAACGACAATCCTGCTTACATTTGGTTGTCGCGGAAGGTCCTGCCAGAAAAATATTTCAATCAAAAATTCCCAACTTGCAGTTCGTTCAATTATCAGAGGCTATTTCAAACTGTGATTGGGCGGTATGTGGAACCAGCTGGCAGTCTACGCTCGAAAAAGAGGCGATTGTCGCCGCCAAGCGCGCTACAAAGACCATCGTCACGTTTCTAGATCATTGGAGTAATTACGGAGAAAGATTTTTACATCAAGGCGCTTATACATTACCTAATGAGCTTTGGGTTGGCGATGTCTATGCCCAGCGAATCGCTCGCAATTGTTTTCCAGATATACCTATTATTCTAAAGCCCAACTATTATTTTGAGGATATCAGGTTAGAACTCGCTCAGTTATCGGCACATGACTATAAAACATTGCCCGGAACCATTTTGTATGTAACAGATCCAATGGGTGGGCACGCCTTTCGTCAATTTGGCGATAAAAAACATTGGGGATATGACGAGCATGATGCTTTATTCTATTTTCTAAAGAACATACATGTTCTGACTTCATCGCCACACACGCTACGCATCCGCCCTCATCCTGCCGAAAGCTCTGGTAAAAAGAAATATGAGTGGGCAAAACAATGGACAGAGCTGGACGTTACAATCTGTGCTGCCAACTCATTAATTAGTGAAATCCGGGAAGCCGAGATTGTAGTGGGATGCGACTCGATGGCTATGGTCATCGGTCTACTGGCTGAAAAACGTGTGATTAGTTCGATTCCACCTCAGGGGAAACCCGTCACCCTACCGTATCCCGAAGTCGAACAGCTCCAACACCTAATTGAAAACTGGCAAGACTAATCAATAATGGTTTCAAAGTGTTTAATTGCCGGACTTGGTCGAATAGGTCTTTGTTACGACTTAAATATAGATCCAACTATTGGTATATACAGTCATGCAAGAGCCTTTGAGCTGCACGAAGCATTCGAACTTGTAGGCGGAGTGGATTCTTTATCCGGACCACGCTTGCTTTTCGAGAACCATTATCAAAAACCTTCCTATTCCAATCTAACCACTGCACTTAACAAAACAAAGCCTGATATCGTCGTCATAGCCGTTCCGGCTGATAAGCATAGCGAGTTGCTCGACACTACTTTGTCCTGCCGCTCAGTAAAAGTAATTCTTTGTGAAAAACCATTCGGAATGGATCCGGAAAAGGCACGCGACTATCTGAAACACTGCGACTACGCGAACATCAGACTCTTTGTTAATTATGTCCGACGATCCGATCCTGGTGCGATAGAAGTCAAAAGACGAATCCGCTCAGGCATTATTGCTTCGCCACTTAAGGGCACGGCATGGTATACAAGGGGACTTCTTAACAATGGATCTCATTTAATTAACCTACTCGAGTTTTGGCTGGGTCCCGTTCAACAAACAAAAATCACCGAGTCGAGTAGTGTATGCGATCAACATGACTCCGAAATAGATGTTCAAATCCTATTTCAACATGGTACGGTCTCGTTGCGAAGCGCCTGGGGAGAGTTCTACACGCACAACGCCATCGAGTTATTAAGTCCATCGGGGCGCCTTCGCTACGAACAAAATGGCGACAGCATATTGTGGCAATCAGCTGCCGAGGAACCACCTTTTCTAGACCAAAAGGTGTTGGCCGAGAGAACCGAACTTATTGACAACACGATGCACCGTTATCAATGGGCAGTAACTGATCAATTAGCTAACGCGATTAATGGAAAACCACATCATTTGTGCACGGGTGCAGACGCCGTAAATACCCTTGAGGTCATAAACGGCATCCGTGATAGTTAAGGCAGGCGATTATGACTAGTAGCCAATTAGCCCTTCATGGCGGGCCGAAGACGATACCCCATAAGCTAAAGCGATATACATCTATCGGAAAAGAAGAGAGCGATGCTGTTAAGTTAGTAGTAGACAGTGGCATTCTTTCAAAGTTTCTAGGATCCTGGGATCCTGATTTCTTCGGTGGCCCTAAGGTTCAGGAATTTGAGCGTGCGTGTGAAACATTTTTTGGCACAAAACATGCAATAAGCGTCAATTCATGGACATCAGGATTGATCGCCGCCGTGGGTGCAATCAAGATTGAGCCTGGAGATGAAATCATCGTCAGTCCCTGGACGATGTCAGCAACCGTAGCCTCAATCTTGCACTGGAATGCAATCCCAGTCTTTGCTGACATCGAAAAAGAAACATTCAATTTAGACCCACGGTCAGTTGAAAAAAATATAACGCCATACACCAAGGCAATTCTTTCCGTTGATATTTTTGGCCATTCCGCTGATGTGGACGCCTTGATGGCGATCGCAAGTCGCTATGGTTTGAGGGTTATATCCGACACGGCGCAATCACCAGGCGCATATTACAAAGATAGGCTTGCGGGTACGCTATCTGATATCGGGGGCTATAGCCTTAACTACCATAAACAAATTCAAACGGGGGAAGGTGGCATTGTCGTTACAGATAACGATGAACTTGCCGACCGTACGCGCTTAATCAGAAATCACGCAGAGGCAGTCGTTCAGGATATGGGTATTAGTAACCTGAGTAATATGCTTGGATACAACTTTCGACTGGGCGAGATCGAATCAGCTATCGGCATCGAACAATTAAAAAAACTGGCCCCCTTGGTCCAGAGCCGACAACATGCTGGTGAAAGATTAGCTGCCGGGCTAAATGAACTCGAAGGACTGCGTGGCCCAGTTATCCAATATGGTAATACACATGCTTACCATGTCTACCCGCTTGTTCTAGATCTCGAACTACTTCAACTTGATCGCAACACCATTCACCAAGCATTAGTTGCTGAAGGTATAGAAGAAATGGCCGCTGGCTACACAAACCTTCATTTATTACCAATGTTCCAGAAAAAAATCGCCTATGGCACCAAAGGCTTCCCCTGGACCTCTGATATCTGCCATCGCAACGTAGACTACACAATTGGTATCTGCCCCGTAGCTGAATCTCTTCATGCAGAGAGTTTTTTGGCCATCCCGATGTGTTTATACGAATTTAGCGATGCCGACGTTGACCTTGTCATCAATGCTTTTCATAAGGTCTGGTCGGGTCTCGATAAATTGCGATAGATAAAGGTGTGCTCAACAACGTATCGGAACTAGTTTTATAAAACAATTAGAGTCTCCCGCACTAGCCATTAGCCCAGCCCCCATTTTTGTATCTCAAACACTTCATGACATGACATTGTAACAATCATCACACATGTATTACTTTAATTTTCCATTGTTAACTTAAACGGCGTGTCTTTATCGCCTTCTTTTGAAAGATATCTTTACTTTCATTGCCGTCCTAATTCTCATCGCATGGATACCTAGACCCCGTTTTGTGGACATTACCTACGAAACTTCATTCAACGCATCAAGGCTATTATTTTGACTAATCGTTTAGCCATCGGAACTGCACAATTTGGGATGGATTACGGGATTGACCAATCCGCCCAAGTATCTGCAAATGAAGTAAAAAAAATATTGCGGTTAGCTGCATTAAACGATTTAGATACACTCGACACAGCAATCGGTTATGGCCAAAGTGAAACAGTACTCGGCAATATCGGGATCACGAATTGGAACGTTATTACCAAATTACCATCACTATCTGTTTCTCCCCGAAACACGGCACAATGGGTTCTAGATTCCGTACAGGAATCTCTTGCGCGTCTCAGAATTCCGACGCTTTATGGGTTGTTACTCCACCGACCGGAGGATCTGAAAGGAATATATTCTCAATCACTTTATGCGAGCCTTGTCGAATGCAAAAAACGCGGGCTAATTCAACGATTTGGTTTGTCTATATATGATCCTAACGAGTTGGAAAACATTTTTCCCCGGTATCCAGTGGATTTAATACAAGCCCCAGTCAATGTGTTGGATAATCGCCTACAGGCTAGTGGATGGTTAAACCGACTTAAAAATGACGGGGTTGAAATCCATGCCCGCTCAATATTTTTACAGGGCCTGTTATTGATGGAACCCAGCAAACGTCCGGCGATATTTCAGAATTGGAATACGGTTTTAAGTAAATGGGATAATTGGCTTATAGCCAATAACATCTCTCCTATCAGAGCCTGTACCGCTTTTGTCTTGGGTATCAAAGACATTGACCGTGTCATCGTCGGAATCAACAACGCCACGCAACTCAGTGAAATTCTCGAATGCGCGCGCCTGGACTTGGTCACCTTCCCAGCTGAACTAAGGTCTAATGATCCTGGCCTCATTAATCCAACACGTTGGCGCAGACTGTGACCACGATTGCAATCGTCCAAGCCCGAATGGGATCGACACGACTTCCAGGAAAGGTATTACTCAAGGTTAATGGTCGCTCATTGATAGAAATCCTTCTTGATCGACTTTCGCGGGCGAAGAGGCTCGACCGCATTATTCTCGCCACATCAGTGCATCCAGATAATGATTTGTTGGCGCAGACTGTAGAACAGCTTGGCTACTCCGTTTCACGTGGGCAAGAAGACGACGTTTTGAGTCGATACTACGAAACTGCAAAGGCATACAAACCAGAAGCCATAGTCCGCGTAACGGCAGACTGCCCCATTATCGACCCGACTATTGTGGATAGGGTAATTGAACTTTTCGCACGCGAAGGTGTCGATTACGCATCAAACACCAACCCGCCTACTTTTCCTGACGGGCTTGATACTGAGATTTTTACGTTTTCTGCTCTGGAGCAAGCTTATAGAGAAGCGTCAACATCGTATGACCGGGAACATGTCACACCATTTTTACTTAGAAACAGTAAATTTAAGAAAACCAATCTGTTAAACACTGAAGATTTATCTAACTACCGTTGGACCGTAGACGAGCTACCCGATTTAAAAGTAATTGATAGGATAGTATGTCATTTTTTTCCCGACACCCATTTCAACTGGCAGAGTGTCTTAAAACTGCGGGAGAGCCATCCTGAGTATTTTCTCCCAAATCAACATATATCTAGAAATGAGGGAACGCGATTGGATAAAGGTCTGAAACTGTGGAAGAGAGCTAAGAATATTATTCCCGGTGGAAACATGCTGCTGTCAAAACGACCAGAAATGTTTTTACCAGAACGATGGCCCGCATATTACTCAAAAACTAAGGGTTGCCACGTGTGGGATCTCGATGGCAAGTGTTACATCGATATGTCGATCATGGGCATTGGTACCAATATCCTGGGGTACTCTCATCCGGAGGTCGATCAATCAGTACGCCATGTCCTTGGCAAAGGGAATATGGCGACTTTCAACTGTCCCGAGGAAGTATATCTTGCGGAACGACTCATCGAATTGCATCCGTGGGCTGAAATGGTTCGTTTAGCCCGCAGCGGAGGAGAAGCTAACGCCATTGCAATCCGCATTGCGAGAGCTGCATCGGGAAGAGACAAGGTAGCAATTTGTGGTTATCACGGCTGGCACGATTGGTATCTTGCGACAAATCTAGGAAACCTCCAAAACTTAGATGAACATCACCTTCCAGGGCTAGACCCTTGTGGAGTTCCACGCAATCTAAAAAATACAGTTTTTCCTTTTCTATACAACGACTATGAGACCCTTGAAAAGATAGTAATGGCGAATCCAGAGATCGGCGCCATAAAAATGGAAGTTCAACGCAACCAACCACCCGCAGATAACTTTCTACAAAAAGTAAGAGACCTTGCAACCAAAAGAAATATTATTCTAATTTTTGACGAATGCACATCCGGTTTCCGCGAGACTTTAGGGGGATTGCACAAGAAATATAATATAGCGCCAGACATGGCACTTTTTGGAAAAGCACTGGGTAATGGTTATGCCATTACTACAATTATTGGGAAAAGATCGATTATGGAAGCAGCCCAAAATACGTTCATCAGTAGTACTTTTTGGACAGAACGGATTGGCCCTAGCGCAGCCCTGGCAACATTGAGAGTGATGGAAAATACACGGTCATGGGAATACATAACAAAAATTGGGAAATCAATCGGAAATAATTGGCAACGTTTGGGAGAACAACACGGCCTCACTATCAACATCAGTGGTTTACCTGCTTTGATTGCTTTTGAAATTCCTGTTACTAACTGGCTGAAATATAAGACCCTAATAACTCAGGAAATGTTGAAGTGTGGAATACTAGCTGCCAATTCAGTCTATGTTTGCACAGCACATACACCAGCCCTGGTAGATGAGTACCTTCAGCAATTGGATTCGGTGTTTTCACTCATTCGAGACTGTGAAGACGGGCGATCAATCGATCGCCTGCTCCAGACGCCAGTATGTCATTCTAACTTTCACCGTCTAAACTAATGCCACAACGTTGCTGGATCCGTACCGATGCTTCAGTGATTATGGGTGCTGGTCATGTCGCGCGCTGCCTGACGCTAGCAAATGCCCTTCGATGCAACGGTTTTGATGTTGATTTTATTTGTCGTGCCCACGAAGGCAATCTAAACAATCTTATCAGCAGTAACGGCTTTCTAGTTCATCAACTCCCCAGATTGCTGTCTACATCTAATGTCGAAACCCCGCGACATCACGGGATCAACTACCCCGACTGGCTCGGTGTTTCACAGGAAAAAGATGCGGATGAAACGATTGCCGCATTAGGTGGGACTCGGACAGATTGGATAATAGTGGACCATTATGGACTTGATCACCAATGGGAAACCAAAATGCGCGAGCACACACTCCGTATATTGGTCATTGATGATCTTGCCAACCGCTTCCATGACTGCGATTTATTGTTAGATCAGAATCTTTACTCGGATCAATACGAGCGTTATCGCAATCTCACCATATCGCCGTGCGAAAAACTTCTGGGACCTGAATATGCCCTTCTTCATCCGTCTTTTCGCGCGATGCGCAAACAACACATTTCTCGCACCGGCCCAGCCAAAAGAATTCTTGTTTCTTTTGGTGGCGCTGATATTACCAATGCCACCGCTCTCGTATTAGAGGCACTATCAGACCCACCTCTTTCTGGACTCGCTCTTGACGTTGTTATTGGTATAACTAACCCCCATCGCAATCACTTAGAAAACATAGTAAATAGTCGAAAAAATGCAACACTGCATATTCAGACTCAAAACATGGCGACACTTATGTCGCATGCTGATCTATCCATTGGTGCTGGCGGAACAACAATATGGGAACGGTTATGCCTGAATCTTTTTACGTTCACTATAGCGACTGCACCGAACCAAATACTCCCACTTGAAGAATTACGAAAACGTAACCTTATAAATCATCTTGGTTCGTTAGCTACAGTTGATCCAGTAATAATTAAGAGAGAACTAGACATTTTTCTACACCAGTCGTCCCACCAACAAACGGAATTCAACACTAACCTTGTGGACGGACTTGGTGTCCATCGTACTCTCGCTACAATTCTACAATAAGCGATGACCTCACAACTAACAGCGGTTTATCTCGGGTCCTCCGCAGAAATGACGGAGTTGCTCTCACACCACTTGGATATAAAAGGAGTTGTTTGCGAGAAAACTCGAATAAATCCACAACAATTCAATGTGTGCTCATGGCTCCAGATACCCTATATCAGCATTGCTAGACGCTCAGACATTCATAACAAAACCCTACCACAAACTGATGTCGGCATCAGTTACGGTAGCGGTATCATTTTTACCCACAATGAAATCAATCAATTTCCTTATGGCATCTGGAACATTCATCCAGGGTTGTTACCTAACTATCGCGGCCGTCATCCTGTTTCGTGGGCTATGATCAATGGAGATAAATCAATCGGCATAACAATCCACAAAATCGACGAACAAATCGATAGAGGCACTCTGCTTTCCCAAGGGACTATTCGTCGCCGCATAAACGATACGCAAAACGAGATCGAGACGAAAGTTCTTCAGTTGGTCGATCGCCGACTTCTATCTGAAGCTATTGATACCGCATTAAGCGGGACAGGCACTGATATCGGCACAGGCACTTACCACCCAAGTCTGAGTAAAGGGTTCCCGAACATTTCTCCCGCTCAAGTAGATAGCGGATATCTTTTTAACTTACTCCGCTCACAATTCACCTTTGGCGGCGTCACCATAGATGGCGCTGTATATAGGAGTGGTTATTACTACGATGCAGCATTCAGCTCATTCTTCGACGGCGCAATCATCGTCACCTGCAAAGATGGCATTGAACTAGGTCTTTTTAAGGAAAAGAAAGACTTATGAAGCGAGCTGTAATAACACAACCTACATTTCTTCCGTGGCTAGGCTGGTTCGATCTCATGGACCAATCTGACTACTTCATTGTATTGGATGACGTTGGGTTTTCTAAACAATCTTGGGTCCAACGGAATCGCATTCGGACCTCCCGCGGTCTCGAATATCTAACCGTCCCCACACGAACCACTGGACGATTGGGGCAACATATCAACCAAACCATCATCGAGACGCAGCCTGCCCGTCTTTCGAGGAAAATTACGCGATCCGTTCGTCAAAACTATGTTAAGGCACAATTTTTTGATCAATACTTTGAATCGTTTTACGACGCTTTCTTAACTGCAGCCGCTAGCGGCAATTTAATTGATCTGAATTGCGGTCTTATATCCTGGATCATAGAAGCTCTTGGTCTTGAACAGCAGTTGATTTTTTCAAGCAACATCCCAGCAATTGGGCAACGAGGCCACTATGTGGCGAATCTGTGCAAGGCTGTTGGAGTTAACCGCTATCTATCGCCGGCGGGAGCGAAAGACTATCTTATAAAAGATTATGATGCTTTTGAGACTCATAATATCTCTATTGAGATGCATGTCTATGAACACCCAGTTTATAGGCAGTGTTTTGATCCTTTCATGCCGTATGCATCAGTGCTTGATTTGCTTATGAATGAAGGTAGTGACGCGATGGACATTCTCCGATCAGGTCGATGCCAGAACGAGACGCTTTTCTAAGACAACCACAATCATGCTAGATACGATAAATTTATGAGAATTGCAAATAAAGTCATTGGACCGAATTACCCGCCATTTGTGATCGCGGAAATGTCTGGCAACCACAATCAGAATCTAGACAGAGCGATGAGCATTGTAGAAGCAGCGGCTGAAAGTGGTGTGCATGCGTTGAAGTTACAAACATATACAGCAGACACTATGACATTAGACATTTCTGACCGCGAATTCTTCATTTCAGATGAGAAGAATCTTTGGACAGGACAAAGTCTTTATGAGTTATATGGAAAAGCAGCAACCCCCTGGGAATGGCATCAACCTATCATGCAACGCTGCTTAGAACTTGGAATGATATGCTTTTCAACACAATTTGATGCAACAGCCGTAGACTTTCTTGAAAAACTCAATTGTCCAGCCTACAAGATCGCTTCGTTTGAAAACGCAGACTTGCCTTTAATAAGAAAGGTTGCAGCTACCAGGAAACCAATCATTATTTCGACTGGAATGGCAACAATCTCTGAACTCGCGGAAACAGTCGCAGAGAGTATGACAATCGGTAGGGAGCAACTTGCCTTGCTCAAATGCACAAGCACCTATCCAGCATCGCCAGAAAATACAAATATACTGACGATTCCTCATCTGCGCGACTTATTTCAGTGTGAAGTCGGCTTATCAGATCACACGATGGGTTTAGGGACCGCAATCGCTGCGGTTGCCCACGGTGCAAGTATCATTGAGAAACACTTCACACTCTCCCGAGAAGACGGGGGTGTTGACGCAGCCTTTTCTATGGAACCAGCTGAAATGAAACAGCTTGTTCACGAATGCGAACGTGCGTGGCAATCGTTAGGAAGTATTCATTACGGATCTACCCGATCGGAAGAATCTTCGATGCAATTCCGTCGCTCTCTCTATGTATCACAGAATATCAAAGCAGGTGACATATTGAGTCACGAAAATATACGCAGCGTTCGTCCAGGCCTAGGACTTCCACCGAAATATCTGAACGTATTGTTAGGATGCCGCGTCACTCGTGACTTACCCAAAGGAACTCCACTAACGTGGGAGTTACTCTCTTGATCTAGTGAGAGTAACGTTGCTTTCTCATATCGCTGCCACCTTCGAATCACAACGTGTCGTAGCCTATCCCTTCAATTTAGTCTTCGATGTGTTTAACGTTTTTCAAAGTAGTCAGGCGAAATCATCAAAAACCAAAAACTATCGTATCTTCGTTGCACGAGCAGAAAACGGTCAGATGTCATCCCGCAACTGCCAGAAAACTTTTTTTGCTACCACTTCTGGACTTGGGTTTTATCGCTACATCCCGTCAAGTTCTGAACGCCGCTTCGAGAACAGCTTCAACATCGAATGACAACTCGTCACTGGAAGGTCGTAGGGTATCCTCAAATCGCCCTCTTCGTTTGATAATTTCAAGGAATGCGAGATCACTACCTCCATTAAGCCGGGACAACAGCTGCTCTGGTAGCCCCATAACTGTTTTACTGTCATCAATAACAACCAGTCGGTTGGTAACACGAATACTGGCGTCAATCATCGTCCAATCGACTAACTCTACATAATTCACGCTATATAAGGCGGCTGACATACCACGATCCTTAGCCCCCTTGTGAAGCTCCACACCATAGGTGAGCGACAGGTTGAAACACACTATCGTCAAATCTTGACCATCGTAGTACTCAAAGATCTCATTGTTCTTAGTAGCCGATCTTACAGACGGAAATTGTTCGCCCTCGATACCAAACAGTCTTTGACTCACGCCTATCATTCTTACTCCCGGCCTAAACAATTCAGTTTCAATGATTCTCGTAGCATCACCAGAGCCATTAATTAAATAACCGGGAATTCGTGCTAACGAACAAACATCAGAGAATCCGTTATAACTCGACTGAATTCCCTGATAACCTGAGTCAACTACAATGGGCACTATAGTAAACGAGGCCCGTGACTCACTGAGACGCACATAATTATTGGTGTTTACCATCTGGTCGATTCCTAACAATACGAAATCAAGTTGCTTTACAAAAAAAACGGAAGAGATGCCGTTTAACATCAAACCGAAACCAACTCCAACAAGCGTATTTTCCGCATTAGTTGTGTTAATCAACCTGCTTGATTCAGTCACTCTTAGATTTCGAGTAAGTCCCCCAAGACATGATCCTGCTCCAATATTTTGCCCAAACAAAATTATATTCTGGCGATGTCGAATCTGATCCTGAATAAGACGATTGATTAACTCAACGTAACGCACAAAATTAGCCTAGTTTTTTTGCCATTTCCGAAGCAATTTCTTCTATCGCATTGCAGCCTAGTTGTTTTTCTAGTACGTAGACAGGATCTGCAATTGTGTTAGCGATAACTGGCGAGCCTGTCAGAACAACCGTTGGCGCTGGCCCCGCATGATAATTAATGACTTTTCCTGTGGGATGTTCATCATTTTTGAGTATCCATTCACCAAGCGTGGAAACATCGACTTCAATAATCGCGGGCCTGCAACGCTGCCTCACACCTGCTACCACGTCCCTTAACGTGGTGGTATATGTAACACAATCGTTGCCTGACAAACGCATGTAATCAACACCAACAGATCGACTAAGAAGTTTGACATCGATAGGTCTGCGCCGCTCTTTTACTCGTGTTCCTAACGACCAATCGTTGTTCTCAATAACAACCACACCTCTCAGGTTTTGACTACTTAAGAAAACAAGGCTTTCATAAAAAGCACCTTCTTCCATCGCTCCATCGCCCGAAATAGCGAAAGTCACGGCCGAGGATTCACGTAGATCGTTAGCGAGAGCAAGTCCCGTTGCTACAGGCAAGTTGTTGCCGAGAATACTCGATGAATACACAAGTTTCTTGGTGGGGTTAGCAAGATTCATCGAACCTAAACAACCGCGACCAAGGCCATTTTCCCTGAGAAAATATTCGTCCATAACAGGTCCAAGATTACTTTCTCTTACAAGGTTGTAATGAATATTACGGTGGGAACATATCAGCTGATCTTCCGCGGTCATGCTCAAATCGATTGCAACTGCTATCGCTTCATGTCCAAACGCAAGGTGGATTGGTATTTTATATTCTGCGGCCTTGTATTTTTCGTTTACAACCATCATTTGCAAACGTAGCTTAATAAGTCTCCTTGCTACATCAGATAATTCCACCATTTCATCAACCCAAGATCTTTACCTTATAACACCAACCACAAGCAAAACACGAATTTATACTCATCCGAAACATAGGTCGTGCGAAAACGTAGTTACTTTAGTGGTCATACCTCATAAAGAGTTAACCAAATAGAGTTCATAGAGGGCTAGGCGACATCTGCCAACTTACCTATGCTTATGATTCATGAGGACTCACCGTAGACAACTTTCCTCGCAACCCGCCTCACCATTCATCTCTCTAGTCGAACGAATATTTCTCTTTTCGAACCCAGCGGAGCTCATTTCGTTCATTCCCCTAATAACTTTACCGCAGCTAAGACTTCATTTAATGATTTTGACCTTTTGGTGTTGAGGTGTTTCATTATCCTCAACATCGCCATACAGTCTACCCCACATCGGATTATCGGCAGACACACAAGATAGGGCTTAGAATCAAAGAAATCTGGGGCCACACTAGTGATTCTCGTGTCATTGGATAACTTTCAAACCACTACTGAGCACTCAGTCACCATCTCAATGATCATAATAAGTAATTGTAGCCCCAAAAGGTTCGTAGTCACATGCAACTGGCGTCAACGCAGACAATGCTTTGACGACGTCAATATGTTTGTTTTCTTCCGCCACAATCAGTAAAAACCCCCCCCCTCCTGCACCAAGCAGCTTTCCACCTACCGCCCCTGCCGCTTTAGCTCTATCCAGCCATTGATTTATGTCCGACGTCGAAATCTCACAGCTTAGCTTCTTCTTAAGGTTCCAATTGTCAGAAATAATAGAACCGATTTTCTTAATATCACCGATTTCTAACGCCCGACGGCACATTGGTACCATACGTTTCATTTCTTGAAGCATCGGGAACGTTGTCTTCATCCCCTCAATTTGAGACTGAAGCACCGTACTTGAATCCCGTTGAATTCCTGTATAAATCAGCAACATACTAGAGAAGATTCCAGCTCTATTCTCTGAAGAAATTATGACGGGTTCCACTAATGTCGATCCATCTTGAGTAAACGTAAAAACATTCATGCCGCCAAAGCTCGCGGCATAATGGTCTTGCTTACCCATTGGCCGTTTAAGAATGTCAATTTCGATTCTCGCAGCCAGTTCGGCTAATTCTTTCTTACTCTTCGTTTCTTTTCTCAGGGCAAACAACGCCTGCAATAACCCTACGCCAAAAGCACTTGATGAACCCAATCCTGTATGCCCTGGCAAATCCGAGAACGTCGTCACTTCGCACGGAAAATCTATCTGAAGCTCGCGAAATGTTTCCCGAATGATAGGATGTTTAATTTCGTTTATCGTGTCTGTAAATTCAACTTGGCTCCAGTTTAAGCGGTATTTTTGATCGACGATATCGGACTGTCTTTTCACTGCAACATACAGATATTTGTTGATAGTAGTGCTGACAACCATACCATTGTCACGTCGGTAAAAGTCAGGCACATCCGTCCCCCCACCGACAAAACTAACCCTCAGAGGAACTCGCGAAATAATCATTTAATGAACATATCCCAATGATTAACATCTATCAAACACACGCGGCTATCACTGCAGAATGATTTGATTCTAACGCCCCACCAGCTGATGTCCGCGAAAGCCAATCGAGCGTAACGTATACACACGTCAAAAACTACGAATCCTGTACTGGCATGATGCTGCATCACCCCGAATCACACAAAGCATTCTCAATTATAATACTAGGCAAAAATCGCTTAGCATGATTACTATCTCACCTTTGCAGGTAATCCAACTAATAATCTAAAAAGCTAGACTCTAACGATAAACTTTGATTATCAACTTCTTCGAAGGCTTTGCTGTAAATGAGCCGTGAGGCTTAAGTGCGACACAAACAGTCTAGCCTCATAGCCCTCTCCATTATAATTATAATTCAATCTGATAGTTGATTTAAATGTTACGATTCCTCTCTAGCCTGTACATGACTGCTAAACTAACCCTAATCCCGCGACATCTAAATTAGCAACTTCTGGAAACTGCAATGTTGGATCAATTGTCCTTATGACTTCAGATACATTTATCGCCGATTACTTTGCTGAGATATATAGAAATGTCTGCGAGATCGATCAGTCTGATTTACACAGCATTATTCAGCGCTTGAAACTCGTCAGCAATAATAACGGTAAAGTTATTATTATCGGCAACGGTGGAAGCGCTGCCATCGCGAGTCACGTGTCAGTTGATCTAACCAAAGCGGCGGGCATCCGCGCCATTAACTTCAATGAATCTAGCCTGCTTACATGCTTTGCTAACGATTATGGCTACGAAGACTGGGTTGCAATGGCATTGCACTTTTACGCGGACGCCGGCGATGCAGTTATATTAATCAGCAGTAGTGGTACATCTCCAAACATGGTTAACGGTGCTAGAAAGTCACAGTCAATGAACTTGCACACCATAACCTGCACTGGGTTTAAAAATGATAATCCACTGCGTGGTCTGGGAGAAATTAACTTATGGGTTAATAGCGCGAATTATAATGTTGTTGAAACAGTGCATCAAACTTGGTTATTGGCAATCGTTGATCACATTGCACAATCCAGCAACAAGGAATAAGGATTGCGATAACTCGATATCGTTTCCTTCCAAAAAAGTCATAGACTCATCTTCACACAGATTCTTAAATTAGAATGTCTGCTTTGGAATCATTCTGCGGTAGTGGTTGATCAAAGCTTGAGTTGTCATAGATTCCTATGAAAGAACAACAGGATATCTAATGACCATTCAAAGAACCTTGCTAGGATATAGAAGTCTAAACAATGTGGATAAATCACTCCCCTCCAATATCGATTAGCTCAACAATTCTAGAAACCGTGAAGTAATCCCAATGAAACAAGCGGTCATACTAGCAGGCGGTCGCGGAGTGCGATTGCGACCAATTACTGAAAAAATACCGAAACCCATCGCTCCGATTAATGGTATTCCTTTTCTAGATTATTTGATTAACTCAGTTCGCATAGCCGGTTTTTCTAACATACTGCTCTTACTCGGATATAAAGGCCAGCTGATCAGAAAAAGATATGAAAATGTAAGAAATCTTCATATTGACTTTCACCAGGGCACTGAGGACGATGATACAGGCCGCCGCCTACTGAATGCGCATCATCTCCTGGATGATACTTTTCTCCTGATGTACGGAGACAATTATTGGCCTATTGAAATTGATCAGATATTAGAACAAGCCGGGCGAAACCGTGGCCAGGCATCTACTACGGTTTTCTCGAATGTTGACGGTACCGGTGAATATGGATATGCCAACAATATTGCTGTGGCCTCCGATGGACGAGTGTTACGTTACGACAAAACACGCAGTTCCTCGTTACTGAATGGCGTTGATATTGGGTATTTCTATGTGCCCAAAAACTTACTGGACACGAAAATCACAACTAACGTATCTTTTGAGCGTCACATTTTACCAGATCTTATAACAGCCCACTTGCTAACTGCATATATCACCCATACTCAGTATTACTACATCACAGATCTCCAGTCGCTCAACCAGTTCGCACAAACAGTTCAAAAAAAAGACTTTGCACCTCTACCCCAATGTTTCTTCACATAGATAGAAACAGTAAACAGGTCAATCTTTCAAAACTCGGTCGTAGCATCGATGCACTATCTAAGTTCGAACCAACTGTAATAACCGTCTTTCCTCGCGACTTAAATACAAATACTAGAACCCCTGTTCTAATTCCTACATCATACCCGCGTCGCCACCATGCCCGAGCAGTTACTGACCAATCAAATGCCATAACCGGCAAGTTATCCACTCCTGACAACCAAAACCAACGCTACATTCCATACTGTCTCATATGGGATCATATTAATGATCTCTTCGCCTATACGGTTTTACGTTTTCTATCTCGCAGTCGCGTTTCAGCGACACAAAACCCTTATGACCTTATCTTGGCTGGCATGAGTTAGCTGTGGAAACAATGGCAAAGTAATTGCTTCCAGTGCGTAGCGCTCCGCCTCCGGGTACATACCGTCCGAAAATCCTAGTTTTCTATAATACGGTTGGAGGTGAACTGGGAAATAGTGAAGGCTGCTTGAAATCCCAGCGTCTCGCAAATGCTCACACACCGTGTCACGTCGATCAACACTGACTCTAACAACGTATAGATGATGAGACGACTGTACATTATCTGGGATTTTTTGAGTCGTAAATGATGAATCAGTCAATAACAAGTCGTACCGTTTTGCCAATTCATTGCGGGTTTTCAAGAATTGCTCAAGACGGGTAAGTTGACTTGCGCCAAGGGCAGCTTGCAAGTCCGTCATTCGATAATTGAAACCAAGATCTAATTGCTCGTAATACCACGGTCCCGGAGATTTGCAAGTCAACTGATCAACGTCACGAGTAATACCATGGCTTCGCAAGCGAGCCATGGAACGATACAGGTCTTCGTTGTTAGTTAGAGCCGCGCCACCTTCGCCTGTGGTAATCATCTTTACTGGGTGAAAACTAAGAACCGCAATATCGCTATATGAGCAATTGCCCACTGGAGCTTCATGATAACGCCCTCCAAGTGCATGGGATGCGTCTTCAATTATTCTGAATCCATATTGCGTTGCTAAAGCGGCTATTGATTCCATGTCGCAGGACTGCCCACATAGATGCACCGCAACAACAACCTTTGGTAACGGCAATTTTCGCTCTTGATGTAGCTTGAGTTTCTCCGCTAGGTAAACCGGACTCAAACACCATGTGTCCGGATCAATATCTACAAAATCCACAGATGCGCCACAGTAGCGCGCGCAATTAGCGGATGCGACAAAAGTGGTAGGGCTAGTCCATACCGTATCTCCAGGCCCAACTTCTAGTGCCAGACAAGCAATGTGTAATGCGCTAGTGGCCGAGTTGACAGCGACTGCGTGTTTCGCACTACTTATGCTGGCCAACTTATTCTCAAAAGCTGGAACTGCGGGCCCCTGCGTGAGGTAATCTGATTGCAGAACCTTAACAACTGCCTCTATATCAGCTGCTGATATTGATTGTCGTCCGTAAGAAATCACGTAATCGCTGGAGAATTAACCCACCACTAATTCACACCCAACATGTTTTTGAATGAGAGCACGTAACTGACTAACCGAAAGAAATAGATCGTTGTCTCTCGAATTATAAGAAAACCCCGGCCGAGCCAGTTTCGCTCCGTATCGGTTCTTGTAGTGCTCGATAATATCTGTGCTCGCATCTGGGAGGACAGCAAAGTATTTCCCAAGGTCAATAGTTGAGCGACCATCAGTGACAGTAAGCATTTCCTCATGAATTTTCTCTCCTGGCCGCACGCCAACAATTTCTTGTCGACAGCCAGGGTCAATTGCTTTTGCCAAATCTGTCACCCGATATGAAGGTATTTTCGGGACCATGATCTCCCCACCTTGTGTATTTTCAATAGCCCATAAAACCAAATCGACTCCTTCGCCAAGGGTGATATTGAAACGTGTCATATCAGGATGCGTGATGGGAAGCACACCAGTCTTTGCCTTTTCCAGAAAGAAAGGAACAACGGAACCTCTAGACCCCATAACATTACCGTAGCGTACAACGACACAACGGAGAGCAGATCCCGCATAGGATCTAGCGGCCACAAACAACTTGTCGCTACATAGTTTTGTGGCGCCATACAGATTAACCGGTGCCGCGGCTTTATCCGTAGAGAGTGCCACGATCGTTTCTACCCCCGTGTCCATCGCAGCCTCAACCACATTTTCGGCGCCCATCACATTAGTACGAATAAACTCAACCGGATTGTATTCGGCCGCTGGAACTTGTTTAAGCGCAGCAGCATGTATCACCACATCAACACGATTAAACGCTCTGCGAAGTCGTTGGATATCTCGCACATCTCCAAGAAAAAACCGTAGTGAAGGAAATTCGGCTTCAGGAAACTTCTGCCTCATGTCGTATTGCTTTAACTCATCACGACTAAACACTACCACCCGTTTTATTGCAGGCCATCTGCGGAGAATTTCCTTTACCAGCGCTTGGCCGAGACTACCCGTACCGCCGGTGATTAAGACGGATTTGTCACCTAACATTGCTGTGTACAGCCGTATTTATTTATCAGACTTAACGACAAAATCACCACCTACCAATGTGTTTGACTCAGTTAAGTAGTTGCAGCATCCAAAATCATCGTGAACTGTAAAGGGTGCCAAGCTACCCTGACCTTGAATTATGAATATACCACTATAGATATTCGATGTTACTAAGACTATACCAGTTGGCAAGTGACGGACTAATAGCAGGTGCGTTTTACATTTCTCAAAGCATCTAGCACAAAAGAACAACCGCTCATTCTGTGATCAAAAGACCATATCGCCGAAGGACACAGGACTGACCAACCACCTAACACTATGATGATCGAACCGCTTCGCACTCCCAATTAGGTCTTCAGAGTGCGATCAAAAAGGTCATGCAGTAATTCCCAATGCCGTTCAGCGGCCATCTTGTGGAAAAGTGCGCGCTCCGGGAAAACAAAGCCATGATGAGCGTCCTCAACCCACTCGCAATGCGCCTTGGTACCGGCACTTTCAAACGACGCAACCAACCGATCATAATGCGCTCGATCAACATAGTCATCGTGCTCAGCCGACATCACCAGAATCTCCCCTGCCATGTCTGCAGCGCGGGTATGAGGCGAATCTTCGGCGTCAACTGCTAGACGCACTCCATGGATCGATGCGGCTGATTTCACAATCTCAGGGAATTCGGCCGCAATCCAAAGGGCAAATGGCCCGCTCATGCAATATCCCGTCACACCTACGCAGCTTGCGTCGGCAGCGCTATCAGAGGCTGCATGCTCAATCATCGTGGCAGCATCCGTTGCTACTAACGCATTGGTTAAATTAGCCATCAAGCTGAACATATATTCACGGCTACCCGGATCTTCACGGTGCACCGTAAAAGACGGCACATCTCGATAATACAAGTTGGGCAACATCACGTAATAACCAGTCGCACTGATACGCCTTGCCATGTCATGCAGTTCCTCCCGCTTTCCTGGCGCATCCATCAGGAATAAAACCACGGGATGTGGCCCATTGGTCTCTGGATG
>PBJL01000006.1 GCA_002721105.1 Acidiferrobacteraceae bacterium | reverse complement strand
GTGTTTATTTGTGCTCCTACCCGGGCACCTAATTTTTCCAGATCTTCCAATGAATTAACATTTTTAATATCACTTCGCGCAAGAACAGCTGCTCCACTTTTCAAATAAGGAATGCTAAATGCCATTCTTCTCTTTCTCTCTTCGATAATTCCAACAGAGCTTATAACCAAATCAAATTTTTTCGTGATCAGGCCTCCGAACAGTCCACCCCACTCTACATTTATCAACTTGTACGACAAGTTTGCTTCTCTAGCAACTTCTTTAATCAAATCTACCTCAAACCCGTCTAGCTGGTTTTCTCCATTTATAAAAGACATTGGAATAAAAGTAGCATCGATAGCAACAACAATCCGAGATATCGATTCTGGATCAGTAGAAGAATTCTGGTGACACGCCGCCAAAAAAACGAAAATTGGCACCAGAAAATTTGCAAGCCGAAGACGCATAGCATAAACTCTGAGTGTTTACAAATGGACCAATACTTATAAGTTTCTCAAATTAAAAATAAATTAAATTTTATTTGAATCACGGTAAAATCTCAATAGAACGGCCCTCTCTTTAACTAGATTCTTTCATTATTGAATATAAATAATAAACATACTGTTTAAAGCCTTGTTTCATACAAATTTTCATTCAACCTCTAAAAACATAACATTATTGAACAATCACCATACCCTGTGAAAAACCATGTGAAGGATTTTTGAAATTGACCCACCATAGAGCATACTAGCCCGTAACCTTTTTAAGAAGGTTTCTCTAGCGTCTACCATTTTTCCTTGGAGGCGATTATAAAAAAGTCGTTCACCATCTTGACCACGTAAAAACCTTTTTTCCTGAGCATACTGATAATTTGTTTTATCTGGGAAATGCTTACTGTAAGAGAAAGTAATATTTAAAAGCCAACCAAGAACTTGAAAGATTTTTGGAATTAGCAAAAGTTGTAGAATAAATAATCCGAATATGCCAAACAAATTAATGAAGCTCGCGAACTTCCAGAGAAAACAATAAGGTATCAGAGCAACGATTGAAATTTCTAATTTTTAGAGCTCCTTTTCACGATGCTTTTTAGACCATTCTCTCGCAAGTTTTCTTGCTTTTGTTATTTGTTCTTGGCTCATTCTTTTTTCTATAATATCTATATTTTTTATACCCGCCTCACTGCCATTTTCCGCAGAAATCAAAAACCATTTCAAAGCATTGATAAAGTTTTGTTCGGTACCTTCTCCTTTACTATACATTGCACCCAGATTATTTTGAGCGTCTTTGTGGGATCCTTTCGCAGAAAGCCGGTACCATTTCATAGCCTTAACATAGTCTTTTGGGACACCATTTCCCCATTCATGCATCACACCAAGGTTATATTGGGAAGGTGCATGCCCCTTGGAAGCCAACGGCACTAATATTTTAAGAGCCTTTTTATAGTCTGTTCCATGAATTGCCTCCAATCCCTCGTCAAAATCATTTGCAAAAGAAGCAGATGAAAAGGAAAAAACGGCAAGCAGGATCGAGAAATTTATACCTTTTAAAAAATTTTTCACTAAATTTTGTTGGTGGGATAAAGTCTGGCTCATTGGATTTTCATCACCTTTTTTTTCCACTCTTCCGCAAATTGTTTTGATTCCTCAATTTGCTCGTTTGTTAGCCGCTTCTCAACAAATTTCTTGTTCCTCTTTGCCTCAATATCTCTTGCCCCTGCAACAGTGAACCATTTATGTGCCATTACAAAATCTCGGGGAATTCCCAAACCAGTCATGTATAGCACTCCAATGTTATTAGGTGCATCCCTGTTTCCATTTTCTGCTGCCAGCTGGTACCACTTCAAAGCTTCTTTGTAGTTGTTTTCAACGCCTTCGCCTTGGTCATACATGACCCCCAGATTGTTTTGGGCATCTGCAAATCCTTGTTCAGCAGCAGCTCTGTAATATTGCAAGGCCTTCTTGGAACTTTGAGGAAGCCCCTCTCCAAGGTCATGCATGATGGCCAAACCATATTGACCTCTGGGATCACCCTGCTCTGCAAGCAGTTTAAAACCTTTAACAGCTTCAGCATAATCTCCTCTATAAAAAGCATCTTGAGCTTTTTGATAACTTGAATTTATGAAACCTGCAAACATTACAAACAAAAAAATAATAAAATATTTTTTCATCACTCGTACCGAAAAATCCATGGGTAAAATTTTTAAATGGGAAGTTAAAATTTAGTTTTTTTAACATTAATTATAAATTATTTTTCATCTCGGAAAACCAAATAATCGTGGAGTATTTACTTTTAATCTAATGGCGAATGCTCAAAATTTATTAGTATTTTGGTATTATTTTTTATTGGCCGTTTATCAAGGATGTACGTTGCATGCTAACGACTGAACGTCTTTTTCCTTTTTCGTCACTATTTAAAATAGCCCTGCAACTTATTAAAAAGAAAGAAAAAAAACTAGCCCAAAATTCCAAAATCACATTTTTTCAGAGGCAACTATTTAGACGCTGTTTTGCAACAGCAACGGGGTACTCATGCTGCGCAACCCTAAGGCTTTCCACATTCCCAATATCGCGGTGATAAATATTATTATGGAATGAATTTATACGCCCCAAAAAGTGAGGAAGAACTTCTGTGCTAAAATTGATCGTTTTACGATTTAAACCAATCAAAAAATTCATAACCGAAGGTGCTAAAATATAAACAGCACCGTTCGCTAAATTTCTTGGTGGGTTTTCTACTTTCTCAAAAATTTTCTTGACGATCCCACGTTCATCGAGCTCAACAATACCGCACAACTCTGGCTCGGCAGTGGTAAATGTCATCATTGTCATTTCAATACCGGCTTCTCTTGTTTCATACCTCTGGATAAAAGCACTCATATCAAACAACGAAAGGTTATCTGCGTGAATCAGCATTAAGGGTTCATTCTTAAAATAATCTCTATTTCTCAATAGTGTTCCACCTGTCCCCATAAGTTTCTCTTCGTATACAGTCATTATATTCAACGAGAAATCACACTGATCTAAATAGGATCTAACAACTTCTGGCAAGTAGTGAAGATTAATCATAATATCGACAATGCCACCCTTACTTAACAGCTCAATCCAATGATCCAAAAGTGGTCTGCCATTTATTTCAACAAGACATTTAGGAACAGAATCAGTTATTGGCCTTAAACGCGTTCCATAACCAGCAGCGAGAAGAAGTGCACGCATAATTAATCTGTTAGCTCCTGCCTAAGATCTTGAGGCAATAAGGGGGTATTTCCTACTCGGCTCACTTGGCAGGCTGCAGCAATAGAGCCAAGGTACATACTTTTCCAGATGTCTGCGCCTACAGCCATTGCCATAGAGCAACAAACTAATAAACTATCGCCTGCCCCAGAAGAGTCTTTAGGGGCCGTATTAAATGCGGGCAAACGGTCGTTAACCCACTGGTCATTATTTGATGGAGTAGCATGAGCGATGATGCCTTCGGCACCCAAAGTTAAAATTACATTTTTAGCTCGTGCTTTTTTACAAAGTTTATCAGCAAGCATAACCAATCCAGAATTAAAATCTTGCAACGCAAGCCTAGCTTCATGTTCAGTAGGGGTTAACAATAACATGTCTTTAAAACGTGAAACATCACCCATTTGAGAAGAAGACTGGCTATCGGCAACCATCAGTATATTATTTTTGCAGCAAATTTCCGAAACCTTATTTACCAAGGATTGAGGCAAACACCCATAATTAAAATCAGAAAAAATAACAAGATCGGATCTGGACACAGCAACCTCTACTGCCGCTCTAAGCTTGCGAGCTATTTGCAAACTAATATCATGTTGTCGCAGATGGTTAACACGAAGTAAAGTTTTCCCACTAGCGCGAAATCGTTGTTTGAGAGTAGTTGGTCGACTGTCATCTTTAAATATTTCTGTTGTTACTCCCAATGCATTTAGTTCTTCACGTGCAAAATCAGCAACCGCGTCTTTTCCTGAAACGGAGAAATAATTTACATCCGCACCTAGGCTGTGACCGTGAGCCGCAACAATGGCCGCACCACCTAAAAAATATTTTTGTTGTATTGGGGTAACAACCAGAGTCGGGTCCTCCTGCGACATACCAAGAGGATCACAGGAAATATATTCATCAACTATAAGATCACCCAATATGGTGACTCGAAGTCCTTTAAACTTTTCCATGACAGCAAGCAGGTCATTTGTGGAAAATCCGTGCCGCCTAGAAAATTCTTCAGGTAGTGTTATAGATGATAAATTCGGCTTAAGCATTTCCTGACGTATTAGATCAACGCTTGAAAATCGCATTTCACCTGAACTAAAAAGTAGTTTTCCACCATAGTTGTCAACAACATCTTGTTCAGGATTAAATTGCACCTCATGTTCCTGACCTTTGACTACGATAGACGGTTTCAGCATCATAATTATATGTTCAGGTGGGCTGCTCATAGTAAAGGAGTAATCCACATAGTTAATAGATCTTACCCCTTCGAGCCTCAATTGCTTAGGGACCAAAACGCCGTCAGCTTTATCATCAGTGACGCCAACAATAAGATAGTCGCCACATTCAGCAGCAAACTTTAATAAACGAAAATGGCCAGGATGAATAGTATTAAAGTTTCCCGATACAAAAGCAATGCGTTTATCAGACCCTATTTTATTTCTAATTTCAGCAATAATTTTTTGATCTAGCATTTAAAAGTCTCGAATGTAATACTCATGGCAAACGTACCGTTAAATATTTATATGCTTTTTGCAAACAACTCCTGATCAAAAAACAAGGGTTTTCAACACATCCGAGCCGGGTTTCCACTTCAAGCATAAAAAAATATTAGCTTGTCAATGGGAGAAACGATGATCAATGAGCATAGTCATTCTTCCACAGTTTTACTTTCAACCGCAATTTTTTAATATAGTCTACCGTAGCACTATCACCTTCTGGCGGAGAAAAAGAAGCTAAGTTGATTTGGGTTCGATCAAAAGGACCATTTGTTACTTCATGTATGACCAACACGGGAGAGTTAATTAGCAATGTATGGTAACGCGGTTGAGCTAGCCGGTAAAAAAAACTTCCCTCAGAGGAAAGTTCAATCACATCTGAGATATCTCCCGCATCATTAAGAATAACAATGTCGGCGGCGCCCTCCACCAAGTGAAAGGACTCAACCTTTTTTTCATGCTTGTGTGGCCTGATATAGCTATCTGCTCTAATTCCAATCAGCATTTGATGCAAGGTGTCATTAGTATTTTTGTGCGCGCAAATTCTTGCGCGACCACGACGATTCTTTAGGGCGCATTCTTTTATAAATTTTATTTCCTTTAATCCAAAGCATACAATCTCATCCTGTGCAACAAAAACTTCTTCGCTAACTTTATTGAGTAGCAAATCCATATTAATCCTAGACCGTAGAAAACGCCGGAACAAAATCTCCCCCCGCATCAAAATACCTCGCAAGCTTGCTTCTCACTTTTTTTTCGCTTTCTGGGTTGAGCGTAGAAATACAAAGACGGATATCCCGTAAGAAAAGTTCTGCTGAAGGAACTACTTCTATACCTGATCCGGGCATAGTCATGGCAGTTTTATCAGGGTTGTCATCGATAACACAATCAATCAAACCTCTTAAATTATAAAAATTAATAAATTTAACGGCTAAGTGGCCTGCGCCGAATACAGCCACCTTTTCACCTTTTTCGCAATGAACTTGCAGTTTCTCTCGCCATCGCTTAGAAGAAGTATCTAAACCTTTCGCAAAACTCTCCAATACCGAAGCTGAACTTTTTGGCATTTGTAGGGCCGCAGAAGTTTTTTTAACATCAGAAAACTGGAACAGAGCGACCAAAGAATTTTCATATGGGTAGGAAAATTGTTTCAACCAGACTATTTCAGCACCGACAGCTTTAGCTAATTGTCCCACTGATGCTTCAGTAAAATAGCTAATATGCTCTTCCCATATAAAGGCGTGATTATTCGCTCTAAAAATTTTCTTACTGTCCGGCAACTCAAACATCATATACCCATCAGGCTTTAATAGTCCACGTAAAGATCGAATCAAGTTGCTTGCGTCCGACGCATGCTCAATGATATGGCGCAGCAGAATCATTTCTGAACGACCATAAATCGCTCTAAGTCGCTTAGTGGTGGCCTCACTACTTAGGATTTCTTGGATGGTTTCCAAACCGAACGGTTCTGTAGAACACTTTAGGTCACTCTCGCTGATACAGTCTGTGTGAGGAAACCCAAGACGGTTTATTCGATTCAAGGAGCTTTTGTCTTTGTAGGTAATTCCCAGAAACCGAGAGGAGGCATTTATGTTTGACAACCCGGTTAACTTATTTACAACATCATCAAGATGTTCTTCGGGTTCGTTATAAACCAACCAGTTATATCGAGGCCGAACCAATTCGACAGGCATTCTACCTACCAATTGCATAGTATCGCACTGCATACAATATCCCAAATTTAGAGGAAAAAATTCTTCAGGGGCCAGACTATCAACACCAGGGGGAAGGAAACGGTTTGAGGGTGGCTGTTTACCAAACGAAACACTAGATCGCAAATTCTCTGACTGGCAAACGGTGCACCTATTACTGTTATTAGGTAAGTTCAATCTAGTACGACAAGTAAATTCAAACTTGATGAAAGTCAGTGAATTATTACTGAACAGAGTACCTCACAGAGTGTTTTAAAGCTAGAAATTTTTCAGAGTTATGGTTTTAAAGTGCTATGAAACCTCCTTTGTTTATTAATTCGGATCTAATTTTATTAAGGTTTTCTTGGATTGATTTAATTTTTGAATATCCCTTGAATATGAAATCAAAGTGATAGTTTCTTTAGGTTTATTGGCACTTTAACGTTTTATTTTTCTTAGGCCATTTCTTAGGATCTTTAATAATAATGCGTTCCGGCCATGTTTTTGTTTTAACTTAGCCCGCATATAATATGAAAAAAGAAGAGTTAATTTTGAATTTTGCGTTATCCGATCAAATCCAAAACGATGGCTTGTTTTAAAGAGACAGATGAAAAATGTTTCTGTAAATTGTGAAAACATTTTTACCTTTGGATGAGAGTGTAGTAGCATGGTATTATTTACTAAAGATGATGATTGGTTTAGCATATGGCATCTTGGTGGGGTGTTTTTATACAGCGCTAAAAGTATTTTCATGGCTACCTTGGCACTCAAACCTTCCTTTTCAGACTTGTTACCAACTAAATATTTGTGAGTGATTTTCAGCATATATTGGTTACGGGCGGATGTGGCTATAAAGGCACCGTTCTTATCCCCAAACTTATTGCCCGTGGTTACAAGATTACCGTGGTTGATACTTTATGGTTTGGTAACTACTTAGAACCGCACAAAAACTTAAATGTCTTGCAGGTTGACATTCGTAACACCAACGATATTCCTATTCGTAATGTAGGCACCATCATTCATTTAGCTTCTATAGCAAATGATCCATGTGGAGATTTGAACCCTAAACTTACCTGGGAGGTTGGTGCTTTGGCGACCATGCAACTTGCAGATAAAGCTGTAAGGACCGGCGTCAAACAATTCATTTATGCTTCTTCGGGTAGCGTGTACGGGGTAAAAAAGGAGGATCAGGTTACAGAGGACCTAGAACTGAAACCGATTTCAGAATATAACAAAACTAAAATGGTTGCCGAGCGAGCGTTGTTAAGCTACGGAGATAAAATGGTTGTCCAGATTGTTCGCCCGGCCACCGTTTGTGGCTACTCCTCTCGCATGAGATTAGATGTCTCCGTAAACATGCTGACCTTACAGGCACTCGCTAATGGGGTAATAACTGTTTTTGGTGGTAATCAAACTCGCCCGAATATTCACATTGATGATATTACAAATGTTTACTTGCATTTGATTGATCAGGGTGACTCTATGCAGGGTATCTATAATGCAGGATTCGAAAATATGTCGATTCTGGATATTGCTAATATGGTGGCAAAGCATGTCCCCACTGAAATAAAGGTAACAGAATCGAATGACCCTCGGTCTTATCGCGTTAATTCTGATAAGTTGCTGGCAACGGGTTTTGTTCCCCAAAAAACAGTAGAAAGTGCAATTATGGAAATCTGTAAAATATATAATCAGGGCGCCCTGAAAAATGAAGATCGCTTTCATAATCTAAAATGGATGCAAGCCACACTTTTCAAATGATCTTTAACTCTATTAAGTTCGCACCTTATGTCTGAGAAAATTGTTGTAATTGGAAGTAACTCATTTTCGGGTGCCAGTTTTTTACCTTATGCCATTGATGACGGGTTCGAGGTTGTCGGGGTAAGTAGGTCAAAAGAACCCAACTCTATTTTTCTGCCCTATAAATATTTAGGAAATGACATTGAGTTTCATCAGCTAGATCTTAATCATGACCTCGATAAGATCATGACCCTGATAAACTCTAAAAAGCCCGAATATGTCGTGAACTTCTCAGCTCAGAGTATGGTCGCTCAAAGCTGGGACCACCCTGACCATTGGTTTCAGACTAATGTGGTATCCACAGTGATGTTCCACGACCGTCTTAGACGTTGTGATTTTCTGAAGAAATATATTCACATCTCAACACCAGAGGTTTATGGAAGTTGTGAGGGATACATTAAGGAAAACAACTCTTATTATCCAAGCACTCCTTATGCTGTTTCCAGAGCAGCGGCAGATATGAGCCTCCATACCTTCTTTAATTCATATCAATTCCCCGTAGTATTTACTAGAGCCGCAAATGTTTACGGGCCGGGTCAGCAACTATATCGAATCATTCCGCGAACTATTCTCTTTATTAAATTAGGTAAAAAACTCCAGTTACATGGAGGTGGGGTGTCGGAACGCTCCTTCATTCACATGCAAGATGTTTCCGATGCTACGTTGCGTATTATGAAGCAAGCTTCATCAGGGGAAATATTTCATATTGCTACAAACGATTCGATCACGATTCGCAATCTTGTCGAACTGATATGTGATGTGATGGGTGTCCATTTTGAAGACTATGTCACCGTTACTGAAGAACTAATGGGAAAAGATTCTGCTTATCTGCTGGATAGCTCAAAAGCAAGAACTACTCTTGGTTGGAAGGATCAGGTTTCTTTGAAAGAAGGCATTTTGACTGTGCTTCAATGGATAGAGAAAAACTTTGACATTTTAAAACAGCAACCTATTGATTATGTTCATAAAACCTAGCCACCCACTGTTTCTTAAAAGTTAGATTTGCTTTTTGACTTTTTATTACTCGCTTGATATTGTTTCCTACAAATGCACCATAAACCCAAAAGACCTTTTCCTTGAGGTTGAGTTTCCGGGTGTGCCTTTTGAGTTAGCTTTCATCGATTTGCCAGCCAAGGGTTTGGTTGTCTCTCTTTAAAGTTCTTTCTGTAAGTTAATTAGAATGTTTCTGATACGCCAGAGCATACAGAAGCATATTTTAGGGTCGGAACTAAGGGATGCTATTATTTTGAGGGTATTTGATGCGTGAATTTGCAAAGTCTTATTTAGGTGAGTTAATAGACAACTTTCGGTCATTTGAGGTTTCAGACGTTAAAGGTAAAAAGTTTGATGTTTATGAAACCATAGAAAAAGTGGTTCAAATAGTAACAGACCAAAGTCTGGCCGGGCAAAAACTTATGTTTATTGGGAATGGCGCGAGTGCAGCTATCTCTAGCCATATGGCTACCGACTATTGGAAAAACGCGGGGATCCGGGCAGTCTCCTTTAATGACAGCTCTCTTTTAACTTGCGTCAGCAATGATTATGGTTATAAGCATGTTTTTGAAAAGCCAATTGAAATGTTTGCTGATCCCGGAGATATTTTATTTGCGATAAGCAGCTCTGGAAATTCGGAAAACATTATACGAGGCGTTAAGGCTGCTAGAGTTGCCAAATGCCAAGTTGTTACATTTTCAGGGTTTAAAAATGATAATCCTTTAAGAACTATGGGTGATTATAATTTTTATGTTCCTTCTTTATCATATGGTCCTGTCGAAATCATTCACCTATCTATATGTCACTGTATCTGTGATGCCATTATTCAGAAAAAATCAAAACCTATAGCTTTTTGAGAGTTTATAATAAAGATTGTCCAGCTCGTTATCGTATGTATATGCCAAAAGATTTTATAAATATATAAGAGACATTTTTGGGTCACCATGCTAGCGGATAAAATCAACCCTATTAAGGCTTCTCAAATAGAATTGGATGAATTGCGGCGAATTGCAAGTGAGGTTCGCGGTTGCATCATTACTAATTCCCATAAAACAAAAACTCCCCATCTAGGCTCATGTCTTTCTTGCGTTGATATTCTTGTGGCAATTTATTTTCGTACTTTAAGGATAAATCCTGAAAATCCTAAAGATCCAGGTCGAGACCGTTTTATATTGAGCAAAGGACATGGGGCGGCAGCGTTATTTCAGGTTTTGGCAAAGAAAGGTTTCTATCCAGAATCGATGCTTGACAGCTATGGGGAAAACGGAAGTGTTTTTGCTGAGCACCCTCCCGTTCCAGATCACTTGTCAGGCATTGAAGCGGCTACAGGCTCACTTGGGCACGGTTTACCTATCGGACTGGGGATGGCATTGTCGGCTCGAATTCAAAACCAAAGTTATAATGTCGTGGCGTTACTTAGTGATGGTGAGTGTAATGAGGGATCTGTATGGGAAGCGGCTATGTTGGCAGCAGCCCAGAAAACAAGAAACCTCATGGTGGTCATAGACTTTAATAAATGGCAGGCTACCGGAAAAAGTGAAGAAATATTGGGTTTAACACCACTTGTAGATAAATGGCGGGCCTTTGGCTGGGATGCATGTGAAATTGACGGTCACGATATGGGCCAGCTAATTGATGTTTTGACTAAAGAAAAAAACAGTGAGGGAAAACCGATAGCGGTGATTGCTCATACGGTAAAAGGCAAAGGTGTTTCATTCATGGAGGATGATAATAACTGGCATTATAGAATCCCCTCGGAGGAAGAACTTGCTTCCGCGCATAAAGAATTAGGACTTTTTAAATGAGAAACGCATTCGCTGACGAAGTTACAAAACTGAGTATGGATGATTCTCGAATAGTACTTTTATCAGGGGACATTGGTAATAAATTATTTGATAAGTTCAAGGAACAAAGTGGTAAGAATTTTTTCAACTGTGGTGTGGCTGAAGCGAATATGATGGGTGTGGCTGCGGGAATGGCACTGTCCGGGCTTCGTCCTATTATATATACCATCACTCCCTTCACGACTACTCGATGCTACGAACAGATCAGGGTTGATGCTTGTTATCACAATGTACCCGTCATCATTGTCGGTACTGGATCGGGTTTTACCTATGCCGAGCTTGGGCCTACACACCATTCCTGTGAAGATTTGGCCATTATGAGAGTGTTGCCAAACATGACTGTTCTAGCTCCGGCAGATGAGGTAGAACTTCGTCAATGTTTGCGAGCAGCTTTAAAGCAAAAGGGCCCCGTATATATTCGCATTGGAAAAAAAGGTGAAGCGGTTACCGCTAAGAAAAATGATCATTTCGAGATAGGCGAGTCTATCACGGTCAGGGAAGGCTCAGACGTATGCCTGATCAGTACTGGAATCCTATTGCCAATAGTGATGAAGGCAGCTGAGAACCTTTCTTCGCAGGGAGTCTCGGCCCGAGTTGAAAGCTTTCATACAGTAAAGCCCTTGGATGAAAAAACAATAAATGATGTGTTTTCTCGCTATCCTGTTGTGGCTGTTGCGGAAGAGCATAGTAGAGTTGGAGGGTTAGGGGGTAGTATCGCTGAGTGGCTTGCCAGACAGGCTCCCATGAAAGGCGGGCTGATAACCTTTGGTGCAGATGACGAATTTATGCACGAGGTAGGCTCTCAGAATTATGCTAGGAAAAAATACGGTTTAACTAAAGAAAATATTGCTCAGCAGGTTTTAGCAGCCTATCAAACCAGGTCAACTTAAGGTGCGGATCGGATTAGATTTTGATAATACGATCGTCAGCTATGATGAACTATTTTATAAGGTAGCCATCGAGAAATCTCTTATTCCGGCCAACCTATCCCACTCCAAACTTGCAGTGCGCAATTATTTACATAAGACTGGTAATGAGAATGCTTGGACTGAAATGCAAGGTTATGTCTATGGCACAAGGATGTGTTCTGCTGTCGCCTACCCTGGGGTCATTGAATTTTTAAAGTTTGCCCGCAATAAAGGAATTGTTCTGACTATTATGAGCCACAAGACCAAGCACCCATTTTTGGGACCCAAATATGATCTTCATGCTGCCGCTAAAGAATGGGTTGGAAGTTACCTGATGGAGGGTGCTAAACCGCTGATTGAACCGGATCAGGTTTTTTTTGAAGTGACCAAAAAAGAAAAGGTGGCTCGCATTGCTGAGTGGAAATGTGATTTCTTCATTGATGACCTGCCGGAAATATTATTGATGCCTAAATTTCCTCAAAATACAGAACGTATCTTGTTTGATCCTGAAAACAACTATACTGAAGCAGGGGTAAATGCCAAGTTTGAATCTTGGCAGGAAATCAAAAATTATTTTGAGCTAAAATGGAAAAATCACAGCTGACATCATTGATTTCGGATATGTTTAATGATGCGGGTATCGAAGTGGGTGAAATGGAGATTAGTCCGATATACGGAGGAGGCAATAATAAGGTAGTTTCCGTTCAAACCCAAGCTGGAAAATTTCTTGTTAAAATTTATTACCGTCATCCCTCGGACAAACGAAATCGACTCGCCGCAGAATATTCATTTCTTTCTTATGCATTAAATATTGGGCTGAATTGTATTCCGAAACCCATTTTTTGTAATCATACAAATAATATGGGTTTATATGAATTTATTGAAGGACGAAAACTTGCATCTATAGAGTTGACCCGACAGCATATCATGACGGCGGCTCGTTTTATTAGAGACCTTAATACCTACCCAAACCGAGACGAAACCCTTCCTGTAGCTTCAGAGGGTTGTTTCAGTATTAAGCAACATTTTTTGATCATTGATAATCGTTTGAATCGGTTACTGGGCTTGCCTGTGGAGTCCGAATTAGAACAGCAAGTGCATTTATTTGTTGGTGAAGTTGAAAATACGTGGAAAAAACTAAAAGAAGAAATTTCTGCCGGGAAGCATTCGATATTTGAAGAACTTCGTGCCGATGACCGCTGTATTTCTCCATCGGATTTTGGTTTTCATAATGCACTATTAAAGAACAAGGGTGGTATTTGTTTCATTGACTTTGAGTATGCAGGCTGGGACGATCCCGCAAAAATGGTAGCCGACTTTTTTTTACAACCCGCCGTCCCCGTTTCACTTGAACATTTTGATTCCTTTATTTCAGAGGCATTGAATTATTCAGAAAACAAGACGGAACTGACTAAACGAGCAAACTTGCTTTTCCCTGTTTTTAAGATAAAGTGGTGCTGTCTTATGCTTAATGAGTTTTTGCCAGATGCCGCAAAAAGGCGCGAATTTGCTAATCCGAACGCGGACCCAGAAAAAAGCAGACGCTTGCAGTTTGATAAAACACAACACTTCTTCCTTTCATAAAAGGTTTTATTTTGGCATATTTAGACTTTCTCTCATCAGTGCATAAAAGTACCGTGCGCGATTATCTCGCTCGTGTTAATGATCCCGAGTACCCAAAAGAAAAAGCCGCAGAATTAGCTAAAAAATGGGGGTTCGATTATTGGGACGGCGATCGCAGAATTTGCTACGGCGGGTATCGTTATATACCCGGTCGTTGGATGCCGGTTGCAAAATCGATGATTGAACATTATGACCTTAAGGCAGGAGACAAAGTTCTGGATATAGGTTGTGGAAAAGGATTTTTGCTTTATGAAATATCTTTATTGGTTCCAGGTATTGAAATTTTAGGGCTAGATATATCCGAATACGCGATCACCAACGGCAAGGAAGAGATCAAAGACCATTTGCAAACTGGCAATGCCAATCAATTACCATTCCCCGACGATTATTTCGACCTTACTTATTCGATTACAACACTTCACAATTTACCTAACTATGATCTAGATAAATCTTTACGAGAAATGGAGCGTGTTGGTAAGGGCAATAAGTATTTATGCGTGGAGTCTTATCGAAACGAGTCCGAGAAAGCCAACCTTCTTTACTGGCAGGTCACTTGTGAAGCTTTTTGTACTCCGAAAGAATGGGAATGGTGGTTCAAGCAGACTGGATATACCGGCGACTATTCTTTTATCTATTTCGAGTGACCAAAAATGCAATTCCCTAAAAGCATGAATGCGGCCATCCTTGTTGAACAAAATAAACCCCTGGTTATTGATCGGGTGGAGCTTCCTCAAAAAATTGAGGTGGGCCAGGTTCTGGTTAAAATTGATTGTAGCGGAATTTGCGGTTCTCAACTTGGCGAAATTGATGGAGTCAAAGGAGAGGATAAATACCTTCCTCATTTACTTGGTCACGAAGCGTCTGGTGTTGTTCAATCTGTAGGTGCAGGCGTAAAGCATGTAAAATCTGGAGATAAAGTTGTTCTTCATTGGCGTAAGAGCCAGGGAATAGAATCTATGCCACCACATTATACGTGGAATGGCAAACCGTTGAATGCAGGGTTGATCGCAACATTTAATGAGTATGCAGTTGTTTCGGAAAATAGGCTGACCCGAGTTTCAGCTTCCATTAATATGGAAATTGCTTCACTTTTTGGTTGTGCTGTAACCACAGGTTTTGGCGTGGTTGAAAACAATGCTGAAATAAAATTAGGGGAATCCGTTGTAGTATTTGGTGCCGGTGGCGTAGGGCTAAATATTGTTCAGGCTGCTAACTTACTTTCAGCTTATCCTATTATCGCAGTAGACCTACATGATGACCGGCTTAAATTGGCTAAAATATTTGGTGCAACTCACACGATTAACTCCAATAAAACGGATGTAAAGGAAAAAATTGTAGAAATTTTAGAGACACAAAACGTTGATGCTTTCATTGATAACACAGGACAACCTGCTATTATTGAGATGGGCTATGACTTGACAGGTCCTCAAGGGCGAGTTGTTCTTGTGGGTGTTCCTCGAAAAGGTAACCTTATAAATATTTATTCTTTACCACTCCACTTCGGAAAAACAATAAGCGGCTCTCATGGTGGTGAAACTATTCCTCACCAAGATATACCGCGTTATCAAAAATTGTTGGATGCGAATCGCATTCAACTCCGGCCTCTTATCACTGACCGTTTTTCACTTAATGAAATTAATACGGCAATTCAAAAAATGCGTGTTGGTGAAATTACAGGTCGTTGTTTAATTAAAATGAATAATTAAATTTAAGAAACCTAAAAAATAGGAATACCTGAAAAATGGCTCATTCTATAGTTATTGGTGGAACTCGAGGCTTAGGCCGAGTAACTTCGAGGCAGTTAGCGGCACGTGGTGATATTGTTTCAGTTATAGGAAGAACTGAAGTATCAGCAGAAGACTTGAAGGCAGGTAATATTCATAGTTACCAAGCAGATATTGATGACAACGAATCTATCCGTTCTACTATGAATGAAGTTGTGAAGACAAATGGCAAGGTAAACTATTGTGTGTTTCTTCAGCGCTATCGTGGTAAGGGCGATAATTGGATAGGTGAATTTCAAACGACTCTTACTGCCACCAAAAATATTGTGGAACAGTTGGTGCCCCAGTTCTCAGAAACCGAAGATAACGGGTTAGTAATGGTCAGCTCTGTTTTTTCCCAATATGTTGGAGAAGGCCAAGCTATCAGTTACCATGTAGCTAAGGCAGGATTAGACCAGATGATGCGATATTATGCATTAAACCTTGGTTCTAAAAATATTCGGGTTAACGGCATCTCTACTTTTACCTTCCTGAAAGATGAGTCAAAGGAATTCTATTTAAAAAACAAACCGCTAATCGAGTTGTACAAAAGTATTGTACCTTTGAAACGCATGGGAACCACTGAAGACTCGGCAAATGTTATTTCCTTTTTGTGTAGCAGTCAAGCATCCTTTGTGACCGGGCAAAGTATTTTAATTGATGGTGGTCTATCGTTACATTGGCCGGAATCACTTTCTCGCCGTTTGAAAGAAATTTAATTTAAATAATTTAAGAGCTTGGTTATGAATAGTTATTTTTCCAGACGGGATTACTGTCGCTTATGCGATAGTGAGGAACTGGGACTCGTAATGCCAATTTTGCCTTCTCCTATAGCCGATGACTTTGTCGAACTCGATAAAAAAGAGCAAACCCAGCCTCTCATTCCTCTAGACCTCTATCAATGTCATAACTGTGGGCATGTACAAAACCGGGATATCGTTAGCCCTGATTTACTGTTCAGGGATTATACCTTTCGCACTTCCAATTCAAGAGGACTTGTGGAACATTTTCGGCAATACGCTGAAGGGATAATTAACGATTTCAATTTACCTCCAAAATCACTGGTTATTGAAATAGGTAGTAACGATGGAACGCTGTTGCGATTTTTTAAAGAAAAGAATATGCGAATCCAAGGTATTGACCCCGCTTTGCATATTGCACGCCAGGCTTCCGATTCGGGTATTCCAACTACGCCAGAATTTTTTTCCATGGCTCTTGCAGAAAAATTTTTTCTAGATCAAGGGCCCGCAAAACTGGTCTTAGCTAATAATGTTTTCGCACATACCGACCAACTGGCAGATGTCACACAGGGAATCGCTACCCTCCTTGACCAAGACGGTATATTCGTCTTTGAGGTCTCATATTTGCTAGACATTATTGATAACTTTGTCTTCGATACTGTTTACCACGAGCACCTGTCTTATCACTCTATTAATCCATTGACTCGCTTTTTATCAAAACATGGGCTACATTTGTTTGATATACAGAGAAACTTGTCAAAGGGCGGATCCTTTCGAGGTTTTGTTCAAAAATCAGGAGGACCATATAATGAAAAACCAATTGTCCAAGGGATGATCAAAGAAGAAAAAAAACGAGGTCTTCACAGCCCTAAAATATTCCAAGATTACGAAAAAAAAATTTTGGCCTGCAAAGACGCAGTTCTGGATTTTTTAGGTAAAGTACATAAGCAGGGTAAATCGGTAGTTGGATATGGTGCTTCCACTACGGTAACCACATTGATGTATCATTACGAGCTGTTCGACAAATTGGAATACTTGATTGATGACAACTCAATGAAACACGGCTTATATAGCCCTGGATGCCATCTTGAAGTGAAACCCTCCTCTGTACTTTATGATGAAAAACCTGATGTAGTTATAGTCCTTGCTTGGCAATACGCGAAGCCAATTATTAGCAAACATAAACGCTACATCGCAAATGGAGGTCAGTTTGTAGTTCCCTTACCAGAGCTTAATAATATAAATGATCAGTTTGAACTATGAGAACACATTGTAAGAGGGGATCGCTTAGTGGTTTTTTAAATATACTGTGAAATTAACATTAAGTTAAACATTTTTCATGTTAGATATATTGCCTTAATAGGTCAAAAGGAAACACATATATGATTGTTGCATCTAAATATCCTAAAAAAATAAATTTTGGACTACATGAAAATGCGTGCAATCTCGCTTGTCCAAAATGTCTAGTTCATAGTGAAAACTATCCCAAAGGCATACAACTTAGGAAAAGCTTGGGATCAATGCAAATCGAGTCGATAATAAAGGTATTTGATGAAGTAAAAGACAGCAGGCCAACAGTTTCTCCTAGCTTCTGGTCCGAACCTCTTATGAATAACAAATTGTTCCGGAATTTTGTTTTAGAAGCAAGAGCAAGAAACATACCGGTTACAGTCAATACTAATGCCTTGTTGATAACAGAAAATATGGCTGAATTTCTTGTGGAACATCTCGATCAAGTTTCAATAAGTATTGATGCCATGACAAAGGAAACATTACTTAAAACACGGGCTACAGACCAGCTTGAAAAAATTAAGGCCGCAGTATTTTTGTTGTTGGAGAAAAGGGGCGCCCGGCGAAGCCCTCGAATTGTAGTTAGTTATTCGGCTGAAGAATGCAATGTCTGCGAGAGAAAAGATTTTGTAGATTTTTGGATACAGCATGTGGATGCTGTCAGGGTTAACGAAGTCTACTCGGACAAAAGAAAAATCAAAAAGGAAATCTCTGCTTCTGAGCGATATGCATGTAGAGAAATATATGACAGCATGACTATTGATTATGATGGTATCGCAAGAATATGCTGTTTGGATGGCTACCGTGAAACAAACTTGGGTAATGTGTTTGAAGATGGAGTACATAATGTCTGGCATGGTAAAGAATTAAAGAAAATTAGAGAAGTTCATGAAACAAATGATTATGAAAAATATAAATTCTGCCAAACATGTGAACAATGGGCAGGGTTCAAAATAACAAAAGAAAAAAAAGATAAAGACTTATTAGTCCGAGGCAATGATTTTACAGTCTATTACAACAGGGTAGATCGTTTAGATACTTGGAGTAACGAGTCGAAAAGAGATGATTCTTCGACACCGGCTTAAATTATTTTTTTGAGGTTGTATAGAAATTGTAGGTTGGGAGAAATCTCAGAAATTTTATAATACGACTAAGCTTTTTCAAGAACTATCGATTTCTCTAATCCTTCTAACACTTAAGAACTCCCACTACTTTAATGAAAAAATGTAAAATATACTTTGCCGATCTAACGCATACTGCGCGCGGAATCAGTGTCCCCACTTTTCCCTTGGGCACTAGTTTGACTGCCAGCTACACCAAAAAGGAGTTGGGTTCGGAAGTCGATGTAACCTTATTCAAGTTTCCTGAAGCATTGCATGAAGCTATACTCGATAGCCCTCCTGATATTCTGTGCTTGTCTTCTTACAGTTGGTGTTTCGAATTAGGTTATAAATTAGGTTCGCTGGCTAAAAACCGTAATCCTGGTATGATTCTTGTTTTTGGTGGGCCTAATTTCCCTATTGAAGAGACAGAAAAAACAAGTTTTTTACAACGGTACAATGCGATAGATTTTTTTATTGAACTGGAAGGAGAATTAGGATTGGTAGGCTTGATCAATCATTTGTTGGATCACTCCTTAGATTCTGGTTGTCTTCGGGCATCTGGAAAAATTTTAAATAATTTGAATTATGTTTGGGAAGGGAAATTGTTTAACGGTCCTCCTGTCAGGGTTTCAGATCCTAATATTATTCCGTCCCCATATTTGGAAGGATTGATGGATGAATTTTTCGAATATCCTATATCTCCAATGATTGAAACGGTTAGAGGGTGCCCATTTCAGTGCACCTTTTGTGCAGATGGTATTGACATCAAGAGTAGCATAAGAAAGTTTGATTTGGCTAGGATTGAAGAGGAAATGGTTTATATAGCCAAAAGATGCAAGAAGTCAGACGAACTAATTATCACTGATTTGAATTTTGGCATGTATCAACAAGATGTGGAAACGGCCAAATCATTGGCCAATACCATGCAAAAATATAATTGGCCTATCCATTTAAGCGCAGCTGCGGGTAAAAACAAGCCAGATCGTTTAATAGAAATTGCTTCGATTTTAGATGGTGCATGGATTATTGGTTCTGCTATGGAGTCTTCTGACACAGATGTTTTGAAAGCCATAAAGAGAGGAAATATTTCTAAAAAAGCGTTTAATAAAGTTTTAGAACATGGAAATAATTCCAGCCCTTATGCCCAGACTTATACGGAAATTATTTTAGCAATTCCAAAAGACTCTAAAGAAACTCATTTCAACTCTATTCGCTATGGGATGAAACATGAGGCTAAAATTATTCGAATGTTTCAGGCGATTTTGCTTTTGGGGACGGAAATGGCAACACAAAAGACTCGAGACGAACACGAGCTGGAAACGCAGTACAGGGTTATTCCCGGAAGTGCCGGCTTGTATAAGTTTTTTGATGAAAAAATCCCGATCACAGAAATCGAAGAAATCATTGTCGGTAATAGCACTATGTCATTTGAAGATTATCTTGATTGCAGATTAATGAACCTTATTGTTGAATCTTTTTACAATAACGCTATGTTCGAGGAGATTTATGCGTTTCTCTATGAAATGGATATTTTACCTCTAGATATTTTTGTTTATTTAAAAGATCATCCCAAAATTTATCCGCCAAAAATCAAACAGATAATGGATGATTTTATCGTTTCCAACAAAAAGAATCTCTTCAAAACACGCAAAGAATTAGAAGATTTTGCCTTAAACGAAAAAACAATTAAGAAATTCATTGATGCCGAAATTGGGATCAACGAAATCCTGGTGGGAAAATCTAGTTTGTATTCTCAATTCGAGTCCATGGTAGAGCTATTAATTACATCGGTTTCCGGTTATTTAAGAGAAAACGATAAAATGAGTGCCTGCACTCAACATTACCTTAATGAGCTAGGACGTTTTACAGTTTTTCGGAAAAAAGAATTTTTTAATACCGATGATGAAACAAAAGAAACATTTGATTTTGATTTCAAGGCTATTGGCCAATTAGGTTTTAAAGTAAGCCCTTCTCAGCTTGATATGTTTTCCAAAAAGGTGGTAATAAGATTTTACAACGACGAATGGCAGAAACATCATATTAAACAAGTTATGGGTGTTTATTCTATGACACCATCTGGGTTGGGCCGTGCGATTCAAAGAAGTAACTTGAAAAAATTTTGGCGTCAGTTTGATCAGTTTGATAAATAAGTTGATACCATTGAGAAAAGCTATGTTATGAATTGCACTTGCAATCAAAATGAAAGACGGCTGGCAATACATGAGGGTTTCATTTCTGAAATTTTAAGACAAAAAAAATTATAATCATGAGTCCTCATTCCAATCCATTAGTTACAGTTTTAATGCCTACATACAAACGCCCATTACTTTTGCCAAGAGCAATCCAATGTGTGTTAAATCAGACCTACCCTCATTTCAAACTTTGTATTTATGACGATGCTTCAGGCGATAATACCCGTGAAGTGGTAAACAAATTTATTAAGAACGATTCACGAATTATTTATAGTTGTAATGAGAAAAATTTAGGAGCTATGAATTTCTTTGAAGCCATGGCGAAAGTCGATACTCCCTTTTTCACTTTTTGTGCTGATGATGATGTGCTATTACCTCAACACCTTGAGCTTGCAATGGAAGGGTTCATTAAATATCCGCATGCTGGTATGGCATATAATCAAGTGGTTAGTATGAATGAACAAGGGAAAATTATCTTTGTTAGCCATTTAGATAGTCCTGCGGGTCTATATAGCCCAGCAGAAAGCATGAGGCTTCTCCTAAAAGATCCTGGCCTTATTACGGGTATGGTAATACGCAAATCAGTTTTAGAAAGTGGGATAACGGTAGATAAAGATATGGGAATGCTTTGGGATTGGGATTTTTGCTTTAAAGCCTTGGCAAAATTTCCTCTGGTAGTTACACAAAAGCCGGGCTGCATATTTAATGCCCATTCCGGTAGCTATGTTGTAGCCTCTATGGGAAAATTTCAATGGCCCGAGTGGTTAAAAATGTACCAAAATATAGCAAATCATCCAGACTTGGATTTAGAAACAAGGAAGGAAATCAAGCTACGCCTTAATAAACGCCTTAGAAGCTTAGCTGTGAAACAAGGGAAGGAGGCTATCTTAAGCAAAAATCATATATTAGTTGGTTTGGTCACAAATGTTCTAAAAGATTATTTTGGCTCCTATCGCCTTTATTTCAAGTTGAAAATAATAGCTTTATTGTGCACGTTGTTTCCTCCTAATCGATGGTTCTTGATACTCATAAAAAAAGCACGATTTAACAAAAAGGTTCGCAAGGGGAATATTCGCTATAAAAATTATCAGATACTTGAAAAATATTTGAAAATTTAGAAAAGGAAAAACAATGAGTTGCAAAGGTACAACTCATTAAGAGTCAGTTGCCCTGCCAATTGAGCTAACGGCTCACTCTTGTTTTTCAATGATTTATAAAAATCCCTGTGGTCAGCAGCTATATTAGAACTATGTTATAAGAACTATGTTATAAAACCATTTTTTACACTCTGCAATCCAGCAGTGGAGTTACAATCCCAGTATCCAGGAAAGAGCATGGTATTGCATCGCGCTGATTGTTGCGGAAAGCCCACCGAGCATTAGTGATAAAAACAAAAAACGGTAAGCCTTTTCTTTGTCTTCACGCATTTCAACAATATCTATTAAAAATGCGACAAACATCAGAGCGAAAAATAATAGTTTCGCTATATCAGGCAACACATCTACTTCCAATGCTTCTGTCTGTTGAATTAGCATTTTTTCACGCAGAAAACCCACCCCATACAACCCCATCAGCAGGACGGACCAAACCTTAAACAACAATTCCTTAGTTTGATAAATATTATGGCTAGTCATGGCGGTTGCTCCAAAACCATTAATTATTTGCATCTTATGTTATGTGCATTCATCTAAATACTTACATTAGAAGCAAACACCATAAGTCAGTTGTTTTTAGATAGTTTTGGAGATATTCTCCCCAATTGCACGTTATGGTATAATTTTACCCGAATATAGATTATCCCCTTAAATTTTCTTTTTGATAGCCCCCGGTTTTGTGTATGGGTAATTCCTAAAAAATTAGGAATTTTTTTCCAATTTATAACTTTTTTAAGAGGCAAGAAAATCATGGCAATTAGATTAGGAGACACCGCTCCAGATTTTACGGCAGAGACTACCGAAGGCACTATCGAATTACATAAATACCTTGGCGACGGATGGGGAATATTATTTTCACACCCAAAAGATTACACTCCGGTATGTACCACCGAACTGGGTCGTGTTGCGAACCTGAAAAGTGAGTTTGACAAAAGGAACGTAAAAGTTCTCGCACTGAGTGTGGACCCTGTTGATGACCATAAAGGCTGGATCAATGACATAAACGAAACTCAATCCTGCTCCGTCAACTATCCGATCATCGCCGATCCCGATAAAAAAATCGCAGAAATGTATGACATGATCCACCCCAATGCATTGAACAACCT
>PBJL01000001.1 GCA_002721105.1 Acidiferrobacteraceae bacterium | reverse complement strand
CGATGTAATCTTGAGAACCAAATAGAAATCCAGTTCCTGTAGCAATAGCACTTTCTTTTGATTTAGGTGGTTGGGGAGTGAATGGTTGAGGTGGAGGGGATTCTGCTGTTCTAATTCTTTTGTTCGGTTGTTTCGGTTTCCAGTTTCTTGCTAACCGTTGTGCTTCTACTATTTGTTGTGGAGACATTTTTTTTTCCAAATTGTCTCTATATTTTATTATTGACTCCATTCCACTAGAAGCAGCAAGATTGAACCACATATGTGCTGACACATAATCTTTTGGAACTCCTTGTCCGTTTTCATACATCAAACCCAAGTTGTCTTGTCCTCCTACGTGCCCTTGTTCTGCAGAAAGACGAAACCACTTAACTGCTTCTTTGTAGTCTTTTGGAACTCTATGTCCAATGAAATAAAGGAATCCCAAGATGTATTGTGCTTTTTCATATCCTTGTTCTGCAGAAAGACGATACCACTTGACTTCTTCTTTGTAATCTTGTTGAACTCCTTCTCCTTTTCCATACATCTCACCCAATCTGTATTGTGCTAAAGCATCTCCCTGTTCTGCAGAAAGTTTCCACCACTTGAATGCTTCTTTGAAGTCTTGTGGAACTCCATCCCCCAAGATATAAAGCAAACCCAATCCGTATTGTGCCTCTGCAACTCCTTGTTCTGCTAATGAGGCAAATAACTTATATGCTGTTTCATAGTCCTTTCTTTCAAAAGCATCCAAACCTTCTTGTAAGTCATCACCATAAACAGAACCACTAAACAAAAACAGAAAAGTGAGTGAGAGTAAGAATGTGAGTGGGGTTTTCATATGCCTATTTGAATCTAATCAGAACCATCTTTTTCTTCTGCTAAGTCATCAATTGGAGTATCACCTACATGAGTCTTTGTAATAGTGCCAATAATCATGCCTTGAATTATTGACACATCTTTTTCGCAAAGTTTATTAAAGTGTTCCCATTTCTTTATCTTTTCTTGGTTTCCATCAGAACTAAGTTTATTTGCTAAATACTTTACTTGTTCTTCAACTGGAAACATTTTTGATTTTTCATAATCATTTAACATATCAAAACCACTCAGATATAAATCTTCAACCCCAACACCTTCTTGGTAAAATGCCAAATAGTAACCTAAATTTTCCAAATTTTGTTTTACCTCTTTTTCCTCATCAAGCGATATTAATCTAGAATGGATAGCTTAAAATCATCAAAATACGTCAAGGCATCGGCTTTTGCCCATAGCCCAATTTTTCCGCCTGCTTGAACCGTTTCGTAACTAATATCAATCACTTTCCATTTCCCAGCAGATCGACCATCCACCAACGTTCCCACTATTAAAGTTTTTTCGAACGCCTAACCTAATATTAAAATATCCCTAAATCTATGGTATAAAACTATGAAAAATTGAAATGACGGCACTTATTGTAAGGAAAATAGGCGCATATGAAAAAAATAATCCTTCAGTTATTAGATAAACCCTCCTCAGTATTTGATAAATTTATCACAGTCTTTTTACTATCATTGGTTTATATCTCTATTTTTCTTCTTGTTATAGAGGTTCGTTACCCAGACCTTGCGTCGACCTATCAAACGATATTTTTTTTAGTCGAGTATATAATATTAGGTATTTTTACGATTGAGATTATTTTTCGCATAATTTGTGATCCTAATCGTCACCAATACTTTAAGAGCTTCTACGGGATTGTGGATTTGATAGCAGTAATTCCAGGTTTATTGGCAATTTTTTTCCCGGCTCTTGATCACACGGCGTGGGTACGTATTTTCCGAATAATAAGGTTTGTAAGAATCCTAAAATTGTTAAGTTATGGGGAGACCATGGGGGGCATTACGCAAGCCTTAATGCCCTATTTTTGTTTTGCGCTTGGTTTTAAGGGGATCATGGTTGCTGTTGAAGGTCAGCCTTGGTGGCCTGAGATTGGAAATTTAAATGTAGTTTTAGGAGTTGTTGGGTTTTCATTAGCCATACTTCTTGGAACTAAATTGCAAGTTATAAATAGCCGTTTATACTCAATTGAAGATGCTGTTTGTAGAATCGTAGGATCAATGAGGGATATGCAAGAAAATGTACAAATTATTCCCCATATAAAACATTGGGCAAAAGAGCTTGAGTCAGCCCTAACTTTTAATGGTGATGAAAAAGCTGAAGTAGTAAGAAAAATGCGTTTGAATACAGATCAATTAGAGCAAAAGCTTGAAGAAGAGGGAATTGGGGGTCCAAATACGGCAGGTTTTCATAGGGATGTAGCGTACCTTCTTCACCGCTCCCTCGCAAGAACTCCCCAAGCATATGAAAATTTTTTAAAAACCGTTATTTGTACTTATACCTCAGTAGTTATAGCAACGGTACCGGGTTTGACAGGATTTTTTGCAACTTTTTTATTAGTATATGTACTTGGTGGCCTTTTTCTGCTAATTGATGATATGGATAAGCCTTTAGATTTTGGGAAAAACTCTTTAATTTCTGTCCGACTAGATCCATTAATACAGTTTAACGATAAGTTGAAAAAATAATTTAGGCTGTTATTAGAATGCAGTATTGCAGGCGGTATTCTTTTTCTTGTTTACCTGGTTTCGCTGGTTAATTTTTTTTTAAAAACCAGAACATTAAAAAATTTGAACCCTGAGTATAGGAGGTAAATTATGGATTTAGATGATGATATTAAAAAGAAACACGACTTGAGAACAGTAGAAGGCCGAAAAAATGCCGAGTATGAACAACTAGAGAGAAGTACCTGGATCGGAAAATTTTTTAAACTTGTTTGGTTTCTCATCAAATGTGCCATTGTTTTGGGAATCTTAGGAGGAATCGCGAAATTCATCGAGACTGGAAGTCTATAAGGTAAAGAGAGTTTTTTTAATCATCTACATTACAAAAACACTATATAGCATCCATTTAAACTGAGAGTGACGGCATATCTAATCAAGGAAAAGCTTAGCAAAATAATATAGTTTGTTTGAATATCAAAGAACTTAAGTTGGAGGTTTATATTGAGTAACTTGAATATAGAAAAATATCCATCCATTATTGCCAGACCCTACAATTTGGCTTGTCAACAGGATGAGCAATGGAAGGATTTACTTCGGTTTACGTTTGAGAATTTAATGACCGTACTGGCCAGTTATGCGGCTTCGGATTTGTTGAATATATACTTATCTGCAAAGAACCCTTTGGAGGAAGACGAGGCAAGCGAAGGGGACAGTAATGACAAACTAATTCATACCCTAAAGAATATTCCAGAGTTGAAACGAATTGGTCTTGAACAAATGTCACTGGGTAAATGGGCTGGTCTTTTGCGAGAGACAACTAAAATTTTAGGGCAATATACTGACCAGGCCTTTGTTCCTGAGTTTCCCAAACTTTTTCAACCCGCAGGTGGGAATGAGTTGTGGAAGAATATCGACAAGTTGATTTCAATACGCAACCAGGACGCACACGGGTCCATTATACCACCCGACAAGTTAGCTGAAGAACTAAAGAAACGCCAAGAGATTCTGGAAAATATTTTACGAAAATGTAATTTTCTTGAAAATTATAGTATTGCCGTTTTCAACAGACTCGTTATCGACTCTGATTCACAACAGGTTCTGGGAAATAAATTTTCCAATACTGGAAGTGAGGAGATTTTAGCGCCCACCGTACTGGCACCTCCTTTAAATGAAGTGATTCTTGTTGATAATAAAATGACCGGTTTTATAAAGTTGCGTCCATTAATGCTCTATGCACCACCCGAAAACCAGGAAAATTGCCAATTCTGCCTTTATTCCAAGCGTTCAGGAGACAAGGTGCATTACCTGGGCATAGATGGGCCTGTAGACATATCAATTGAAAAGTTTGATAAGGAAAATGACCAGGGAATCGGAGAACCTTGGAAATATCTGAATGAAATTTACTCGGAAGAAGATGTTACAACACCGTTTTTATCTGCAAAATTAATCTCACCTCAATCCATAGAAGTAGAGGAAGAAAGTAATTTTAAAATTTTACTGGAAAACTCACAGAACTCGATCGACCTTTATAATATTGAATGTGTAATGGCCTTGCCTGATATTTTTCAAGATATCAAGCTTGACGAGTCAACTCGAAACGGATTTCAAATAGACAGAAAAACTAACACAATATCAGCAAAGATTGATGAGATGACTCCAGGGGACACACTTGAATTTAAATTTATATTTATCCCCAAGGAGCAAGGAGCTGTAGAAATTTCTTCGGGAGTTGTAGATTATGAATATTTCCGCACTCAATCAGACCGTGATGATGATACTAAAACAAACGGGGAAATAGATCTTGAAGGTACATTTTTTGAAATAAATGATCCAAAAAACCCAGACAAGATGATACCTGTCGTAAACTTGAACCGCCGTTTTTTAAATCAAGATGGAAAGCTTGTCCACACTATAAAGATAGGAGAAAAATTTATTTATGAACTCAGTCTTACCAATATTGGAACAAGTGCCGCAAAAAGTATTTCACTTCAGGTAGTTTTTCCTGATCACCTAAAGTTGCTGGAAGGAGCAGATGACCTTTTTGTTGATTTAAATCCTCATGAGCAGAGATCCTTTCGATACCTTCTCACAACAAGAATTCCGGGGCTGTATAAAATCTATTTAAGGGATATCTCATACAAAGACTACGGAGAAAATAAATACTTATCTTCATTCAGGGATGATTATTCCATAGTAGTGCGTAGTGATATCGAGCGGCAATTTCAATATGAACTGGCAGAAGCCATTGAAGATTTTACGCTCGATGATGCTGAGAAAAAAATTCTGGAGGCAAGGAAAGACGCGCTAAGAGTAATCCATGGTGAAAATACTGACACTTGGTTTGACAAAGCTTTATTTGATGCAGGAATTGAAAAAGTGAGAGCGCTTATAGCAGAAATTACCAAGAAGAGAGGACACCGCATCCAGGAGGATTTTTATAACGAAAATAAAAAACAAGCTAAGATTCACGGCAATAATCCAAGACAAGCTTTAATTTTTTCTATCCGAGGTATCCCTTTTTTTGGTGTCGATACCACAAATAAAAAAGATATTATCTTTCATTCGATTGATGCAAAGATGATAGAACGAATTCACGATTTTAAATACAACAGCTTATTTACTTCAACATCAACACACGGTTTTATCCTTCCCTTATCTCTCAAATATCAACCCATGTTATGGTCGGAAAAACTCGACATTAATTTCTTTAAGAAGTGGATCAATCTTTGCCTGACCGTAGTTGAAAAAACCTATTTCCCATTTCTGGATCTAAAAGAAAAATTGGAAGAAAAACTGGGTATAGAAATACCCTTCTCCGGATGGTCCTTTAGAAAATTTATAAGTGAAGATAGTAATTTATATCTTGAAACTGGAATCACAGGAATTGAATTAGCATACAAAAACGGGGCGAGTTTTATTTTTCTCCATACGGGTGTAAATCAAGGAAAGCTTGTAGATGAAATGAGTGAAGAGTTACCTGGATTAAATTTTTTAACTGCAAAAAGTGTAGGAAACGAAAAAATAGACCTGTATTCAAGAAATGAAGATCCAGAAAGACTAACTCCTAGGGTTATTAAGAGTGATCGTGTCACCCGAATCCCTTGCATTTGGGTGTCAGATATGAACTCTCAAGGCATAGAAAAAGGGTTAAATAATTTTATCAAAATGATTGATATACACAGGCTCAGCATATCAAGGGAACTAGTTGAAACCAAGTTTGCAAAAAAGTTTTCTTTCGATAGCGTTAAAAATGATATTGAATCTTTATATAAATCTGGATTTGCATTTCGAGAGCCGGTTTATTCAGGCAAAAAAGCAGGAATAAGTATGAAAAATTCCTTGGAAGTATATCCGTTTCGTGACTTTAAACTAGGCGAGACCACAACACATGATTGTATAGGGTTTTTAAACTCGCAGGGAAACTCATGGAATGGCTACTTTAGTTTTTACAGTGAGGATGCAGACCTTGAATTGGATCAAGAAACCAAAAATGAAATTGAAATTCATCCAGAATGGCCTATTTCCATCCCTACAACAAACAGGTTGTTTGTCCTGACCTCAAAAGATGAACAAGTAAAGGAAGAAAAAAGAGCCAGTAGTTTTTTTTCCCTGTTAAAAAGTGCTGTCAAAACTCACAGGAAAGGAAGCAAATCAATATGGCCTAAATTTATTGGAGAAAAAATGTTAGGTGAATATATCACCTTTTGCCAGGATTTTGAATTACTTGAAATTTTAGCAAAAGAGGATTTGTCTATAAAAGAAACAATAGAAAGATATGACTCGGAAGGAAATATAAAAACTATAAAAAAGATTATCCGATTTAATGAAGATTGTCTCGACAAATTCAATTTTATTATGCCTGTTACTATTGATTCAAAAACTCAATCCCTTTCCCTTGCAGACGAATATAGAGATTGGATCCAGAATTTGTGTGAAAAACCAGGGGGCCTTCAACCTCTAATGGGAGTTAACCCCTTGGTAGAATATTTACAACCTCTTGCAAGCACGTGTTCATTCCTGAAAAATATGACTGTGGATAAATATTCAGATAGCTTGTGGGGATACTTCTTTTTGGAGGAAGAAAAAAAGACGGATTTAACAATCAGAATAAAGCTTTTTAAAGATAGGCTCGATGTTCATGTGGGAGCTACGATTACATTTGATACGCATCAAAAATTGATCAGTAATATTGATAAAAATCTCAATGACAAGTTCGGCTCCTATTTTTCTTTTGAACCTGTAAAGGAAAGGGTCTTGCAAAAACGCCCGGCAATACAGTTCACTTTCATTAAAGAACATAATGATTACGAAATAATGAAAAACCAGGAAACCATGAACGAGTTGCACGACAAATTGAGTTCTTTTTTTAAAGTTATCTTTGAAATGTTGGAAAACGGGTTAAAGAATTGAAACTTTCAATTCATGCCAAAGCAGGGGTCTGGGAGAGGAATATGATGTCATTGCTTAGATGTATCGTTATGTTTATTAGCATACTGCATATGTTTTCTGGCATAGTTTCTGCTGAGACCGTTCGCGAACGAATTGAGGAACTGCAAAAACATGGCGACACGTATTACTGGTTGTCCCTTGAGCGTAATAATGAACTTATTGATATTAAAAAGAGTCTGATCTACCTAGAACAAGCACTTGAATTGGTCCCTGAAGTTAAGGATGAAAAAGCATTAAAAGAAAAAAAACACCAGCTGAATGTTGCAATCAAGGAAGCAAAAATCCAGGAAAAAAAGTACAAAGCACAGCTTAATAACTACAGTCCCCTATTTTCTCTTATTTTAGACAAAGAAAAAGTTCTTACTTTTAAAAATATTACCGATCTCCTGGCCGCCAAAAAAAGTGCCGCTAATAGTCTTGCCGTTGCTCCAAATAGTATAATAAAGGATACCACGTTATATACTTTAATTATTCTTGAAGACGAGTTTGCAAGTATTGAGGAATCCATTCACGATGTAGTTACTGATAACTCCTCACTCTATCCTGTTTCCAAGCATGAACTGGCGATGTTTCTTTCATTCGAGGAGATGCGGCAACTTAATAACAATCCCATTCACAATCAACTGCTTAAAAAGATCTCTGAGAACTTAGGCGACGACAAACTTGGGATTCTCCGAGTTAAGCCCACTGATAAAGCAGATGGGGTGAGTTATTGGCTTGCGACATTTAGGCTTTGGGGCAATATTCCCATGAAAGTTTCCAGGTTGTATGTGACAACAGGTTTAAGCGAACTCGTCAATCAGCGTCCCTACTTAGTTCTTTTAGTAATGCTATTGGGTTTCCCATATGTGTCTTTTGTAAACTGGATATACAGGGAGCAGAAAGGTTCTTCTGTACCGCATTGGTTTGCCGCTGTTATCTCCTTGTTTTCATTTTTATTTGTCTATGTTTCCTTTGAAGGATTGAGCTTATTAGATATAAATGAGCAAGCTTTTACTACAACAATCGAAGGTTTTAAGTGGGTCATGGCAATTGTTGGGATAATTAACTTATTTCCACTAATTATCAACTACATACTAATTAGTCGCATACCCAAAATTAGTGCATTGCTTAATACTGCCAGTGCTATTTCTACGTTAATTTTTGGTGTTTTTGTTGGCACCTACAACTACCTAGGCTTTTTAGCTGCTTACCGGTTGGGGTTTAAGGAATCATTAGAAATAATCATCCCCTCCTTTTTTATCTTGTGGATATTATCTATACGGTTGGGAAAATCATGTTCCCGATATATAGATACCCATAAACCAGGGGCGGCGATTGAATCTTTATTCCTTTCTGTTTGGCTCTACTTATTCACAATTTTTGTTTTGAAGTGGGACTTTGATTTGCTCCTTCAGGCCTCTGCCGGAGTATTATTATTAGCATTTTCCACAGGCTACATAATTCGTTTGGTTACCGGTTTAATCACTACTATTTCTAAAAAACAAAAAACCGAAAATGAAGAGGTTTTAAACCTCACAGGAATTGAATGGTTATCTCAAGCAATTGACAACCCGGTTTTTTTTAATGACCCATGGCAAAAAGATTTTGATGATGCTGTAGATTTTATTGTGAATGATACTGATGAAAGAATTGAAGTTCTATATATCGAAGGCGGTTTGGGGTGCGGAAAAACAAGGGCCGCAGAAGAAATCGGGCATTCCATTAAACAAAGATATAAGGACAAGAATACTGAGGCCATGGTATTTTTCGGGTCTTGTGAAGAAACCACTGGAGGTGGGACCTATACCCCCTACCATCCTTTTTCACAGGCACTCGGTGATTTTATTGGAATAGGTCGTTTTTCAGATCCAGCAGAAAGGGCTGAAAAATTGCAGTCAGGCCTTTTAGGCACTGGCTTGAAAGTCGCAATGAATGCTACTGGAACAGGAGCATTATCTTCACTATTGGGAAGCGACAAAGATACTAAAGGTGCCAGAAAACCAATACCAGAGAAATTGCTACTGTAATCAGCGAGACACTGGTTAATCTGGCACAACAGGAACACAGTAAAGTAGTTTTTATATTAGATGATACTCAATGGATGGATCAGGAAACCTTTGAATTATTTAAATTGTTACTTGATATGCTTTCCAACAATTTTTCCAATAACGAGTGTTGTTTTATCCTTACCAGTCGGCCTGTAGAATTATCAGATAAAGTAAAAAATTTAATATTAGAGCTGGGTGAGAAAGAAATAATAAATCTTTCTACAAATATTAATGAAGGCATTCTTGAAAACGAATCAATAGTTAAAAGTCTACTGCAAAACTTAAGATTTGAATTTAGAAGTCAGCAAGCACTTATATCCTACTTTTCATCACTTGGAGTATCAAGGCCGCTCCATGTGCTTCAAACCTTAGCGACTCTATTAAAGAAAAAAATGATCGAGCCTTTCGGGGACCGATTTATAATTCCCAACCTTGATTCCATTCAAGCACTTCCTCCTTCAAGTGACTACAAGGGAATGTTGAACAACCTTCTAGGAGAATGTGATGAACAATTAATCGGTATTTTACATTGTTGCGCGATAATAGGGCAAGAGTTCAAAGTTTCACTTGTTGCTGATATATTCAAAATTGACCCACTAGAGCTTCTCGAAATTCTAGAAGAAGCCGTTGCAGCAAAAATCCTGATCGATGTACCAGACTGTGACGACGTTTATGCATTTGCTGATAAGCGAATAAGAGGAGGAATTAAATTTCTTGCCTATGACGAACATTCAACACGTTTTGTCACAACCCAGCGCGTCAGGATATATCACAAGAGGTTTATTTCTCTAAAAGAAAAAAGTCTGAATTTTAATGATTTTACTGCTGATGAAATAGATAATGAACTCGCACAGGCATTAGCCTATCACTCAAACTCCATAAAAGATGTTTTTCCTGACAAAGCAGTAAAATACAACAGAATTGCAGCGGAACAGTCTTATGCAAAAGGTATGACAAGTAATGCAATCGAATTGTATTTAAATTCTGTTAACGCAACAAAAATAGTAGGTTGCAAAACCAATATAAAGGTAAGGCTTGATTTATATATTTCTTACAGCAAGTGTTTGCTGGATGCTCAAAAAGATCCCAATGAAGCATTGACCATAATCGATGAGGCTAGCGACGCCTTGAAAGAAGATGGACACTCAACATTAGCCGAATTTGATCCCGCCTGGATTAAAAATGAAATTATGACACTTAGGTCACTTGCCTGTTACCGGTTAAGACGTTTTGATGAAAGCCTTTCCTGTTCGAAAAACGTTCTATCATCAACAGTTATAGATGTTACTCAAAAATGTCGGGCGCAATTCTACCATGCAGCTTCTCTTCCTTCTAAGGAAACTGAGCTCAGAAAAAAAGAACACATAAAAGTTTTAAACGACATTGATGATGCTATTTCAAAAGGAGGGTTAAATGATTCTATACGAATAGAATTACTAAAAGTAAAGTCTGAAGCATTAAACAACTTGGGTTTTATATTTTTATTTGGTTTAAAAAAACCCGACGATGCGTTGCCTTTCTTTAAAGAGGCTGCAGAACTAAATGAAATGCCGCAAATAAATGATCAAAAAGGTGTTGGAATTTCTCACGGAGGCATGGGTGATTGCTATAAGGCCAAAGGAGAACTTTCAAGTGCAGAAGATGCATATAAAATTAATTTGAAAATTTCAGCAGAAAACGGTGACTTTCAAGGAATCTGTCGTATGAACAGCATGTTAGGAAAAGTATGTCTAGATAAAGCCATCCTGGGAAATGAACCAAACCAGGAACTTTATAGTCAGGCTTCAAGGTACTATGAAGATAGTTTGACCGCAGCAGTATCTCAAAATAACGGGATTAACATAGCGTTCGCCTTAGGAGGAATTATTGAGGTATGTGTTGCATCAAAAAACAATAAATCTTTTGATTATGTACTTGAAGAATTGGATAAATTTATTGAATCCGGGTTATGCAAAGCAATTCCGGAATTTGCAAGAACCCCACTTAAAGAATCACTGCAAAACATTAAAACTATATTTCCTGAATTAGAGAAAAAAGCGAATGGTTATATTAAGGATCTCGATTAACACAAATCTAAAGTTCCATTTAAATAACCTAATACATTTCAAAATGTAAAGGATGATGCAGTGAAATATATTAATTTTTTAAAAACGGAATGACTATAGATGACCGAATTATTTATAGGATTATTAGTTGCCGCATTTATTTTGATCCTGGTCTTGCTCAGAAAAAATAATACAAGAGCATTAGATCCAAGTATTCTTTTGATCCAGGAACAATTGAGCAAAGTGGCTGAAACCTTGGATAAAAAACTGGGCGAATCCCACGAATCCATGAAAACTCAAATCGGTGAATCGAATAAACTCATCAAGGACATTACCGAACAAATCACCAAAGTCAACGAAACCAATAAACAGGTCATTGATGTAACAGATCAACTTAAAACCATCCAGAATATTTTAATGAATCCGAAACAACGCGGTGTTCTTGGAGAGTTTTTTCTGGAAACAGTCCTAAAAAACGCTCTACCTCCAGAGCATTATTCCCTGCAATACAAGTTTAATGATGGGAACGTGGCAGATGCTGCCATATATTTTGGAAAAGCTGAAGAACAAACCATACTGCCTATTGATTCCAAGTTCCCAATGGAAAACTACAACCGGCTGGTAGAAGAAAAAACGAAAACAGAACAAGAAAGGTTGGAAAGAGCATTCATACAGGATGTAAAAGCACGAATACTGGAAACCTCCAAGTATATCCGCCCTAATGAAAACACTCTCGATTTTGTATTTATGTTTATCCCGTCCGAAGCTATTTTCTATGACTTATTATCTAATTCTATCGGTTCTGTTAAAGCTTCCTCACGAGATCTGATCGAATATGCATTTGAGAAAAAAGTCATTATTGTCTCGCCGACCTCATTCATGGCCTACCTGCAGACTGTAATCCAGGGTTTCAGAGCATTAAAAATTGAGGCTTCAGCTAAGGAAATCATAGCAAGGGTGGAAGAACTCGGTAAGCATTTGGGAAACTATGATCAGCACATGGGAAAACTTGGCAATTCTCTGAGCACGACGGTGAACCACTACAACAGAGCCCATAAGGAGCTAAATAAGGTAGATAAAGATGTACTGCAAATAACTGAAAAGCCAATCGGAATAGAACCTCTATCTATTGAAAATCCTGATCGCAATTGAATCATGAACTAATCCATCTGATAGAAGCCAAAGAGTAAATGAAAAAACTTGCTTACATATTTGGTATCGCTTTATTTTTGTTTGGGTGCGGGACAGGTCAAATTTAAGTTAGTGCTGCAGGATTAGGGTTGGGTTGTCTTGGAAACATATTTCTCTTCCTTTTTCTGAGTCAGCTCGGTAGGATATTTCATCTTGTCAAAAAATAATCGTATTACTGGACTATCATCATGAAAAGTATATTTGCATTGGGTGTAATTGTTTTATTTAGTTTAGTGTCTTTCGCAAATGCAGGAATCAAGGTAGAAGAAATCGAATACAGCCACGATGGTACAAAACTAACCGGGTTTTTGGCTTTCGACGATTCCACAGACAAACGTCCCGGTGTGATAGTGGTACATGAATGGTGGGGGCATAACGATCATGCGCGAAATCGGGCTAAAATGCTGGCCGAAGCCGGATACACTGCATTTGCATTGGACATGTATGGCGATGGTAAGTTAGCGAATCATCCCAAAAAAGCCGGGGAGTTTATGAATGCGGCATTTAATAACTGGCCTGAATCCCAAGCGAGATATAATAAGGCTTTGGAAATTTTGAAAGCTCATAAAACGGTTGATGGTACGCGTATCGGGTCTGTCGGGTTTTGTTTTGGAGGAGCAGTTTCCATCAAAATGGCTAGAGGAGGTACAGACCTAAAAGGAATAGTAGGTTTTCATAGCGCCCTACCAATGGAACCCGCAATTAAGAAGAACTCTATCAAGTCTGCTGTACTGATTATTAATGGGTCGGAAGATGATTTCCTTCAGCCCGAAACTGTAGCCGCTTTTTCTCAAGAAATGTTCAAGTCAAATGTTGACTTTACATATATGAACCTAAAGGGAGTCAGGCACAGTTATACGAACCCTCAGGCCGATGAGTTCAGCAAAAAATTTAATATACCTGCTCTTCAATACAATAAAAATGCTGACGAGCAGGCTTGGTCAGAAATGCTGAGATTTTTTCAGCGTATTTTTAATTAGGATCTCCGAAGGGCTATCTGTTAATAAAAAAACTAATTTTTTTTATTTGCTAGTATCCGAAATGGTGAGTAGCCAAACTAATTAAAATAGAGAAGGACAAAAATTTTTCTCTTATTTATTTAAAGAAATGCTATCCAATTGTTTTTCAGGTTGCTTATCAGCGTATTCGTACAACGCCAATTTTTTCACTTCCAATATAGAATCAAAAACCAAAGGCTTTAGGATTCGTAGTGCTTTAGGAAGCGTATCATAGGAAGAATCTTTAAATGCAAGGGTTGTTTTAGGAAGCCAATTTGCATTTACTTGATAACCCAAAATTGAGTCGGTTGGGTTATCGCAGGACCTCTCTATTAATTCTTTAGCCAGAGCTTGTCGAAGTTGAATTAAAGCTTTATTGTTGACCCAGCGAATATGAATTACCGGAGATTCTTGAACAAATACTCCGAGCCCATTTGCTTTAATTGTAAAAGGGAGGGTGTTTTTAGCTACTTTGCTCATAGCTTCCAATACAGAATTTTGATTACCATAAAAACCACTTTCTAATGTGATATGAGGACAAGGGGAGTTGCTGGCGATAAATTTAATGGAAAGGTTTTGTTTAAGTAATTGCCAACCTTTCCTAGCTTGTTGTTCCAATTCACCATTTAAGTTTAAAATAATAGCAAAATATTTCATGACATCAATTGTTTGTTTAATTGGGTTTTTTTTCTAAACTTTAACCTGCCTTCTTTTTGATGTAATTAAAAAATATGTCTACACGAAAATCAGCAGATTAGATATTTAAATTCTCCATTTAAGTGCCCCCTTTAATCTTCTTATATATATTTACAGTAATTCTGGTTTTTTTACCACATTCCTAACTATTAAAAAAACACTGAATGAAGAGAGCAATGCGCATGTTACCTATCTTTTTTATATCGGAATTTTAGGGTGGTAGGTGTATATGGAGTGACTTAATAGTAAATTTATTTTTTAAATGGAATTATTAAATGTTTCGAAAACCTCTTGCACTGAGATGGATTCGGGTGGATCGAAGGGGTTATGGGCGATGGTTTTGGCATAGGGTGAGAGGGGACCGGAGCATTCCACTGGGTACCCAATGTGGATTGAAATCATTTTAACGTCGAAACAAGAGGCAATATGGGTCAACCCATTGTCTAGTCCAATATAGTAATTTGCTTTTTTGATCATCGCCGAAGAAGGGCCTAAAGGATAACCTTTTAAAGAAATGGTACCCTCATAATCGAGGGAGTTTTCCTTGGAAACAAAAGTAATGATTTTAAAATCATAATTTTGATTGATTTTTTCAATGAGTGATAAAAAGCGGTCATGAGGCCATTCCTTCATTTCTTTTTTTGATCGGGTTTCAGGAGAAAGGATCAAGAACTTGTCGTTTTCTGAAATACCCAGTTCATCGAGTTTGTTCTGGGCCCCCTTTATGTCCTTCTCATCAAGGTAAATTAAGGGTCTACGCTCTGGTAAGGTAACCCCACATTTTTCAGCATAGATGTCCATTAGGTGTTTTTTTTGTTTCCACCAGTTCCGGTTCCCATTGTCCAGAAGAAAGACCAGGTCGTGTTCTTTGAATTTTTCCCGGTAGGTTTTTCTATGCCCTCTTTTTTTCCATACATTATAGTGGAATGGGGTTTCAAAATAATCGATGTTTGGATCGTTTTTTATGGCGTTATAAAATATTCCATCCCCCACACCGAAATGTAATTTAGCTTCGGGGTATTTATTTTTTAATGCTACTACGGTTGGGGCCGCAGCAATCAGGTCTCCTACTCCTCCAATCAAACCGACGAATATTGAATTTGGGTTTTCGCACGTAATGGGAAGGCCGATCCATTTTTTAAGAGTTGTGGGCAGCACTTTATTTCTGGAGTTTAAGGTGGTCCGAATTCAAAATTATTAGTGGTCTCTGAAACTTTATGAAAAAAGAAGATCGAAAGCAATATTTCATTTAATAAATGATTTTTCACTTGAATCGTTTTACTTCAAAACGGAATAGCTCATAAGGATCGTTTTCTTTGAAACCCCCTTTTTTTAAGCAGACTTTAAGTTGATGATCGGCGGACTTAATAATGTCGAGGTTGGGCAGGAGAAGCCCCTGTTTTCCTTTACCCCTTAATAGAAGTCCAAAATTTTTGATGTCATGTCCTTTTAGATTTTCTATTTTTTCTAGAGGAGTTAGAATGTCAATGGTGAATTTCAGCTCGGGTAGTTCTCTTTTTTCAACAGGGTCAAAACGTGGATCTTGATTAGCCGCTCGAACAGCATTTTGTATGATTTCCTCTGCAAGGTTTTTATATTTAGGCACCATAGTGCCAATACAACCACGAAGTTCACCCTTTTTTTTAATAGAAACAAAGGTTCCCGCATTTTGGTTCAGGTCTTTGGGTAGGGGGTTGGGGTAGGAAAGAGGTTTTCCGGTTTCGATGAAATGTTCCACCGAACGTATCGCAAGTATTACGAAAGGGTGCACAAGAATCTCCTTGCTTAACTTAGGGGAAGTATTATCACGGGCAGGGGTTTGTGGGATTTGCCCAGTTATTTGACCGTTACTGCCGGTGCGCTTGGAGCTGTGTGCCGACTGTGGATGTAATCTGCGATTGCATCGAAATGTTCGATGTATTGTTGCTTTGGAAAATCGGCTTTCCTTAGATGAGACTTTGCTCGTTCGATGTAGTAACGCGCCAACCTAAGTGTGTATTCTATAGAATTGTGTTTACGCATTTGTTTGACGATATACTGCACTTCTTCTAGGCCGATGTTTTCGTTTGTGATGAACCCTTCGATTTCCTTTTTAAGTCCTCGATTGGCGTTATGATACAGGTGATGAAGGGGGAGTGTGACATGTCCTTCTTTAAAATCGGTTCCCGGTGGTTTTCCTAAAACTTTTTCATCAGCATCGTAGTCGAGCGCATCGTCCATCAGTTGAAATGCCATTCCGAAATCATTACCAAAAGAAATAATAGCTGTTTCCTGTTGTTCTGTAGCATTGGCGAGTAACCCACCTAGCCTTGCACTTACCGAAAGGATTGATGCTGTTTTGCGGTAAATGACATCGATAATATGTTTTTCGCTCACTTTGATATTTCGGGCTTCGGCATATTCCAAAATGCCGCCTTCAACAAGAACTTTTGTGGCTTCGGTGATAGCCTGGATGATTTTTCTTTCGCAATCATCTGCTAGGATAAGAATAGCACGTGAAATTAAAAAGTCGCCCACTAGAATGCTTGCATCGGAACCCCATTTTGCGTTGACGGTTTCTTTGCCCCGTCTTACCGTTGATTCATCTACTACGTCATCATGCAGAAGTGTCGCCGCGTGTATATATTCAACAACGCAGCCATGCTTGACCACAGTTTCATCTGAATCTCGGCCACAGAGTTTTGCCGCTAAAAGAGTAAGCATGGGACGAATGCGTTTTCCTCCGCAGTTCATTAGATAGGAACTG
>PBJL01000005.1 GCA_002721105.1 Acidiferrobacteraceae bacterium | reverse complement strand
CTCACTTTTTTTCTTCCTTTTTCAGTAAATTGAGGGTCCCCATCGTCTAGCCTGGCCCAGGACACCGGCCTTTCACGCCGGCGACGCGGGTTCGAATCCCGCTGGGGACGCCAGTTTTCAGCAGCTTTAAGGTGCCGTCAAAATATTGTTTTCCTAAAGCTTTACCTTAATCGAAACGATTAACCGCTTTTCGGAAAGCTTTTGGCTTCACCCTTGACTAAAAATCCATCGCTACTTTGATAGAACTATGTCCGAGTAAAGCCGACATTACGGTTATATCCATACCCTTTTCTAACAGAAGACAAGCAGCTATATGACGAAGGTCGTGAGAGCTAACCTACACTTCCTGCCCTGATAAAAGCGTTGCTCACCGCCCTGTTGACCGCTCCCTTTTTAACTCCCTTCCCATTTTTAAATGGCAACGAGAAAATAACCGCATTTTCGTTAAGGGTCTACGCTACTTTAAAATACCTGGGCAAGTTTTTTTTAAATAGGAATGCACATTGTGCCTTGCGAGACGGTTCTATATGCCGGTATGCAAATGGGGAGGGTTGATTTTGACCGCAAAGAACAGAGGTCTACTTTAAACAAAAGTAAGAAATAAGTGTTGCTATTTACTTCAACTAATCTTGAAGTACCGTTCAATAGTTTTTTATCTCATCAAGGTCAGCAAAAACAAAGCAGCCTTAATAATGACCATCTTGTTCTGCTGTAAATAGGATCGTATTTTAATTCTACAAATAGTCTGACGGGTAGAACTGAAACACTGGTAATTTATTATTCGTCATCAATCCAAACTCCCTTTGAGATTCGGTTTAGGTAGACTTTTCAGAACGAATTTAGTCTCAATTGGAGTTATCTCCCAACGGTTAAAACTGTTTCCTCAGAGTTTCCTCTTTAGTGGTAGTAGATTTTTTTATAACAGGAGGTATAAAATCATTAGCAAAATTATTTGCAAGATTTCTTAATTATTTTTAGCCAAGACATGCCCCTTATTATGAGTTGTTTGAATATATGATTTTGTATTTTAATTAAGGGTTTGCTTTTTACAGAGATGGCTGTACAATCCTTTTTCATTTTTTAATTGCTCGTGCGTACCTTCTTCAGTAAGTTTCCCGTTTTCTATTACATAGATATAATCAGCTTTGGCCAGCGTGATAAGTCTGTGGGCCACGGTGATTATAGTTCTTTTTCCTTGAAGGGAATCAATCGCATTTTGAATCATTTTTTCTGAATTTGCATCCAGAGAACTAGTTGCCTCATCAAAAATAAGAGCAGGCGGATCTAGATAAATGGCTCTTGCAATTGCCAATCGTTGTCTTTCTCCACCAGATAGCTTTACTCCGTTTTCTCCTACGATAGTTTGATAACCTTCAGGCAAGCCGTCTATAAATTCATTTGCGAAAGCAATTCGAGTTGCCTCCCTGATACGACCCTGGTTCCGGTCTTCCTGATTAATTCCAAAGCAGATATTATCTTCAATTGTTCCGCTATAGATAAACGAGTTCTGGCTTATTAAACCAAGTTGGGGCAGCCAGGTACTTTTGTCAGCTTTACCAAGGTCTATACCGTCGATAAGAATTTTGCCTTTTTGAGGTTTATAAAAACCCGCAATTAAATCTATGATAGTCGATTTCCCACTTCCAGAGACCCCTACGATCCCATAGCTTTTATTTTTTTGAAAATTCAAGGATACATTTTTTAGTACTTCTTCTCGATTGTTATATGAAAAAGAAACATTTTGAAACTCAATTTTGTCAATCATTGGTGAAAGTGCTTGGTTTTTTTCATTTAAAGGCTGTTCGTCTAATATTTTTGTAACAGCTTCAACTGCAGGAACAAGGGCCGCCAGGGACATGAATTGGGAGCTGGATGCTGCCACCAGAGGAAGAACTCTGTACATTCCTACGGCAAATGTAGCCAAAATAGAAAATATCTCTGTACTCTGGCCGAAATTATTTATAAACATCATGAGTGTCGTCACACCGGCAAGTACTACGATCATTTCCAGAACAGGTCGGGGCAAGGTGCTTAAAAATTGATGTTTTATGGTATGTCGAGAGTAATCATTCCAAATTTTTTTAATCTGATTTTGAAAATGATCTTCTGCGCAAAAAACTTTAACCTCCTTAACTCCCGAAAGTATTTCTGTTGTCATGCCAAAACCTTGTTTTTCAAGTTTAACAAGATGATTCCCTATTGCGTAAAGTTTTCCTCGTGAAGTTTTAAACGTGACGTAGTAAATTGGTATCATCAGAACCAAAATCGTTAGGGTGGCTTTTAAACTCATAAAACATAAAACGACAAAAACACCAAAAATAGTTGTCAGGTTGCCTAGAAATTGAATGAGCTCTAATAGAGCTTGTGAAGCTTTCTTGGTTTGCAGGATCTTGAGTTGAGCTAAGTCTCCTGCCTTATTCTCCGTAAAATATGAATACGGTTTGTCCAGATAAATTTTAAATATACGGTTCACCCAGAAACAATAGAGGTTGGTAATCACACGGATGTTGCTGTATCCAGCAAGTAAAAGAAAGGTGTTCTTAAAAACAAAAAGAGCTGCAACTGTTAGAAGTGAAAAAAATAAAAATTCCTCCTGATTCTTAAATTTCAAGAATGGAGCCAATTCCTTCAATTTTTCCTGGTAAAGGTTGACTTCATTGGCGCTCTGAAGCATTTTGGTGATGGGATAAAAAGAAGCAATCCCAATAGATTCCATTACAGTGCTTCCAATTACTAGTATGTATATTAGAATCAGCAAATAACCTTTGCCGCGGAATAATGCTAAAATAATGGGAAGTCTGGAAAATATCAAAATATGTTCCTTACAGATGCTAGGAGAAAGATCTTAACCTTTAAGGCAAAATAAAAAGTTAATGGTTATTTCCTCGTTATGGTGTCCTGATTGCCTAAATGAACCGGGGTGATTTGCCCCATTAAGTTGTACCACTTTTTAAGTTAGTATTTCCACATTTGGCTTAATCGTCTCTGAGGCTGGAGGTTGATAACTTAGGTGGCTAAGTGGCCTGAATTGATTATATTTTTCCTCGATTTTTTAATAAGTACTTTATACTCCAACAAAACTTAATAGCTCGTCTCTAACCTTTTCATTAAAGGACTAGTTGTATCCATTCTCTTAAGGAGAACCCGGTTAAATAAAAAGGGTTTGTATTCTTGAATAGCTCTAACCAGTTCCTGACTTCTTTAGCTGGGAGACTTATTCCTTCTCTCTTTTTAAATTTTCGGCTGCATCGCTTATAAAGGCTAAAATGATTCCGAAAAACAGCCCCATAAAGACCCCAATGGAAATAATCAGGATTTTCCTGGGTTTAATTGGTGTGGTGGGGCGTATGCTTGGTTGAGTAATGGTAACAACTTCAATTTCTAATTGAGAAATATCGGTGATTTGTAAAACTTGAGATTCTCTATTTAAGGCCTGCAGAGTATTTGAAGAAGGTTTAATGGCACCTTTTATGTTTGAAAGAAGAATAGCTTTCATTCCCAAATTTGCGGCACGTATTTCTTCCTTAAGAACTTTTTGTCCTGANAGNAACCATTTTGGTTGTCCAGCACATGCTCTTGCGTATTGGAAATTATTGTCNANAACATTAAANTTTTGAGATAANGNTAATTGTTCNTTTAAACGATCAATTTTNNNTTGGTGGTCANTTTTTAGCGTATCTATTGCTTCGGNACGAATNTTNTTTATAGCTGTTTTGTAAAGTNAATCNAGATATTCAGCCATTACTTNGGGTCTGNTTCCCACCATCTCCAAATAAGTAGGNNTGCTAAACAGTTTNTCAANTGCCANTANGTCTTGTTTGATTTTAATTTTTGTGTTCAGATTNAGTAACAANTCTNGGGGTGTTTGTTTGNTATTTGGNGTGCTAAATTTTTNAAAAAACCCCCCTTTNTTAAAAACTTCTTCCTGAAANTTNAANGNNAAAAGCNTCTCCAANAAATTTGTATATAAAGATTCCCNAGGNTCTCGTAAAATTCCATCNGGNAAATTTGCTNTTCNNAAAANTGCATCNAGAAAATTTTGAAGATGTTTTGGCACGCATGGTAGATAACTTGAACCATCATGGCCATTATCTGGAAANATTGTTTTTNTAGGNGGCAAAAAACCTACCTTNGCTTTATAAACTGGCNNNGTGAAAAAAACATAACNCGTNGTAATTAAAATNGAAAATACCATNNNAAAAAGTATTAAGTATTTTTTTCTTATTANNACTTCTAAAAAATANTCCCAATTAAATNNATCATCNANAGAAGNAGTAGNTTTTTTTTGAGACAAAGAAANTTCTTTATCGGCCATNAATATTGTTCCGAAAAATGAGGAGTCAAGNTATTNTTTCTTNTNGNTTTTGGNAANCCCTATATGCNNGNAGNTTNCCATCATCTTTAAAANAANNTATTNTACTANGGNTTGCATTTTTTTCCAATATGTTACAANGTGGTGTGNTCTTAGTGGNATTNAATAAAAAATAAAGAANCTANAAGTTTTATGTTCNGANTNTTNCTTGGCNTAAAAANANGAGNCNGAGTGNTCTATTAANTCTNNTGANATNACCTTTNGTTAGGTTNAAAGTTTAAATAATTTATTGGATCGNAATGTGTGGAATTGTTGGTTTTNTAAATTCATCTAACAATTATTCTGANCAGCAGTTGGGNGGNATAATCACTGAAATGTCGCGNGNNCTTNANCATCGTGGNCCGGATGACAAGGGTNTGTGGGTAGATGNGAAANCAGGTCTTGCTTTAGGGCATAGNCGNCTAACTGTATTNGATCTTACNAANNAAGGTCGTCAGCCCATGGTTTCTTTTGGAGGNCGATATTGNTTGATTTTTAANGGAGAAATTTATAATTTTNAAAAATTNNGAGATGANCTNAATAANAATAATGCNGCTATACCCTGGAGAGGAAATTCGGATACNGAAGTATTGCTTGCATCGATTGAATTTTGGGGNCTGGAGACAGCGGTNAAAAAATGNATTGGTATGTTTGCNTTTGCACTTTGGGATAAGGAAAAAAAGCTGCTCCATTTGGTTCGTGACCGGATTGGTATAAAACCTCTCTATTATGGCTGGGCCAACGATCTTTTCCTTTTTGCTTCTGAATTGAAACCATTCCATTTTCATCCTGATTTTGAGAAAGAAATTGACCGAAATTCTTTAGCCCTCCTTTTACAATATAATTTTATCCCTGCGCCATTTTCAATATACAAAAATGTTTACAAGCTCCAACCTGGAACCATATTGACGTTGGATTCCAAAAAAAGTGGTAAACAGGTGCCCAATTTGGTTAGTTATTGGTCTTTGGATCAGGTGGTTGAGAAAGGTCTTTTAAACCCATTTCAAGAATCTGAAGCTAAAATTGTTGAGGATTTAGAAAAACTTCTTCGTGATGCAGTAAGGTTACGAATGATTTCTGATGTCCCCTTGGGTGCATTTCTTTCGGGAGGAATAGATTCCTCTTTAATAGTGGCTTTGATGCAAGATCTTGCCGACCACCCTGTGCAAACTTTTACCATTGGGTTTTCTGAATCCGAATATAATGAAGCGTATGAGGCTAAAAAAATTGCTAAACACCTAGGGACGAGCCACACGGAACTATACGTTTCTNCCAATCAGGCTTTGGATGTTATTCCTAAACTTCCATATCTTTTTGATGAGCCTTTTGCTGACTCTTCACAAGTTCCAATGTACTTGATATCTGAATTCACCAAGAAAAAGGTTGCGGTAAGTTTATCAGGAGATGGCGGAGATGAACTTTTTGGAGGTTACAATCGTTATGTTTGGGGGAATTGGGCCTGGTCTAGAATAAAAAAAATGCCGTTATGGCTTCGGCAACTGACTGCCAACAGTATAGGGTTTTTATCGCCTTTGTCTTGGGACAGAATTTTTAAAAATTTGGATTTTATTTTACCGGATTCATTTAAGGTTCGTAGTCCTGGATATAAATTGCAAAAATTCATGGAACTTCTTGAAAAAAATACCCCAAAAGATTTATACGAAGTGATGGTTTCCAATTGGAAAGAACCAACAGATCTAGTAAACGATGTTGCAAAAATTCCAGACTTAATTCAGGGTGGAAAGCTGTGGGAAAGAATTTCTGATTTTAGACACCAGATGATGTACATGGATATNCTCTCTTGTCTTCCTGATGATATTTTAACCAAGTTAGATCGTGCCAGTATGGGAGTGAGTTTGGAGGCAAGAGTCCCTATATTGGACCACCGGGTTGTAGAATATGCTTGGCAAATCCCTATNGGAATAAATTTCAAGGAAGGTGTCAATAAGAGAATTCTTCGAAAAATTTTATACAAATACGTTCCCCGCAATCTGGTTGAGAGACCTAAAATGGGTTTTAGCATTCCCATCGACGAATGGCTTCGAGGTTCAATGCGCGACTGGGCTGAAAACCTTTTGAGTGAAGAAAGGCTTTTGCGAGAGGGTTTTTTAAACCCTGTCACAATTCGTCAAAAATGGAAAGAACATCTTTCTGGAAAGAGAAACTGGCAATCCAGTCTTTGGAGCGTTTTGATGTTCCAAGGTTGGCTAGAAAACGAGATTAGATAATTATGAAAACTTCAGAATAAAGAATTCGTTTTTTTTTATTGTATTTTAAGAGCGATAACCCACGGCACACCAAAACGGTAGTTTCGAAGAAAACTCTATCCGTTCTAGTCCCGACTGTTTCATCATATTTTGAATTTGTTGGCGAGTGAACCGTCTTTCAAATCTTGTTCCAAATCTGTCTAGCGCATCAGTTCGCATAGTATAAAAGCTAAGTTTTCTATATACACTCAATGGAAAAAAATCTACATTGACTCCAATTTTTTCTAATACCCAAGAAAGTTTTGCCATGGGAAAATAAACCACAAACGCGATAAGCTGGGTAACTAAATATCTTAGCCCATAAGGAAAGCGTGAAATTATCTTGCGAATTAGATCGCTCATCACCCAAAGAGTAGAAAACCAACTTGGCTTATTATCAAATGCGTAATAAAGATATATGAGCAATGGAGCACCGGGTTTAAGCTTTCTAACACAGGATTCGATCCCAGCCTGTGTGTCTGGGATATGGTGCAATACACCAAGAGAATAACCGAAATCCAAACTCGAATCTTCAATGGGGATGGAGTCAACGGACGCCTGATGGAATCGGCAATTAATATTTTTCGAAAGGTTTTTTCGAGCCACTTTTAAGGCGTCGCTTGGTTCAATGCAATGCAAAATTCCTACTTTTGGTGCTACAAGTTTTGCCCATCGCCCGCTTCCACAACCTACATCCATTCCTTTGGCTGACTCAGGTAAAACGTGCCAGGGAAAGATTGAAAAATAGGCTTCAAATATAGTTTTACGCTCTTGGTCCGAAAGTTCAGATTGGTCAAACCGAGACCACTCGTCTCCAAAACCATTTACAGTTTTTATGTCAACATTTGGATCCTTAGTCATTTTGGCATTTAAAAAAATTAGAACAGTTCGAAATATTGTTTTGAGATTTTTTTGATATCAAAATAAGATGCTCTTTCAGGTGCTAACCCGCGGTACTTATCTCTTAGTAATTCATCAGTCATCATTATTTGCATGGCATCTGCTAAAAACTTAATGCTTCCTGCCGGGGTTAGTATGCCATAGTCCGCTAATTCAATGCGATCCTCGACAAGTAGGCACTCATTTGTATTTGGTGCCAAAACTTCTCTGGGGCCGTGCGGANAGTCGGTGGAGATTATCGGGAGTCCTGCATTCAATGCTTCGATAAGAACATTACCCAGACCTTCAAAATCAGAGGAGAATACAAAGCAATCCGCATTTTCGAGAAAGGATTTAATGTTGGATTGGAACCCGGCAAATTGAACTTTCCCCTGAATTCCAAGTTCTGTAGATAAATTTTTTAGTGAATTCAGAAGTTTGCCTTGACCTAATATAACAAGTTTGCAGTTTGTATTTTTTAATTCGGCAAAAGCCTTTAGTAGCAAAACATGATTCTTTTGTTTTTCCAATCTGGCAATATTTATAAATATAAATGGTTGATTAGCGGGTCTTTTTTTGGAAGAAGGTTTGGATATGGGGATGGGATTATAAATCAATTTGCAATTAGAAATCCCCAAATTTTTCATGGTATGGGAAATACCTTTGGAGATAACTGTAACAACATCGGCAAATGGGTAATAATTCTTTATTAACCCAATTATAAAAGAACCGAAAAAAAGAGAATTATAGTATGCAACAGAATCTGCTCTTTCACTTATAATTACTTTCCCTTTCCAACCATTCTTTTTTAAATAACATGAAATAAGGTTAGGTCGGTTCAAAAAGGATAATATGGTTTGAACGTCATTTTGGAGGAGGTAGTTTTTTAATTTAAATGCCAAATAAGGAATTGCTAAAATGCTCAAATATTTTGAACCTATATATTTTCCTAATTCCATTATTTTAATATTTTTACTTTCCGGAATGGGGTACTCAATTTTTTTGTTGAAAAGAATAAGATGAAATTCGAATTCTTTGTATCCTTCATTGAGCAGATAAGAAACTACTCTTTCTGCTCCACCCCCGCGAAGGCTAATTAAAAAAATAGCAATTTTTTTCATTTTTTACTTGGATAGACCGGTGTCTATATCATTAGGTATGGGGGAATTAACCCGAGGACTAATGTTTTTTCTTAGAATTGAATAAAAAGGTGAATTTTGTTTTTCTTTCGAACATGAAAATGCGGCAGCTATCAATAAGCCCATCCCAGGAATATGATGCCGTATGGCTGTCCCCCAATTAACTGTGCCGCTGGACCAAACGGCCTCTATTGCTAGATAGGAAAAAAAAATGAATGCTAAAATTTTTCGATTTTCCAAGGAATTGAAAAAAAGCCCAGCCAATATTTTAAAGATTAATACCGCACGAAATAAATTTTCTATTAAAACCATAAAATCAAGGGGGGCTTCTACGCGCCAAGGCATAGGCTCGAATAAGTATTGTAATAAGTGTTTCGGCATGAATAGAAAAAAGTCAAATATACCATTGATTTCTATATTATATATGAATTGCGTACGTGTTTCATAAAGAGACAAAACAGAAAGTTTTTTGCTAGCTGCCTTATATAATTCTTTTTCATTGAAATAATTAAAGGGGATGATATTTGATAACCCATACCAATCAATGATGAAGTAAATTATAAAAATAATAAAGATTGCAATTAAGAATTTTTGAAAAAAATAATAACTTTCTAGTTTTCGGAGGGTGAGGAGTATTATTAAGGAAATTGCCATTAATAAGCCAAACGTATATAAGGCGATATGAAATTTTTTCATAAAAAATATTAACAGAACTAAAAAAACTGCAAACTTAATGGATTTGTTTAAATAAACTTTTAATGCGGTAAACATTGCCACGTTTACTAAAAGAAGTTCGAAAGGTTCTCGTAGCGTAACTCCGGTTAAAATGATGGAAGAAGGCAGCAAGCTATAAATTGCCATGGCTTTAAATTGATCAGGAATTTTAACTTGCAGCAATTGCATAATTTGAATTAGTAAGCTTGCCGAGGTTGTCCAAGCAAAAACAGAAAAAAGACTTCCAATAAACAAAGAATCAGTTGAAATGAAATATATGAAGGCTAGCGATTGGCTATAAAAATGATCTAATAAGTGCCAGCCATGGCTAAAATCAGGATGTTCTACTAATATGTAACCCGATTTCACAGATATTTCACCCAATTCATGAATGGGGCCTTGATAGGAAAAAAGATTTACGGCAGCTTGATGGAAGCTTGTAGCATCTGCATTAGCACCTATGCTGGGTCCCCAGAAGGCGTTCCAGAGGGAAACGCATACGCGGAAAAACAAACCAATTAAAATCATCAAATAAACATCTCTTAAGCGCACGGGNTTTCCTTTTTTTGGCTGAAAAGTAACTTTTATAGGTCAGGTCATAAAAAATTTGAATGGCCAAATAACAAAGAAAAGGCAGGAAAAAATTTTTATGGAAAAAAGTTCAGACTGTTTTTAATAGTTTTTGATTAGAAAATATTTCTGGAATTTTCCGGTGTGTTTAAGTTTTTTTCCTGTGGAAGAAGTGCCCCTTACCTTTTCAGTTATAATACCACTAAGTTGGAGGAGTTTTACCAGTTTATTGTTTCTTTGTTTATAATGAAAAGCCAACAACAAAGGTTGAAAAATCGAAAATTCCTCTAAAAGTAAACGAGTCAATATCGCTCTATCTATAATGATAAAAAGTCTAGCAAGGGCAATTAAACAAGCAAGACTCAAAATAGCTGTTACTATCCTAAGGAAGATTGACTATGAATTCGACTGTCATAGGAATGAAAATGATCGCTTTTTGTTGTAAAAAATAACCCATTCAACCTAATATTTAAGATTTAGGAAAATAGTTGTCCATAAACTTTAAGGTTTCTTTTTTTTATCTAAAATATTTGTTGTTCGCTCGGGCAAAAAAATTTTTTCAGGTGGGTAAAATTTGAAGACGCATATTTTTATTTTAAAAACTTTTTATTCAACCCCTTTGCAGACCTATAGATATCCTGGTTTTAACTGTGATTTTAAGTGGCCTAAGGAAGGGGGGGTGGGGTTAGGAGTGGCAGGAATATGGAATCTATTGCTCAGAGTTGGCGAACCTGCAGATATTGTTGAGGAAGAAAATCTCCATACCCCAAGATCGGGTGATCTTTTGTTTGTCAACCCAGATAATCCATTTTCGCCGGATACTGAAAAAAAATTATATGATTGGATGGAAGCTGGAGGGAAAATAGTGGGTGCAGGATGCCCGGAAGCTTGGAGATTTGCATTTCCTTCAGATTTCATAATTGAAAGCTCGAAGTTAGATAACCCTTATTCTGCTCTGGCATGGATTTGTGAAGGTGCGCAACCTGAGTTAATTACACCTCCTGGCTGGAAATTTTTAAAAATAAAAAAATGTAAAAACATTTCAATAAAAAACTTTGGAATACTCGCATCAATAGGAGGAGAGCGACAAACTCCTCAACGTGCACTTGTTTCTCCAATTGAAGAGGCTCCTGCGGTTTTAACCTACAAAAATTTTATTTTTTTTAATGGCAACCCGTTCTCTGCCTTCCAGGCATGGTTGCAGGGGCAAGAGAATCTGGAGCCTTGGCTGTTATGGCGACACCGTATTTTCTGGCTCGATGAGTACGCTTCTTTCCTTTGCCAAACTTTGAAAAAAATAAAAATTATACAACCCCTTGAAAAGGGTATACCCGCTCTTGCTAAAACAACAATAGTATTGAAACACGATTTGGACTATTCTCGCGATTCGACTTATCTCGATATAGAAAAGCAAGCTAATATTAGTGGTGTTCATGCGATTTTAAAAGATAGCAATACAAATTACTGGTTAGACAAGCTGAAACTGAACCCACAAAATGAATCAGCTTTCCACTATAATACAGCGATTTATTCTAGGTGGCTTGAAGCAGCGCGCCACATTCTTCTAAATTTACCTAAAAGATCTTACCTGCCAAATAAAAAGGCTATACAAGGGAAGGGATTGTTAAAACAGGTAAGGTGGGCAAAAAAAAAGGGAATAGGGATAAACACTTTGCATCGCCACGATCCTTTCATAATTTACCCCGAATTAGTGGATGCATTAGACACTGTTTACAATAATGAAATAGAAGTTCTTGGTAGTAATAGTTTTTTTCGCGGACAGGTTTTACGTTGGGGTGTTAATTGTTCGGATGGTTTACGCGGTAACTATGGGGATGCGCCGAACCCGCAATTTCCCTACTGGTTTCCATTCAGACTAGCTCATTCGGGGTATGGAGGTCGTCTCCTAAAGGGCTGGGAAACTACAAGTATGATGGAAATAGAGCCTGGNTTGCTGGAGCAAATGATTGATTATAATATTCCCGGACTTTCGCAAAAAGTAATTGTTTTAAATTTTCATCCAGCGCATGCAAGAACTTCCACCTTTGTAAAGGGGGGGTGCGTCAACTGGTTTCACGAAATTCTTAATTTATGTCATAGTCGAAAAGTCGACATCCGCACCCTTTCAGATGTTTTCAAGGTTTTAAAAGGTTTTGTCAAATAAATGGCAACTAATCTCTCAACCTCTAACCTTTGGTGGATCAGTCTAGTTCAATGCCCTATATGCTATGAGAAACCTTTCAAAGAAAACTTGCGTGGAAAACTAAAATGCCTTTCATGCGATACCAAATTTGAACTTGTTAAAAACAGAATTGACTGGACTCCTGAACACCAAATTACCCAAGGATATGATCGTCCAAAAAATAAATGGGACCTTTTGAAGCGATGCATTAATCCACTTTCCAATCCACTTTTACCCTTTCGTTATTGGATTAAACTCAGGACAGAACAATTCTATAAAAGAACTATAAATGATAATCGATTGGCTGAAAGTTGGGCAAATCATTATCTTTCGGGAATAAGGCTTCCTGAAAATGCCACCATATTAGATCATGGTTGTGGAAGAGGGAGAAGTATTGGTCTGCTAAACCAAAACGGATTTAAAGTGGTCGGGCAAGATATGATTGCAGACAATTGGTGGAAGAACTTTGACAAAAACGGTTTCCAGATTCTTCCTCCAAATTATACAAAATTGCCTTGGAGAGATTCTTCGTTTGATCTGGTGACAAATATTATGGTAATAGGTTACTTGCCCAGAGAAAAGTTGGATTGTTTTGTCAAAGAAATATGTCGAGTTCTTAAGCCAAATGGGTACTGGTTGATTCTTGAGGCCAATGATAAAAGTTTAGGTAGAAGGCTTTTCAATCGTGAATATGAAAATCCGCTTCCTTTAAATACGATGAGAGTCTTCGCCAAGAATCATAAATTCAAAGAAATCGATGTTTCCTACGAAGCTTTTTATGCTCCATTCTTTCCTATTCTAATCAATTTCATTCGCAAACAATGCGGTCCTTGGCAATTCGACATATCTGATTATGATTCCTGGCTTGCTAAACAAATTTCACCGGAGAAACGAGGCCAATGGCTGATGCGATTAAAATGCTTAAAAAATGAATAGCAATGTAAAAAATTACTTTTTGCTTGGAGTTGCTAGGCTAATTAGAGCGCCTCTCTCCATTATATTAATATCTCTTTTATCCAATTTAATTGGTCCCGAAGGAATTGGAAAGTGGGCAATTGTAGTTGCAGTCAGCACATTTTTTCATTCTATTTTATTAGATTGGACTCAAGCCCCGTTTGTTCATTTTGGTTGTAAAGAATGGCAAGAGACAAATCGACTAACTCAAACTTGGGCGGCACGCTACCCAATAATTCTATTTGGGCTTATATTTGCTGTATTGATTTTAACAATCCAGCCCTTTTCATTTTTTGAAAACCTAGTTTTATTACCCTCCTCTTGGTGGCCACTTTCTTTATTATATCTTTTGGCTTTATGGTTTTTAGCTGAAACGCGAAGCCTTTTAAATATAAAAGAAAAATTCAAACTTCTTTCAATGTTACCCTTAATTTCAGATATCATTATAATAATTTTTTTGTTGTTATTGACTTTTTTATCTTTTGCGTTCTCCTTTTTTAAAGTGATCACATGGTATATTGCTCTTTATGCATTATTTTGGGGATTAATTTGGATAAACGAAATATTGAACTCTAGATGCCGTGGAGAAAAAATTACTAGGGAAGGGATTTCAAAAATAATAAATTTTGGATGGCCAATGATACCTACTTTTGCCTTAGGTTACCTTTTCGAATGGGGAGATCATTTTCTTCTACAATATTTTCATGGTAATAAACAAGTTGGTATTTTTCATATTGGCTACCAGGTAATGGTTTCAATTACTGCATTTGCTTCCCCCTTATCTGTTATATTTTTGCCCCGACTTCTAGAAAGTAAAAAAATCGATGAAAATGCAGAGTTGGATTACCTTAATAAAACTGCTCCTACCATTATTATACTTTGGCTAATTGTAATAATACCCTGTGTAGCCATTGCTCCGTGGGTTTTTGAAATAATTTTTGGTCAGAAATTTTTGGACGCGCAACCAACAATTTTTGTTTTGTGCACCGTAATTCCCGGTGCTGTTTTTTCAAGCCTTTATGTTGTTCTTTTTAATATCCAGGGACGGTTAGGCCGAACAGGAATTTTTATTGCTATAATGGTGGTTGTTAATCTCTTTATCTCTTTTTTGCTAATCCCTAAATATGGAAGTCTTGGAGCGGCTATTGGAACAGCAATATCATTCTTCATTTCCCAAGGGCTTTTTATTTTTGATCAGCATAAATTTTTGAATATATCATTATCAAAACCTATAACATTGTTCTTGGTCGCTTGGTTATTTAGTGCTATGGAATTGGTTGTGGGAGGAAAAATATTATCTAGGTTTCTGGTCTCTTTAATAGCTATTTGGATATTAATTTTTATAGCTAAAAAACAAAAGAGTTTTAATGAAAACTTTGATGAAAAAATTTTTCCAAAACAACTTGCTTGGATCGGAAAAGTTTTCGACTAAAAATAAGTTTTCTTGTGATTTTCAGCTAGGTGCTTTTGGAATTATACTTCAAATATTAATTCACTCGCTTGTTCAAGATAATCGCTGAAGGTCTGGTTTTATGTAACTCCAATTTAATTATGTATAATATCTAACTAAGCCTACGTGGAATTGGTGTGCCATTTTTGGATATTATTTTTCTACTGCTTGTTTGGGTGATTTGACACGATGATATGTTTTGGGGCAAGCCATTCGTAATGTTGGTGTCTGGTTTAGTATTCCTAATACATAAAATGACCAAGCAACTCCTCTGTTTTATAAGTATTTTGTCCAGTATTGTTATTCCTCGACTGGTGGCTATTTTTGCTGACTCCCTCTTCAATCATGGCGATCGTCCTTAAGGAAAGGTTTTTGTTTAAAAGTCCTTGAAGCGCTTAGGATATTATTAAACTTTGGAGTAAAAACTGAAAATGGATGTCAGACACTCAAATTCTTGAATCTCTTATTTATGGAAAACCGAAATATTAAATACCATTGATTCTGGAATGAGGAAACCAGTTTCATTATTTTTTACGAGTTCTGAATGCCATTCAACATCGTACGAAACAACAGGGCGTCCAGCAGCGTATGCTTCAATTAGGCTAAAACCCCCCATCAGACATAAACAGATATCGGAAATGCGTCTTAAATCAAAGCAAACTTCTTTTGGTTGAAAGCCAACTAATAAAATATGCTAGAATGTAGCTAAGTTTAGGCCTAGAAATTAAAGACTTCATGCGGGCTTAGGCGGCACAAAGGCAGGTTTAATATTTTATCAGCAGATATAACCTTCAAACCAATCTTTCCTATAGCCCCTTCCCCGACCAATGCAGGTAATTATTGAATTCTTTCGAGCACAATATGAATCCAAAAAAAACTTATATTGACCCAACTGCTATTGTCGAAAAAGGTGCTTTCGTTGGAAAAGGAACATATATCTGGAACTGGACCAAAGTCCGCCAAGGTGCTCAAATTGGTGAAAATTGTATTATTGGCCAAGGGGTCCATATAGATTTTAGGGTTTCTATTGGTAAGGGGTGTAAGATTCAAAATGGAGCTCAAATTTACCATGGAGTTACTCTTAAAGATTATGTATTCATAGGACCTAATGTTACTTTCACCAACGATTTATATCCTAGGGCAGATAATCAAAATTGGAATCTACTGCCAATTACTGTGGAAGAGCACGCAAGCATTGGGGCTGCGTCAACCGTTTGTTGTGGGGTTAATATTGGCCGGTATGCAATGGTTGCGGCAGGGGCTACTGTAACTAGGAATGTTCCTCCTCATGCTCTAGTAATAGGACAACCAGCTAAAATTGTAGATTACGTTGATACCCAGGGAACTCCTCTAAATCATGATATGGCTGGTCCTCCTCCTTCAGAAAAACTACTGGTTTTATCCCAAAAGGATTTGTAATTGATTAAAGATGACGATTTACGAAGGAAGCCTCTTTTTAGGGAGGATTAATATATTTATAATGCACTCTTTAATTAAAATTATCCTGAAGACCAAAAAATAGAATAGTAGACGTAAGAATAATACAAAAATAAGTTTCGCAAGGAGAAGTAGATGAAAGCTTGGCAGGGAAAGCGGATTTTGGTAACTGGAGGTGCAGGCTTCATAGGAAGCCATTTAGTAGATAGCCTGTCCGGTTTTTCCGGATTTGTAAATACCATGCAGTACTTGTTCGGGTTCAATCCTTGGGGATGGATAGTCTTGGTTGCATCCCTATTGGTTTATGGTCCTTCAAGGAACCTGACTGCTGAAGCTTTTTGTTGTTTTGACAACCTTTATTCCATCCATGCGTTGCCTGGGTAGGGGTTATATGTACAACTACAATGCGGCTTTTCCAGCATCCCTGCTGGTGGCAATGATCTGGGGGGGGCAAAAGCACACTCATATGGTGAATGTGCTACTTGCTTTTACCCTATCAGCATGTCTGGTAGGCATTATTTTTTATCTATGGGAATTAAAGCACAGTAAAACCCTGAAAATTGATGCTGATATGGATTCGGTTATAAAGCATTTGCAGCAAATTTCGGATGGAGTGGTTTTGTGTTTGCCGAATCATTGGGATGACCTGGTTGCATATAAGACCAATAAGAAAGTGCTGGCAAGGGGGGAACGGATTTGGATTTAAATTGCTTGAGCCAATTTGCCCTCGAGTTTTAAAATCCATTTCTGAAATTATTGAGGAATATAAGGTTAAATACCTTCTTACAATTGATGGGTATTTGCCAGAAAACTTTATTAAAGAGTTGCCGGTAACTTCTGTAGCTACTTTTGGTCCATATTGTTCGTACACATTAGATTAGGTCCGCAAAAAGATTTTGGCCAGTGAATAGTTTGAATTTGAAAGAGTAGAAATGATTTGTTTCCCTGGTCTGACCGATGTGCGATTAAACCCGTCCTTGGGATAATTTTTCTATAGGTTTAGAAAAGTAATCAGGAAGAATCTCATTTGAAACTTTTCTCCTCAATGGTGAATAAAAATGATCGATAACTCGAAGTCCCAAGAATATTGGGAATCGGCTGCTAAAAAACAAAAAGAATTAAATAGGTCTTTTACTCACAATGATCCTTATATGCCTATGTTGGAGACAAATGCCATAATTACAAAAATAAGTGCTGGTGATTCGGTTCTTGAAATAGGATGCGGCGCTTGTGACAATTCTCTTGGTTATATGAAAAAAGCGACTAAGTACATTGGGGTTGAAAAAATTGAAACCTTTGTCGAATTATCGAGAGAAAAAATTAAAGAAAATAACATTAGCAACAGCTCTATTTTGATGGATGATGGATATGAATATGTAAAGGATACAGAGTTTAGGGCTGATAAACTCCTGACACAAAGATTTCTCATAAATTTGCGGAATAGAGAGTTGCAATTAGATTTTTTTAAATGGGTTAAAAAAAATTCCTTAAACCGGAACTTAAAATTAATCGTATGTGAAGGTTTTTATGAGGAAATGCATAATCTCAATATGCTAAGGAAATTGATAGGACTAAATGCAATACAAGTTTCAGATTATAATAATTTTTTAGATTCAAATTTTATTTCGGATGTTGTAGATGTTGGTTATGAGGTAGAAGATTGTATTATATTTAATGATTACTATTTTATTACCAGAATATTTAATACTGATTTATTCGAGTCAAACGTAGATATCCAAAAACTAGGATATGAAATTGAGAATTCAAACTTAATGAAAATTAAGGGTGATATCTCATATACCAAAATTTATTTTATGAGGTTCTCTAAATAAACTCTTTGATGATTTAAGTGGCTTCTTTATTTTTCTCTCAAAGGTTATTTGGGGGGATTTCTGGGAAAATGGTCAATTGCTGTTTTTAACGTTTACCGCTTGAAGGTTGTGATTTGAAATTTTTGTGATGAATCCTGGTTAATTGTCGCAGTTTAATTTTGTCTTTTTTATTAAATTGTGTTGTCGTAGGAAACTCGGTCAAATTTCTTAGAAAATCCATTGAAAAATAAGTTTAATTTAAAGGGAGTTTTCCCCTGTGAACCATCCATATTTGTCAAAAATTGTTTTCACTTTAGTCTAATTTTGGCTCAGATAGCCCTTGAGAAGCCCTAATTCTTTCCCTAAAACATTTTTGCAGGGCATCGTGAAAAATTGAATCGGTATCTAAATTTATTATTTCTTGGAATGAGGTGAGAAGTTTTTTTGAAGATAAAAACTTCAGTCCTTTCTTTATAAAAATTAATTTTGCATAAAAAATGGTGATCCCACCCAATATTAGTGCGGTTTTAAAAGCTTTCCCGCGTATATATCGAATGGCACAAGATTTTTATCCTTATCTTACTTTAATTTTTGCTACATTTAGAGGAAGGCGGGGCTGGCAAGAACATATCAAGTCTACTTTCTCCCGACTGCGTAAAGATGTAATAATAAAAGGCCGCCCAATGAATATTACGATTGAACCTACCAATATTTGTAATTTGTTTTGTCCGATTTGTGAAACAGGTGCCCAAGTTCTTGGCCGGGATGAGGGACATATGAGCTTGGAACAATTCAGGTCTATTATTGATAAAGTTGGAGTGTATACCAATACATTGATGTTTTATTTCATGGGCGAACCATTTTTAAACAAACAAGCTTATAAAATGATTCGTTATGCCAAGGATGTTGGAATTCCTTTTATTGCTACTTGCACCAATGGCGATCCCGTTCAACCTAAAATGATAATAGAAAGTGGATTGGATGAAGTAAATTTTCAAATTGGAGGAATGACTCAGGAGACGCACGAGATATATAGAATAAATAGTAACCTGGAAAGGATTCTTACGACCTTAAAAGAAACGATTCGTTTGAAGCGGTTACATAGTTCGAGAATTAGAATTCTGGCTGGTTTCATTGTTATGAAACATAATGAACATGAAGTGCCAAATTTTAAAAAACAAATGACTGATTTGGGTGTAGACGGGATTTCTATTATCAACCCTTGTGTCCGGGATATGGAACAAGGGAAAAAGTTTTTACCCGATAACAAGAATTATTGGAATTACGATACTCAAGCTTTTAAAAATGGTCACCTTAAACCCATTATCAAACCTAAAAATAAATGTGACTGGATTTATTACTCCCTTAGTATTCTTGTTAATGGCGATGTTGTTCCGTGCTGCAGAGATCCAAAAGGATTAATGGTTATGGGGAATTTATTAAATCAAAATCTTGATGAAATTTGGAACGGAGCACCTTATGTTAATTTCCGTAAAAAGCTTTTAAAAAAACAGTCTGAGTTAGAACTTTGCCGTTTGTGTTCGAGTTACCCAGCAAGCCAAATTTATTAAATGATTTAAAAGTTTTCATTTATTTTTTAAAAAAATTTCTCTGCGACCATCAAGAGAAAACCAACATAATATGTCTCATATTTATATTTACTATTATATTTTGATTTAACTATTTTTTATAACACTATAAACTACCTGAGAACTAGGAGTGGTCATTGCTTCCTTTTTCTTTAAGTTAAGTAGTATTAAAATATTTGGTAAAAGCGTATTTTTAGTATCCATTCCTCTCGGCCGAAACGAAGATTATAAGCCTCGGTCCAGCTAAAGAAAAAGGAATAAAACAGGTTAGAAACGGCAAGAATAATAGCCCACTTACCGACACCTTCAGGACCAATGGTTCTGGCAAGCAGGGAAGCAGCAAGCAATGTTAATGGAATAGGTAAAAGCTTTCCGCTTGTTAAAGAAATGAAATCAGATAAATTCTGTTGCACCGATTCCCTTTCATTTTGGACTATTAAAATTATATTTATACCAGACGCAAAACATTACGAATTTTGCTAAAATTAACTTTTCTTTTATCGAAATTCGGTCAAGTAAAAATCTTTCCCAAAAGGTTTTGACATTATTCATATTAAAAAAACCTGAGTCTTTAATGAGCGGATCAAAAATTGAATTTTCAACGTCATTTTTCCAANCTGTTTTCATCAAGGNGTAGGAGTTNATAAAATNGCCNTANCCATATTTTTNAATATATACATCATCATATTTCAAGTATTCGCATGCTAATTCTTTTAATAGGAATTTGTTTAACAGGGGGTTTTTTGAACTTTTAATTTTATAATTCGTGGGTAAAGTTGCTGCAAACTCAATAATTTTGTGATTTAGGAAAGGGGATCTAACTTCAACGGAATGAGCCATTCCACCAATATCTGGAATGGATGATATGCCGTGGTTACAACGGACTAAAAGGTCAATAAAAAGTTTTGCATCGAGTACATTATCATAAGTAACAATTTTCATGGATTCGGTTAGTAATTTTCTTTCCAACCCATTCGGTTTATTTTTTTTAAGTTGGTCAGAAAATAAAATCTTCAGGATTCTCCAGTTCTTCGCATTATGAGTTGATGCGGCTGTTGCTGTTAACAGCGGGTTTAAATGCTGAAATAAATAACCAAATAAGGTGGCATATTTAGAAAAATTTTTTAAATAATTGTATGAAACATAACCGCCGAAAATTTCATCAGCTCCATTTCCGGTGAGTACAACCTTGGAATGGTTTTTTATGTGTTTGAAAATATTGAACACGTAAAAAATTTCCAGGATACCTATTGGTTCATCACAAATTTTTGCGGCTTCAATTACGTTATTAAATGTGGCGTTCCCAAAATAATAGACATAATTTTCTGAATTAAACTGATTTGCAATTTTTTTGGCTCGTTTATATTCAGCGTCTTCAGAGGCTTTTGAATCGTTGCCAACGGTGAAAGTGGCTAAGTTATTTCTTCCAATTTTGGTTGCAAGAGCTAATAAAAGCGCTGAGTCAACTCCGCCAGAAAGTAATAATCCGGTAGGAGCATCACTGACCAGCACTTTTTTTACAGAATCAAGCAATAATGTGTCGAGTTCGATCTTTGCATCCTCAAGAGATAGTTTCGTTTTATAGGTGCAGTTCACATGCCAATATGGTTTTTCTTTTTCGTTTCCATGCATGTCTAATAATAGCCAGTGGGCTGGGCGGAGTTTTTTTACATCATCAAAAATTGTTTGGGGTGCTGGAATCTGAATGTTGTTGAAATAAGCATAAATTCCTTCCGTGGAAATTTTTTTGTTGAAAAAATTTAATTTGTAAAAAGATTTTATTTCTGAAGAAAAATAAAATCCGTTTGAATTTTTAATATAATAAAGAGGTTTTTCACCCACCCTGTCGCGAGCAAGGTACAAAGTCTTTTTATTTAAATCAAAAATGGAAAAAGCAAACATGCCTTCNAGATACTTGGTACACTCCACACCATACTCTTCATATAAATGCAGAATAACCTCGCTATCTGAAACACTTTTGAATAAATGACCCTTTTTTTCTAAGAAATTTCGTAATTTCTTGAAATTATAAATTTCACCGTTAAATACTAATGCAAGGGATTCGTCCTCGTTAAACATAGGTTGCCTAGCGTTTTTTGATAAATCAATAATGCTTAGTCTTCTATGTCCCAACGCCACTCTTTCATCAAAAAAATAGCCGTTGTCATCCGGGCCTCGGTGGGCCAAGACGCTCGTCATCTCTTTTACAGAATTTAATATGTCGCTATGGTCTTGATTGAACAAAAATATTCCGGCAATTCCACACATAAGCTACTTCCTTTGTCTGCAGAGGTTGAAAAAGCTCCTTAGGTGTTATGAGTAGTTTTTAATTATGAAGAGATGGCCATTAAATCAGCACTTTCTGTGGGTAAAAAAATATGCCCTAGGATATTGAGAAGAGCCTGTCCTCCTTTTATTTTTGAAATTAAAAACCCTGAATTTGTTAGAAGGTTTGTTATGCTTTTTTCAGTATAGAAATTAATATGGTCTGTAGATTTTAGTAAGGAAGGTTGAATAATATGATTCCTTAGCCGTACAAAAACACAGACTTCATTGGGACTCCTAAAATAAATAACCCGTCAGGGCGGATGATACGTTTCAATTCTAATAAAACATTTTTTCCTGTGGAATGTGTTCAATAACATGATTGAATAGAACTATATCGAACCAATCATCTGCATAAGGAATATCATCAAGTGAAGATTAAACTATTTCTTTAACAAAAGAAAATTTTGCGGCTTGCTTTATGCGAATCGGATTATAATCTGAGCCGTAAATTGATATCTCCTAAGACCGTTTTTGTGCAATATTTTTGAGCCTAACAAATTGATTCCGTCTCAACCACAGCTCTGGGTCCGCTTCGATAGTATTGTTTTTCAAAGTGGTCATCAACATAATACCATGGAATATTAGGGTAAATTTTGTTGATAACATCATGAGAGTCTATCAATTATCTTCCTTCCATGAAAGAAGCTCTGAATAGCATTTAATTTTTATTTTGGAGGTAGACTTTATATTATGATTTTTAAAAGCTAGGAATTGTGCTTTCTCCCCCATTTTTTTACTTTCCTCGGGATGGTCAAACAGCCAGGCTAAAACCCCCCATGAGACATAAACAGATATCGGAAATGCGTCTTAAATCAAAGCAAACTTCTTTTGGTTGAAAGCCAACTAATAAAATATGCTAGAATGTAGCTAAGTTTAGGCCTAGAAATTAAAGACTTCATGCGGGCTTAGGCGGCACAAAGGCAGGTTTAATATTTTATCAGTAGATATAACCTTCAAACCAATCTTTCCTATAGCCCCTTCCCCGACCAATGCAGGTAATTATTGAATTCTTTCGAGCACAATATGAATCCAAAAAAAACTTATATTGACCCAACTGCTATTGTCGAAAAAGGTGCTTTCGTTGGAAAAGGAACATATATCTGGAACTGGACCAAAGTCCGCCAAGGTGCTCAAATTGGTGAAAATTGTATTATTGGCCAAGGGGTCCATATAGATTTTAGGGTTTCTATTGGTAAGGGGTGTAAGATTCAAAATGGAGCTCAAATTTACCATGGAGTTACTCTTAAAGATTATGTATTCATAGGACCTAATGTTACTTTCACCAACGATTTATATCCTAGGGCAGATAATCAAAATTGGAATCTACTGCCAATTACTGTGGAAGAGCACGCAAGCATTGGGGCTGCGTCAACCGTTTGTTGTGGGGTTAATATTGGCCGGTATGCAATGGTTTCGGCAGGGGCTACTGTAACTAGGAATGTTCCTCCTCATGCTCTAGTAATAGGACAACCAGCTAAAATTGTAGATTACGTTGATACCCAGGGAACTCCTCTAAATCATGATATGGCTGGTCCTCCTCCTTCAGAAAAACTACTGGTTTTATCCCAAAAGGATTTGTAATTGATTAAAGATGACGATTTACGAAGGAAGCCTCTTTTTAGGGAGGATTAATATATTTATAATGCACTCTTTAATTAAAATTATCCTGAAGACCAAAAAACAGAATAGTAGACGTAAAAATAATACAAAAATAAGTTTCGCAAGGAGAAGTAGATGAAAGCTTGGCAGGGAAAGCGGATTTTGGTAACTGGAGGTGCAGGCTTCATAGGAAGCCATTTAGTAGATAGCCTG
>PBJL01000033.1 GCA_002721105.1 Acidiferrobacteraceae bacterium | reverse complement strand
GTACCAAAATCGTCGACATTTCTGAGAATGAACTACTTGGGACTGTTGTCAATTTTCCAATGCGTGGCTTGACAGGCCACAACTGGACTGGTCGTGTTTTTTCGAGGAAGGAAGCCCCTCATCAATATGCCAGCATTCATTTTCATGACGATGATCTCGAAGACGCTCGGTGGGATGCTGATTTTGATTGGAATGTTCCTTCTGATCTAAAAAGTGGTATCTATGCCGCGCACTTGTTATCAGATCATGAAGAGGACTTCGTTCCATTTATCATTTCTGATAAAACAGCAAAAGCAAAGACCGCGTTTCTAGTTCCAACCATGACCTACCTTGCATACGCAAACGAGCGGGCAATTATGTTTCCTGGTATCGACTTCACTGTAATAACAAATGTCCCAATTGTTGTTGATCCGTATGACCGTCTACTTGGGGAACACACGGAACTTGGCGGATCAATCTATGATGTGCATTCGGATGGGAGCGGCATTTGCTATTCGACCTCTCGTCGCCCTATCGTCAATATGCGTCCCAACCACCGTCACTGGGTTCATGGCTGTCCTAGGAAACTGCCGTTTGATCTTTATCTTGTTGATTGGCTTGAGCAGAAGAATTTTGAATATGATGTCATTACTGACCACGATCTTCATCATCAGGGGAAGGATCTTTTGGAACCATATGATGTAATCATGACGGGAAGCCATCCTGAATATTGGACAAGCTCGATGCTAGATGGACTCGATGGTTATCTGGATCATGGTGGTCACTTAATGTATCTGGGGGGGAATGGATTTTATTGGGTCACAGCAGTTGATCCAGAACGTGACCACATTTTAGAAGTTCGCCGCGGCTATGCGGGATCCCGTGCTTGGCCATCTCATGTCGGAGAATTGGAATTAGCGTCCACGGGAGAAATTGGCGGGATCTGGCGCCACTTGGGCCGACCACCAAATGCATTGGTTGGCGTTGGTTTTGCAGCGCAGGGTTGGGATCTAGACGCGCCCGGTTATAAACGCCTACCTGCGAGTTTTGACTCAAAGGTTGACTTTATCTTCTCAGGTATAGGAAGAGATGAGATGATTGGCGATTTTGGCCTCGTGATGTCCGGGGCAGCTGGAGATGAACTTGACCGAGTGGACTTTGAACTTGGTACGCCTGCTCAAACGATCAGACTTGCCACATCTCAAGGTATGCACAGCGCCTATTACCTAATGACCCATGAGGACCAACTCATAACTCTGCCGGACAATGACGGAACCAACAATGATAATGTTCGAGCAGATATGGTCTATTTTGAAACCCAAAAGGGTGGTGCAGTTTTCTCAGTGGGCTCGATCAATTGGTTGGGAAGTTTGTCTCACAACGGTTATGAGAACAATGTCTCCATAATTACTGAAAATGTTCTTCGAGAATTTACAAAGTGATCTGACTCTTTGCGCACCTAAAGCTCTATCTGGAATCGGGCACTTAATGGAACACTCAGAATCAGACACAGTAAAGCTAAAAGCCGCGCAGGATATTCTGGATAGAGCAGGCTTTAAAGCAGTAGATAGGAAGCTTGTACATCAGATTAATTTCGATCTTCAAGACATGACATCCGAACAACTGGATGAGGAACTACAAGGCGTTTATCAAAGCTGGCTAGACAATTATCTGCATACAAACAATCTTAAAATTGTAGAAATGACGGATGAAGAAATAGCGGAATTAGAGCATGGGCTAGAAGGGAAAATGCTTTCTTAACGTTCTTACCTTGTACATCTCGGACTGATAGCCCTTGTGGGTCGGAGTAATTTCTGTTTCGTATCGGTTCAGCAGTTCCCCAACCGTGAGGTCGTTCGGCATGACCACATGAACACGCCTCTCCATGTCGGCTACGGTAAATTTGACCCATTGCTTGGCAACCGAAACACGGTTAAATGTTTTGGTTACACTTTGATAGCCCTTCTTTCTGATTTGCACATGAAATTTACTGCCGCGTTTCCTGATCGTTGCCATTTGTGTACCCCACTGTGCCATAGGTGTGCCAATGAGGATGCATTACGAGCTGTGATACAGGCATAACCGCTGCAGGTCTTTGAAGTAGGTAGGAAAAATTGGTGGCTATGGGTGGACTTGAACCACCGACCCCGGCGTTATGAGTGCCGTGCTCTAACCAGCTGAGCTACATAGCCAAAATCTTGTATTGATGAAAAAGCGCTTATTTTTGTATCAAACGTTGAAACGAAAATTCATTATATCACCGTCTTGTACAATGTAGTCTCGGCCTTCTAAACGAACTCGACCAACCTGTCTAGCTCCCTGCTCTCCCTGGTAGTGCAAGAAATCATCAAACGAAATAGTTTCGGCGCGGATAAATCCTCGTTCGAAATCCGTGTGAATGGTCCCTGCTGCTTCAGCAGCTTTAGTGCCATTTGGTATTGTCCATGCCCGTACTTCCTTTGGTCCAGCAGTGAAAAACGTTTGTAGCCCTAATAATCGATATCCTGCTCTGATCATACGATCAAGACCTGATTCTTCGAGACCCATTTCGTTGAGAAATTCTGCCCTATCATTAAATGCTAACGCTGAGATTTCTTGTTCGAGTCTTGCGCTAACTGTTATAACTTCTGCATTTTGAATGATTACATGCTTTCGAATACTCTCAACATGTCCTTCACCGCTAGCTGTATCTTCGCCAATGTTAGCAATATAAACAACTGGTTTCATAGACAATAAACACAGGGGATTTAGAGCAGACTTTTGCTCATCAGTTAGAGAATTGGTAGCTATTTTTAGATTATCATCAATAGCATTGAGCGCCTGATCATATAATTGAATTAGAAGTGATAGTGACTTCTCATCAGTCTTCAGTCTTTTTTTTGCCTTTTCGCTAGCACGCCCCAATGTATCCATATCAGCAAGAGCAAGCTCAGTCTGAATAACCTCAATGTCTGCTACGGGATCAACTTTATCAGATACGTGAGTGATATTCTCGTCATCGAAAGCCCTTACAACATGAGCTATAGCATCAACTTCACGAATATGTGAAAGAAATTTATTACCTAGCCCCTCACCGAGAGATGCGCCAGGAATCAAACCGGCAATATCCACAAACTCTATTACTGCTGGTATCACTTGTTTGGGCTGCACTAATGAAGCAATATTTCCAAGGCGGATATCAGGTACGCTTACTGACCCAACATTAGGCTCTACTGTACAGAATGGAAAGTTTTCCGCTGCAACGACCGAACTGGTTAAAGCATTGAATAAGGTAGACTTGCCAACGTTCGGTAATCCAATGATTCCACAACGAAAACCCATCGCTAACAATCTAACGGATGTAGTTTGTTCATTACCGCTGCATGATCACCCAAAATTATCTCGTCCATGAGACCAATTGATCGCAATATCACCTCAAAAATCGCTTTCCGCTCACCCCCTGGTGGTTTCTGCAAGACGTAGTCTGTCACTTGATGTGCACTACCAGGATGTCCAATACCTATCCGAAGACGAACAAATGCGTTTGAATCTATATGACTTATGATATCTCGCAACCCATTGTGCCCCGCATGCCCTCCTCCAATCTTCAACCGTACACTCCCAGGGTCTAGATCTAAATCGTCATGAATTATGAGAACTGCATGTGGTTGAATGTCAAAATAGCGTATAAAAGACCCAATCGATTGACCGCTTTCGTTCATAAAAGTTCTGGGTCGTAATATATGAACATTGGAAACAGCAATTGGGATGCGTGCAGTATCACCCTTAAAGCGCGTCTCAAATCTTAGTGTTTCCCCATGATGCGCTATTAATTCATCAATTAACCAGAATCCAGCATTGTGCCGAGTGTCTCTGTATTGTTGGCCTGGATTACCAAGCCCAACTATTAAATTAATCTGGGTCATTCTTCTAAACCCAATTGCATGCCCATTAGATATAGCTGAACGAAAAGGATTAGCGCGTTGTTCAGTCTCCCGACTGAGTAGCCGGATCCGTAGACCCTGCGATACTATCGCCACCTTCACTAGGAGCTCCTTCGGATGCTATCTCTGCGCCATCTGTAGCATCATCTTCTTCTACTGCTATTTTGGGTGGTGTTATTGTTGCGATTGTCGGATCATCACCGCCTGTTTCTGCACTAGCAGTAAGTTCTACCCCGCCTGGAAGATTTATTTGAGAAATATGAATTGATTCATTAATTCCCAAATTAGATACATCTACGGCAATATATTCAGGCAAATCCTTGGGAAGACACTTGATATCCAACTCCTTCAGCAAATACGACAATATACCCCCGTCTATCTTAACTCCTGGCGCTCTATCAGAACCTTCGAAATGGAGTGGCACCTTCATATGTAATTTTTCGGTAGCCTTAACACGTTGAAAATCAACATGCATAACAATCGAACGAAAAGGGTGCATTTGTACTTCCCTAAGTATTACCTGCTCCTCTCCAGAATCTGTATTAAGAGAAATAATTGCAGAGTGAAATGCTTCAACTCCTAGATTCTTACTGATTTCATTTGAATCTAGCAAAATTTGCTGACTGCCCTTGCCTGCCCCGTAGACCACGGCTGGAACTCGCCCCTCGCGACGAAGCTTACGACTGACATTAGTTCCTTTTTCGGTTCTCGAAACTGCTCTGAGCTCGAAATTGGCGCTCATTTTTTTCTCCTTTATATTTAACAAAACTACTCACAACATACCACACTAAAACTTAATACTGTGGAAGTACAATATAAACCTCTAATCTACAAACAACGAACTGACCGAATCACCAGTTGCGATTCTACGTATAGACTCGGCTAACAAGCCCGAAATACTAATCTGTCGAATTTTTGAGCATTTTTGAGCCGCTTCACCTAGTGGTATAGAGTTCGTAACCACTACTTCGTCTAGCTCTGACTTTTGAATTCGCTCTATAGCCTCACCAGACAGAACAGGATGTGTGCAACAAGCCTTGACCTGGATCGCACCGGAGCGCTTCAAGGAAGACGCCGCTTCACATAAGGTGTTAGCGGTATCCACCATATCATCCATTAAAACACAGTTTCTACCTTCTATTTCACCAATAATATGCATAACCTTTGCTTCATTAGGCTTTGGCCGCCGTTTATCTATAATAGCTAATTCTGCATTAAGTTGTTTTGCCATTGCTCTTGCGCGGACTACACCACCAACATCTGGTGAAACAACCAAAAGATTATCTGGTTCATGTCGATATAACTCACTATTCATTACTGGCGCTGCATATATATTATCTACAGGAATGTTGAAAAAACCTTGTATTTGATCCGCATGCAAATCCATAGTCAATGCCCTATCCGCTCCGGCCAAACAAATCATATCTGCCACAAGCTTGGCTGTAATTGCTACCCTCGCCGTACGAGGTCTGCGATCCTGTCTAGCATAACCAAAATAAGGCAAAACTGCCGTCACCCGATCCGCCGAAGACCGCTTAAGGGCGTCAATCATTACTAGTAATTCCATCAAATTCTTTTCTGCCGGCGCACAGGTTGGTTGGATTACATATACATCCTGTCCTCTGACATTTTCTAGAATCTCGACATTGACCTCTCCATCACTGAAAGAGCCTACCAATGCTCTTCCAACGCTTGTACCCAATTGGCGCGCAACTTGCTTCGCCAAGTCTGGGTTTGCGTTACCCGCAAAAATAGCAAGATTTTCAATGCTCACTGGTTCACTCTATCATAAAAATGGTAACGATTGGCTGGGGTGCCAGGATTCGAACCTGGGAATGCCGGAATCAAAATCCGGTGCCTTACCACTTGGCTACACCCCAATTTCTGGCTACAGCTTAAATGGGTGTTGGTTTATCCCATTTGCGATAAACCCGACACATTCATTTGGCGCTTCAGCCAGAATCTCAAGACCTTGCTTCTCATTTAAAACCTCGACAAAAATTGCTGACCCACTACCCGTCATTCGGGCATCACCAAAACCTCTCAACCAATGGAGATAATGCCCTACAACTGGATACAGTCGACAGGTCACTGACTCCAGATCATTTCTCGTTCCTCCCGCCATAAGGCTCTTTATTGTCCGACGAGGCGTGTCACGTGTCAATTGAGAATCCTCGAAAACATCCCTAGTTGGTACCTGAACAGGGGGAACGATAATACAATAACAGCGTGCGGGAAGGTCTAACCAAGACAAAGTTGCGCCGGCACCTTCCCCATAAGCCGAACGCCCCCTTATAAAAACAGGTATATCTGCTCCCAATGCGAAACCTATATCCAAAAGCTTGTCGTAGTCAAAATTCAAATTCCATAATTGATTTAACGCGACCAAGGTTGTAGCTGCATTAGAGCTACCACCACCTAAACCCGCACCTATTGGTATGTTCTTGGTTAATTCTATTTCAACGCCCATTCTAATTCCGGCTGTTTCCTTTAAAGATCGTGCCGCCTTAACGGTCAAGTCCTCAACTGGCAATTGATGATTCGACCCAACACGCCGTATAACGCCATCCTGGCGCACATGAAAACGAAGAATATCACCGTAATCTAAAATCTGAAAAACTGTCTGGAGCTCATGAAGCAGGTCTTTCCTTCGTCCCAAAACATGAAGAAATAAATTTATTTTTGCTGGTGCTAGCCATGTTGTCATAAATTAACTCGGCTCATCGTAAAGATTCCATGACTCAATAGTAAGTTTTAACTTAATGTCATCTACTGGCTCATCTTGACTGAGATTAATTGTGGGCGTTGAAACTTGATCTGGAAAAAGAGAAATACTAAGACTCTTTGGTAGATCGATGCCGTCGATTGAAATATATTCATTGTATTGAATCTCCCAACCATCTTGCACAAATGATAAAGCTCTCCCAACAACATCGATGGCAACACCACCGTGCTTTCCTGGAGCTGGTAATCCTCGAACCCAATAGTTCATTTGATTGAACGGAATCAACCATCCACTTAAGTCATAAAGCAACGCCTCACCCGAAATGCCAACCAATCTTTCTCCTGATGAGCGTTGGAGAACCGCGCCTTTACTATCCTCATACAAACGCAACCGACTGCTTCCAAATGGACCAAAAAGCTTAAGCTCTTTTGTAACTAAACTTCCATTCCAAAAAAATGAAGCATTATCAGATTTCGATCCAATTGTAATTATAAAACGACCGCTTAAACTCCAATTAGCAACACGACCTATATTTTCCTGTCGTTCTTGCCATAAAGATGTGGGATTTGAATCAGTACTTAATCGCTCGACAGGTAACTGATTACAACTCATCAGTGGAATCATAAATAGAAAAATACAGAAAATTTGCTTCACTTACTAAACCTACGGATTGTTTCACTTAAAACTGGGTTAGCCAAACCATCTTTGGTTTCTTGTCCGATCCGCCATACATCCCGCGCCTCATCTATTCTCCCTTGTACATACAAAACCTCACCCAAATGAGCGGCAATCTCTGGGTCTACACGAATATCAAATGCTTTACGCAAATTATCTAGGGCTAGAGAAAAATCTCCTAAACGATAATGCACCCATCCCAAACTATCCAAGATAAAAGGATCCTGGGGCTTAAGAGCGATGGCCTTTTCAATAAGAATTAGAGCTTCATCTAAACGTAATGATTGATCAGCTAGGGTATAACCCAATGCATTATAAGCATGTGCATTATCGGGTTGTAACTCTATAATCCTTCTCATATCGCGTTCATGCTCCACTAATTTTTCTAATTGTGCTGCTAGCAGACCTCGCGCATATAAAAGTTCAGGAGCATCTGGGATATCACTCAATGCTGCATTAAGGAGCGCTAATGCCTGTTCAGGCTTGTCGATTGACCGTAGTATCTGCTCTTCGGTTAAATAAATCTGAACCTGTTGATCTGTATTGCGTGGCAAAATCCCTGCCAGATGATTAATCGCTTGATCTGATCGTCCTTGGTCGGACATTACCCGACCTATCTCTAATTGAGCGTCAAATCGAAAATTTCGGCTATAAATTCCTGTTAACCACTCTAAAGCCGACTCATATCTTTCCTCTGCTCTGGCAATGCGCCCTAAATAGAGGCGCACTTGGTCACCATCTGGCTTGATTGCTAGGTAGCGCTCAAACATTTCTGTCGCCAATTGATATCTACCTTCTTGCAGGTGTATAAGGCCAATTGAAAATATTGCATCGGTATTTTCCGGGTCCCGTTCTATTAACTCTGAAAGATTTCGAAGTGCATCAGATATGTCTCCCCACTGTAGCAATAAACGACCAAATGCTAATTGAAGGCGGCCGCGATCTGGAAAATGTTCAAGAAAATCCTCGGAAAATGTCTTGATTTTTATACGAGCATCAACGTCATTCCACCAAACTAATTTAAATATCGCTGGCTCTTCCCAACCTGGTCGCAATTCGAGAGCTGTATTTAGAGATGAATGGGCTTTTTCTAGTTTGCCTGATCGATAGGAAATGAAACCATGTACAAGATACACTTCCGAGCGATCTGGAAAATATTCAATCAGGCGATCCATTACAGTGACCCAACGGCTAGGATTTTCAAGCGTGCTGAAAACTTCACCGACATATCTAACTACTAAATCAACATCCGAGCTCTCTTGCTCTAGAAGCGTAACTAAGGCTTCAAAAACCTTGTCGGGTTCATCCGCAGCAATATAGGCACGAAGTAGCATTACTTGCGAGCGGGATGGATCTAGATCTAGACTAACGAGATCTCTCGCCATTTCCAAAGCTAAATCAACTCGGCGAGCCTCCATAGCAAAATTATATGCAAGCTCTAAAACCTCTTGATCTTTGCTTATCCGGCCAGCTTCGGACATTGCCTCTGATGCGATATTTAAGAGTCCCCGATCTCTTGCTATGTCACCTAAGACATAATGATAAATAAAGGCTTTTTTTACCGACGGGGTTCTACTGATCTTGTGTGTAATCTCCAACTCTGTATCAAGATTTTGTTTGTCTTGGGCATAAACTAGAGAAGTTAAAAAAAACAAGCTCGCCACAACTAGTTTGAAAACTAAGTGAAATGTAGACTTTAACGCCAATTGAACTTCTTTCTCCATCATGCAGAAAATAGTTGTCAGGTGTGAGAAAATCCTAAGTAAATATCGAAGAATAACAGAACGTAGACCAAATATAGAGGTATAAAGTGTATCTTTTCGGGATTTGATATCTCAACACATCACATTTATCGGAAAAAATTGACCTGTATCTCCGCCTACCTTAATTAAGAATGAACATTAACATCAAAAAAAGATTGGATCTACTCACAGACCGTATGGAGGAATTAAATGTCCTTCTATCCGACCCCAATATAATCTCAGATCATGGAAATTTTCGAAAATTATCTATTGAACTATCGGAGATTGAGCCTGTCGTAAAACAATACACACTTTACAGAGCTGTAAGTGCAGAAACACAACAAGCACTTAGCATGCTTGAAGATCCGGATCGATCGATTCGACGACTTGCCCAAGACGAGCTTTTGCGCCTTAAAAAAACAGTTGTTGACGAAGAAGACAAACTGAAACTCTTATTACTTCCCAAAGATCCTAATGATGTTAGGAACGTCTACCTTGAATTACGAGCAGGTACAGGTGGAGATGAAGCGGCGCTATTTGCAGGTGATCTTTTTCGCATGTATGTCGCTTTTTCAGAAAAGCAAAATTGGACAGTCGAAATTACCAATCAAAATTCTGGAGAGCATGGTGGATATAAAGAGATAATCGTGAGAATAATAGGACAAAATGTTTTTTCGCGTTTAAAATTTGAATCTGGGGCCCACCGTGTTCAACGCGTTCCAGAAACTGAAGCCCAAGGTCGAATACATACGTCAGCCTGCACCGTTGCTATTCTTCCTGAAGCTGAAGAAATTGATCATATAGATATCTCTAATAATGATCTACGCATTGATACCTATAGAGCCTCTGGTGCCGGCGGTCAACATGTCAATCGTACAGATTCTGCAGTACGAATTACTCATTTGCCCAGCGGTATAGTAGTTGAGTGTCAGGATGAAAGATCTCAGCATAAGAATAAAGCCCGAGCGATGTCAGTTTTGAAAGCTCGGTTACTTCAGTCTCAAATCGAGAAACAGAAAAATGAGGTAGATGCGACTAGGCGATCACTTGTAGGTACCGGCGATCGATCAGAAAGAATACGAACATATAATTTTCCCCAAGGAAGAGTCACTGATCATCGCATCGGCCTGACACTCTATAAACTTGATGAAATTCTTGCTGGTGATCTAGCACAAGTAATTGACCCAATTATCACCAGATACCAAACAGAACAACTTTCTTCTCTAGCAAGCACATGACCCTGCCAACAGTAAATATGTGGGTAGACTATGCTAGCGACCATTTATCTTCCGTAACTACTACACCGCATCTCGACGCCGAAATCATCCTGCGTAATGTCTGCGGTATTGACCAAATCACTGTTTTAACCGGCGCTCCCATAATTCTCAACTCTGAACAACTAAAAAAATTAGAAAAATTATTGAATAGAAGGCATGCGGGCGAACCGATTGCCTACATTATCGGTGAAAAAGAATTTTGGTCTCTACCCCTCAAGGTAACTAAAGACACTCTCATTCCGAGACCAGAAACCGAGTTACTTGTAGAGTTTGTAATTGATAAATTAAAAACTGATGATTTGTTACAGATACTTGATTTAGGAACAGGAAGTGGCGCTATCGCTATAGCGCTTGCGACTGAATTCCCAAAAGCCCAAATTACAGCAACCGATATCTCATTAAAAGCGCTAGAAGTAGCTAAAAAAAACGCAAAAAAATACAATACACACAACGTTACCTTTAAGTCGGGAGATTGGCTAAACGCTGTTCCAAATCGTTTTTATTCAATTATCGTATGCAATCCACCATATGTAGGAATAAATGATCCCGATCTTGATGTAGGACAAACAAAATTTGAACCTGATTTAGCTCTATTTAGTACAAATAATGGCATGTCAGCACTACAAAAAATTATCGCTGAAGCACCCAAGTCCTTACAATCAAACGGTTGGCTAGTATTAGAGCACGGGCATAGACAGCAAGAATCTGTCAAAAAACTATTGTACGATGCGCAGTTCAAATCTATAGTTCATCACTATGATTTATCGGGTCGTCCCAGAGTAACCGCTGCCCAAACGACTAATTGATTAACCATAAATACGATACCCTTTATGATTTTCTTTCGACCAAACCTTCCTTCTAAAGGAAAAGCATTGCAAGGACGAAACGAACCTATATGCATAAATAATTTGCATCATGTTCATCAACGCACCATTAAAGCCCCATTTCCAAGCAAATACCAGCTCGCTCTTTTTGGTCTGGGTTGTTTTTGGGGCGCGGAACAGGTCTTTTGGACAAAAAAAGGAGTCTACACCACGGCTGTTGGTTATGCTGGTGGATACACGCCTAATCCTACTTACGAAGAGGTTTGTAGTGGATTAACTGGACACGCCGAAGTAGTGTTAGTTGTTTTTAATCCATCAAAAATTAATTATCTAACTTTGTTAAAAACCTTTTGGGAGGGTCATGATCCAACACAGGGAATGCGGCAACAAAATGATATTGGAACTCAATATCGATCTTGTATATACACTTACAACAAAGAACAGGAAGAGCTTGCAACCAACACGAAGGAACATTACAACGAAATTCTCGTGGCGTCCGACAAGTCAAAAATAACTACTGAGATAAAAGAAGCCAACGCATTTTACTATGCAGAAGACAATCACCAACAATACCTCTCGAAAAATCCTGGCGGTTACTGCGGCCTAGGCAGTACTGGTCTTTGTCTAGACGCTAAAAACTTCTAAAAACTCATTCTGCTGCTGGTGGCTTCATAGGTATTGGGAAAGACGCTACATTTCCACTTTCTGAATCACCACCCGGTCTGACCTTGGCTCTACCCTCTTTTTCAACCTGATCGATTCTAATAACTGAATGCAAAGGAATGTAAGTACGCTTAACTCCGCTAAATTCAGCCTTTAATTTTTCGTCTGAAGGATCTAGAACTAAATTTGATCTCTCACCAAAACTGATGTCTCCGATCTCAACAAACGCGAACATTGCCCCCTGAGTTACTTCTCGAGCATATACCTCATAAACATTCCCCTGGCTTTGGAAAATAATTCTATAAATACTTTTTTTAGACATGTATTTGGTTTCCAAAAAATAACATAACTACACAATACCATTATAACAAGCACTTATCTATCTTAACGAAGATATGGGGCCTTTCTTCTTATAATGCAAGTCAGGATGATCAGATCTTTTATGATTTTAATACTTTTGTCTTAATAAATCCGTAATCTATGGGACTCTACAATAAGAATGGTGCTTAAAAAACTAATATGTCGACTTTTTCACACCCCTCATGACAAACTCGAACAAGCTATTCATGAGATGAACAGATTTATCTCTTTAGCGATAGGTCCAGGGTCGTCTAAGTGAAAATGATGGTTCCCTTGAAATTCGACTACTCGGATATTCAAAAATGCGTTTATTCTATTAGCCGTTTCAGCGCGACTCTGTAAATATCCATCTTTTGCCATTGCTAGAAGTGTCGGAACTTTGTTGGCCTTGAAAATTGTTAGTACCTGCTCTTCAGTCATGTATTGAGGGCTCGGCCACAATAAACGAGGATCCGTGCGCCATCCAAACCCATTATTTACTTCTACAGCATTTCTCTCGACAATGATCCTTGCTCCTTCTCTGCTGATGTGGTTAACCTGTAGTCGAGCATTTATCATCGCTTCAAGATTTGGGTGGATTTTGCCAGAAACTTTGGTATGGATCGTGCGAGACCTACGAGTTGCCTTGCTCAATTGAATAGCAGCCTTAGAGGCTACTTCTGCGCGGGGGCCTAAACCGTCAATTAGGATTAAATGGGTCACTATTGACGGATCTGCAACAGCAACAAATGTAGCAATCGCACCTCCCAAGGAGTGGCCTAACAAAATACAACTTTTCCAGCCCAAGGATTTGATTGACTGCAAAACAGTCGGAATGTAATCGATAAATTGATAATGATCCGAAAATTTACGGTGCTCAGAATGCCCATGACCAGGTAAATCAAGTGCCACGACTTGAGCATTTTTAAGCAGCGGTGCAAGTGAGCTAAAGCTAGCAGCATTATCTAGCCACCCATGGAGTGCTAAAATCAATCTTTCATTAGAATCACCCCATTTTAGTCCGGCCAATTCGCCAACTGAAGTAACAAGTTTTAAAGGTTCTGGCTTTTCGAAAGTGCTCGGTTTTCTCATTGATTAAATTTCTAAAAACAATTTATAAACGAAAAAGGTTATTTTTATTGCAAACAAGCTGATAATACAAAGATAAATTAGATTAATGCATAATTTTGCCACATTGAATAGATAATTTTATGTATAGATTAAGGTATAACTGACAACATAAGCCGATGATTTTAGTATCAACATTTTTTATAATTGAAATAGTGAAGAACGAAGGAGCCAATTATGGCAAAGCCCAAAAAAAATAATGCTGACCGTCTTGCGAAATCGGTTCGGCACTCATTTACATTAACCGACAATGAAACGGGCAAATCCTGGGAATTCCCAACACTTTATGGAACTGTCGGCCCTAAGGTTCTTGATACTCGAAAACTATTTAGTCAAGCTGGAGTATTTACCTATGATCCGGGCTTCGCTTCAACTGCTTCCTGTACATCCGAAATTACTTATATAGATGGAGAAGCAGGAATATTGTTACATCGTGGTTATGCAATAGAGGATCTTGCACGAAATACTGATTATACCGATGTGTGCTATTTACTACTGCATGGTGAACTTCCTTCACCAGAAGAAAAGTCAGAGTTTGATCATGATATCAGTAACCACACAATGCTACATGAACAACTTGTACGATTTTACAGTGGATTTATGCGTAGTGCCCACCCTATGGCAATAATGATAGGAGTAGTCGGTGCGTTATCAGCTTTCTATCACGATAGTACTGACATTAATGATCCTATGCAAAGAATGAAAGCAGCGCATCGATTAATAGCGAAAATGCCAACAATCGGAGCATATGCCTACAAATACTCCCTAGGCCAATCCTTCCCCTATCCAAGTAATAATCTAAACTATTCAGAAAATGTATTACGGCTAATGTTCAGTGTCCCAACTCGTGAATATGATATAAATCCAGTACTAGCGCGGGCCATGAATCGTATTCTTATACTCCATGCTGATCATGAACAAAATGCATCAACATCCACAGTACGTTTAGCGGGTTCATCTGCGGCTAACCCATTTGCGTGTGTCGCGGCAGGTATTGCCTCACTTTGGGGGCCAGCTCATGGCGGAGCAAATGAAGCTGTATTAAATATGCTTCATGAAATTGGCACAAAAGATAGGATTGGAAAATATATTAAAAAGGCTCAAGATCCAGAAGATAGCTTTCGGTTGATGGGCTTTGGGCACCGCGTTTACAAGAATTATGATCCTCGCGCTGAGGTCTTACGCAAAACATGTCACGAAGTGCTTGATGAGCTCGGAATTCATGATGCCACACTAGATCTAGCCATGGCTCTAGAAGAGATTGCACTGAAAGATGATTATTTTCAAGAAAAACAACTATATCCTAATGTTGATTTTTATTCTGGAATAATTCTTAGAGCTATAGGTTTTCCTGTCAATATGTTTACAGTCCTTTTCGCTATTGGAAGAACAGTTGGCTGGATTGCTCACTGGAAAGAGATGATGGAATCACCCGAATCTAGGATCGGTCGCCCAAGACAACTGTATGTTGGAAGCAAAAAAAGGGAATTTACATCAGTAGCTAACCGTGAACATACCGACCGCAAAATTAGCTGGTCGTGGCTTTGGGGTGGTAAAAAATGAGGCCTAAATAGGCAGTCATAGAGCAATACAAAAAATACTTCGGAGAGCCTCATTCTTGAACTGCGTTATATACAAAGCTAGCAAAAAAGCAAATACCTATCTATTTGTCGAGAACGAGAATGATTTTTCGAGAGTTCCAGACCCTCTCTTAAATTTATTAGGAATGTTAGAAATAGTAATAGCATTGGAAATATCTGAAAATACAAAATTGGCGCAAGCATCTACCGCAAAAGTTATATCAGAAATAAAGGAATCTGGCTTCTATCTTCAATTACCTTCTGATGTTATTGAGCCTAAGAGTGTTTACGGAAATTAACAATCGATGCTACTAAAAATTCTTATCACGCTTGCCGTTATTCTGATCGTTGCTCTTATCTTTAGAGTAAAACAGCCTCAAAATAAAGCAACACAACATAGAGCCGAATCAACACAAAAAGATCGGGGTTCATCCAATCTAGTAATTTACTCTCTTTTAGGAGTTATCATTGCAATTTCAACATTAATTTTTGTCCTTAACTGGAATGAACAACATCGAATCATCAATGTGCGTGTAACTAATAACCAGGGAGACATCATAAACTATCAGGCATATCAGAAAGACATTGAGGGGCGCCGGTTTATAACGTTGGATGGAGTAAGCGTAACCCTCGGAATTTCCGATAGGATTGAAATGGTTGAATGATAGTGAAGTTTATTTTTTAGCCACTGCTTGCCAATAGCAAATCTCTAAAGGATGTAACGAGACAAATCTTCATCCTCTACTAAATTAGATAGATGTTGATCTACGTAATCCCTATCTATTTTAACAGTGTCACCAGATCTATCAGCTGCATCAAAAGATACAGTTTCAAGCAATCTCTCCATAACGGTGTGTAATCTCCGTGCGCCAATATTTTCTGTTCTTTCATTTACCTGCCATGCAACTTCAGCTATTCTATTAACTCCGTCTGATTCAAACTCCAGATTAAGACCATCCGCCCTCAATAACGCCGAATATTGTTGAGTTAAGGATGCATAAGGTTCTGTAAGAATGCGTACGAAATCACTAGAGCTCAGCGCATCCAGTTCTACACGTATTGGAAGTCGGCCTTGTAATTCAGGGATCAAATCTGAAGGCTTACTCATTTGAAAAGCGCCAGACGCTATAAAAAGGATATGATCAGTTCGAACCATTCCGTATCGAGTGCTAACAGTACAACCCTCAATTAGTGGTAACAAATCTCTTTGTACACCTTCACGAGATACATCCGCTCCCTGCTGATTATTTCTCCCGACAATCTTATCCAACTCATCGAGAAAAACAATTCCGTTTTGTTCGACTCGCTCAATCGCTTCTTGTTTTATATCATCATCGTTTACCAGATTTGCAGCAGCTTCTTCAGTTAATAATCGCGTTGCCTCAAACACTGAAACTTTCCGACTTCGAGTTTGCTGGCCCCCTAGATTCTGAAACATATTTTGTAATTGTCCAGTCATCTCCTCCATGCCCGGTGGGCCCATAATTTCTACACCCATTTTCGGACTACTGACTTCAATTTCAATGTCTTTTTCATCAAGTTTACCCTCTCTAAACAGCTTCCTAAAACGCTGGCGAGCTGCTCCATCCTTGTCTCCTATAGGATCGACACTGCCTTTAGTTCCTTGCTCCCAATCGTTTTCACGAGGAGGAGGTAAAAGAGCATCCAGTATCTTCTCTTCCGCAATATCTTCGGCACGCGACCGCACTCTTTCAATTGCTTCCTCCCGCGCCATTTTGATGGCCATATCGACTAAATCCCTAACTATAGAATCTACTTCGCGCCCAACATAACCTACCTCTGTAAATTTCGTTGCCTCTACCTTCATGAAAGGTGCTTTAGCAAGTCGCGCTAAGCGCCTAGATATCTCAGTTTTACCTACACCTGTAGGGCCAATCATAAGTATATTTTTTGGGGTAATTTCAGCCCGCAAGGCTTCATCCTTGACCTGTGCTCGGCGCCAACGATTACGAAGAGCTACCGCTACAGATCTTTTGGCAGCTGCCTGACCAACAATATGTTTGTCTATTTCTTCAACTATTTCACGTGGCGTCATAGACATTTGATTACCTAACCTTTCAGTTCCTCGATAGTGAACTCATTATTTGTGTAAATACAAATATCCGCGGCTATAGATAACGCTCGTTCTACAATCACTTTCGCATCCAACTCCGTCTCCTTTAGCAGTGCAAGCGCAGCGGCTTTTGCATAGGTTCCGCCCGATCCAATGGCCATGATCCCATGTTCTGGCTCAATGACATCACCACTACCAGTAATAATAAGAGAAGTTGTCCTATCCGCTACGGCTAACAAAGCCTCAAGTCGCCGTAACATACGATCGGTGCGCCAATCCTTGCTTAGCTCTACAGCTGAACGTACCAAATTCCCCTGATGTTTTTGCAGTTTACCCTCAAATCGCTCGAATAAAGTAAAAGCATCTGCAGTGCTGCCCGCAAAACCAGCAATAACTTTGTTATCAAATAGACGGCGAACCTTTCGAGTATTGCCTTTCATTATTGTATCGCCCATCGATGCCTGACCGTCACCACCAATTACAACCTGACTATTTCGCCTAACAGATAAAATGGTCGTGCCATGTATTGAATCGAAACTCATAATCTCAAACCTTCAGGATCAACAAAAGACTTTCACTTAACCACATAAAGATGAGGCTGTTTAACTTCTCCAGATATAGAAACGACCTCGCTCTGACCACCTGAAGTAATATCATCCTCCATTCCCGATACAACTTCGCTTTCTCGAAAATAATAACCATGACCATTCTCCTTAGCGAATACAGCAAGAACAGATCTAACCGGAAACCGGACAGCTCGTGAAACACTAGCGAATCTAGCAGAAAAAGAAATTATTTCATTGCCTAATTCTAGAGAATCCACAGCACTTTGATGCACATTTAAAAGAATTTTCCCATCTTGCGTGTAACCAGAGGGGACCACAACTCCCTCTGTCTCTGCATCAATAAGTAGCTGGGGAGTTAAATCATTATCAATAGCCCAATCTCGAATCGCTCGAATTAGATAAGGTTGTGTGGAAATTAAGGTTTCTTTTTTTGTGTCCATATAAATTTGATCCTTACGAGGCATTGATACTATGCTTTTATCTATCGTCGCAATTCGCGTTCCTCGTCGCTAAGACTTTGTTGAAATGATTCCCGAGAGAATAGCCTTTCGCTATATTCTTCAAGTTGGGCCACTTTTTTTTGTAAGTCGATACCTAAAAAAGGTAACCGCCACAAAAGAGGCGCTACATAACAGTCAGCTAAAGTAACATCATCTCCTAAAATATAATCTTGATTAGAAAAAATCTGGGACATTGCCGATAAACCATCTGCTAATTCATGTCGCCGCTTTTGATCAAATTTCTGACCGTTGACCATATGCCCTTGAACATTATCTAACCAGTCACGTTGTAAACGAAAAATCAGTAATCTAGCGCGACCCCGGCCAACAGGATCAATGGGCATTAAGGGGGGATGTGGTAGTCGCTCATCTAGGAATTCATTTATAACAATAACATTGTACAAGACGAGATCTCGATCGACTAGAGTCGGTGATTCACCATAGGGGTTGAGCTCACTAATCTCGTCCGCCGGCTGATCTTTGGTAAAAAAATGAAAGTCAGATTCTGCATCCTTTTCTCTCATAACCAACCTACATGTGTGTCCATACAAACATAAAGGATCAGAAAAAAGTTTCATGGTCTCCTATCAACTCACTATTATTAACCCGGAATATAAAATCAATCAACATCGCGCCAGTATTCCTTTTTCAAGAAGTAAGCAAATATAGTAAAAATTACCATAAAGATTACAACCCATAATCCAACACGATATCGGACAAGCTTAGCCGGCTCTGCAAGATAAACCATAAAATTAGTCAGATCCGTAACAGCCACATCAAATTCTTCGGGAGTCATAGTACCATCCGACAATATCCCATACTTTTTAAATTTTGTGCCTTGCTCTTTGTCAAAATAAGCTTTTCGATAACCTTGCCATTCATACAACACATTAGGCATCGCAACGTTCGGATACAAAACGTTGTTCCAACCAGTTGGAGAAGTATCATCTACATAAAAACTCCTCATATAGGTATAGATCCAATCAGGTCGCCTGTAACGAGCAGTTAAGCTAAGATCGGGTGGGACAACTCCGAACCATTGCTTAGCCCCATCTGCCGGCATACGAGAAGTCATTAAATCGCCTGGCTTCTCAGTCGGACCCATCAAATTTTCACGCAAAAGTTCGTCGCTAATCCCAAGATCATTTGCCATCCGTTCGTAACGCATGTAAGAAGCACCATGACACGAAAGACAATAATTAACAAAAGTCCTCGCACCTCTCTGTAAAGATTGTCTATCGCTTAAGTTAATACTGGCCGAATCTAAATTAGCGCCACCACCACCAGCTGCCCAAGCAGCACTGCCGAAGAAACCAAAAAGCAGGAATATTATATATCTTGCTATCATTTTCTTAATCGATCCGGTTCAGGTCTAGTCTTATCTAGTCGAGTATAAATCGGCATAAGAAAAAAGAAGGCAAAGTAAATAATCAGTCCGACCTGTGCCCAAGTTACATTCTTAAGCCAAAATAGGTCTATATGGCCTGGGTTTCGAGTACCTAAAAACCCGAGCATGACAAAATTTATAACAAAAAGAGTAAGCATAGTTTTATACATCCAACCCCGATAACGAATCGATCTCACTCTGGAACGATCCAACCATGGCAAAAAGAAGAAAATGACAATTGCGGCACCCATCGCAATAACCCCCCAAAGCTTAGCTCCGCCAGGCAACCACTCAAAAGTAACGGCGCGCAATATCGAGTAGTAAGGGGTCAGATACCAGAGAGGCACTATATCTGGTGGAGTCTGGAGGATATCCGCAGGCGCAAAATTATCTTTTTCTAAAAACCAACCACCAAATTCTGGAATAAAAAAGACTATGGCTAGATAAATCGTAAAAAATATGCCAATACCAAATGTATCTTTAATTGTATAGTAGGGATGAAAAGGAACCCCATCCAAGGGTTTTCCAGTGGCATCTTTTTGTTTCTTTATTTCTACTCCGTCCGGATTATTAGAACCGACCTTATGCAATGCAACTATATGTAAATAGATCAAGAGCGCGAGCAATAAAGGTAAGAGAATTACATGGAAAGCAAAAAATCTATTAAGCGTTGCATCTGATATAACATAATCACCACGAATCCACTCTGCCAATCCCTCACCGATAAACGGGATCGCGGCAAACAACGAAACAATCACTTGTGCACCCCAGTATGACATGTTACCCCATGGCAATAAATAACCAAAGAATGCTTCCGCCATCATAGCTACATATAAAAGCATTCCGAGCAACCAAATGAGCTCTCTGGGCGACTTATGGGAACCATACATGAGACCCCGAAACATATGAATATAAAGAGCCACAAAAATCATCGAAGCCCCAACAGAATGTAAATAACGTACAAACCACCCAGCAGGCACGTCCCGCATAATATATTCGACCGATGCGAAAGCTAATTCAACATCAGGCTTGTAGTGCATTGTTAGGATGATTCCAGTAACAATTTGGAGAACTAAAATTATGGTTAAGATTGCACCAAAATAATAAAGAAAATTAAAGTTCTTCGGTGCATAGTACTCTGCAAAATGCTCTTTCCACACTTTAGTAACGGGAAATCGTTCATCCATCCAACGCATTAAACCGGACATCAAACTGACCCTCCTTCCTCGCCAACGCCTATCAAAACGCGATTATCAGAAATAAATGAATACGGTGGTACTTCAAGATTTGTAGGTGCTGGAACATTTTTATAAACTCGTCCCGCTAGATCAAATTTTGACCCGTGGCATGGACAAAAAAACCCGCCTAACCAATCATCACTTAAGCCGGAAGACGCTCCAAGTTCAAAGTTTTTCGTCGGAGCACAACCAAGATGGGTGCAAACCCCTAGTACTACTAAGACATTTGGACGAATTGAGCGAAATTCGTTTTGAGCATAGCTAGGTTGTTGCGCAATATCCGAGTCAGGATTAGCTAACTTTTCTCTCAATTGACTGAGCCCATCAATCATTTGATCAGTTCTTCTCACAATCCAGACTGGCTTGCCTCTCCACTCAACTACCAACATCTGGCCATCTTTAAGCAGGCTTATGTCAACTTCAACTGGCGCACCTGCCGCTCGTGCCCGCGCACTTGGCCGCATGCTCGCTATAAATGAACCGACCAAACTGCCGGCACCTGCTAACCCTAAAACCGATGTCATCACTGTTAAGAACCGTCGACGGCGCTTATTTTCTTTTTCTTCTAGCATAAATTCCTCAAACCGAAATCAAGATAGCCAAAAATACGTTATCTTTTCTGCATAAGACCCATTTAAACCAGGATAAGTATAACAAAATGGATACGAGAATCACCAAGCTTAATTGCTCTCGCAGGCAATTCAGACCTCTCAATTGATGTTATCTTCACGGAACAAAGCCGAGATGGCGAAGCAATGTATCGACCGATGGTTTTCGGCCCAGGAAGGCTATAAACATTGACATGGGGTCTTTAACCCCCCCTGGTTCTAAAATCTCGCTTAAAAAAGCCCTACCCGACGTCTGATCGAAGAGACCTTCAGTTTCAAAGCGACTAAAGGCATCTGCAGAAAGAACTTCTGCCCATTTATAGCTATAATACCCAGCTGCATATCCTCCCGCAAAAATATGCGAAAAAGAGTGCTGAAATCGATTAAATTCAGGTAGTTTGACAACCGAAACACAATTGCGAACATCATCAAGAACATCTTGAATCGATTGATTTTTAACTCCCCACTCCGAATGCAATCTAAAGTCAAATACTGAAAATTCTAATTGCCTGACCATCTGCAACCCAGATTGAAAGTTCCGAGCATCTTTAAGCTTGTTTAAAAGCTCTGGTGGTAGTTTTTCTCCAGTCACAACATGTCCCGAAATTAGATCTAAACCATCACTTTCCCAGCACCAATTCTCAAGAAACTGACTGGGTAGTTCAACCGCATCCCATGGTACACCGTTTATTCCAGAAACAGCAGGTTCATTTACCTGAGTCAACATATGATGAAGGCCATGACCAAATTCGTGGAATAGTGTGAGCACATCCTCATGAGTCAGTAACGATGGCTGGCCATCTAGTGGTGGAGAAAAATTGCATGTCATAAAAGCAACAGGATTTTGGTGCTGTCCATTAGCCTGAATATGGCGACTAATACAATCACCCATCCATGCGCCACCCCTTTTATTGGGGCGCGCATAAAGATCTAAATAAAAACTACCTCTCAGCTTGCCTGCGACATCTATAATCTCGAAATACATCGCATCACTGTGCCACATTTGAGGCGAATAAGAGGCAGGTCTGACAGTGATACCAAACAAGCGCCTCACAACCTCATACATTCCCTCAAGAACACGAGGTAATGGAAAGAAAGAACGCACCTCCTCTTGGTTAAATTGGTAGCGCGATTGCCGTAAATGCTCTGACCAATATGGAATATCCCATGCTTCTAAAACAAAACCCTTATTATTTTCCGAGGCAAACTTAGAAAGCTCTTTGAGTTCTACTTCGGCTTGGGGCTTAGTCCGTTTGAGGAGATCATGGAGGAAATCATCTACAGTACTCCTCTCAGTTGCCATTCGGGTAACTAATGCATAGTCTGCGTAATTGAGATATCCAAGGAGCTTCGCCTGCTCTAAGCGCAGGTCCAGAATCTCTTCCATAATTTCACTGTTATCTCATTTCCCAGAATTGGGTCCTATCTCGCTACCCCGAGTAACATAGGCTGTGTACATTTCACGCCGTAACTCGCGTCGCTCAGAAAACATCATAAATGGTATATAAGAAGGAGCATGCAATGTAAAACGCCACCCTTCGACACCAGCTGATTCAGCTGTCTGTTTGGCTAATGCTACAGCGGAATTCGGCAAACCAACTAAATCGATTTGATCATAAATGTCTAGATACCAACCATCAGTAGCATCTAGTAAATTTTGCTCGAAACGATTGGCAAGCGATGCTAGTTGTTCAGATTTTTTTCTAAACTTTATCCGATCTTTTGTCGAGAGATCTACACCACTCAACCTAAAATCTCTGATCGCATTATTTATCACTTTTTGTTTCGCCGCATCCAAACTTGCTAGCCGTGTATTTTCTTGAATTGCCTTATACCCTATGTAAAGATCTTGATTCTGACTAACCTCAGATTTATATATAGTCAATTTTTTTAAGCTGCTCTCATAGGCTAATCGAAAATCAGAAGAATCACATACTGCATTAATATGTGAAACGATTGCCCATAAACGATCTATCTTTTCAGAAACTTCATTTAGGGGTTTCGCAAAATTATCCCAGTCTGCTTCTTCTGAAATCTTTGATAAATTAATCGTCGTAATCCTACTTTGATTCAAAAGAAAATCGAGAGCCTCTTCAACATGATAAGACTTAATCTCCGAAAATCTTGGTAGACTACTGAAGTCTAGTAGCGGATTTTCCATACTTTTGGAATCCTCATAATATTTTTATTGACATAAACACACATCACAGTGTCAACTTCTGAACAACCATTCTATGGCGTAACAGGAATTTGAATAACATAATAACAGGTACTTTACCTAGGTGGTACTAAGCCATGAAAAACAAATATGATCTGCTCGTAATAGGTGGTGGTAGCGGTGGTATTGCTACAGCCCGTAGAGCCGCTGAATATGGAGCTAGAGTTGCGCTTGTAGAAATTGGGAAACTTGGTGGAACTTGTGTCAACGTCGGTTGTGTTCCAAAAAAAGTAATGTGGAATGCATCCAGAATAAAGGAAACATTAAACCATGCAAACGAATATGGTTTCGACATATACCAGAAAGACTTCGATTGGTACGCGTTTAAAGAGCGACGCGATGCTTATATCAAGCGTCTCAACGGCATATACTTCAAGAATTTAGTATCATCTGGAGTAGACATAATCGAAGGCGAAGCATCATTCTCTGATGATCCACACAAAATTTTTGTAGATTCAGACTTAATCGAAGCGGCGCATATCTTGATTGCAACCGGCGGAATACCCAAAATTCCAAGAATCGAAGGCTCTCATGCAGGTATCACTAGCGACGGCTTCTTTGATTTGCAAAAACAACCATCCAATGTATTAATTGTTGGGTCTGGCTACATCGCCACTGAATTTGCTGGCGTCTTAAATTCTCTAGGGACCAAGGTCACAATGCTAATTCGAAGACAAACCCTTTTGGGCAACTTTGATCTTCTTCTTCAACAAAGCATCATGGAGCTAATGTCTAATAATGGCGTCGATATCATCCCACAAACAAGCGTAGAAAAAGTACGAAGCGACTCAACTAGAGAAATATACGTTGAGTCTAATAAAACAACTCATGGGCCTTTTGATACGCTGATATGGGCCATCGGGAGAGATCCAAATATTCGCAATCTGAACTTAAAATCAGTTGGAATTGAAACTCACTTGAATGGTCATATAAAAATAGACTCATATCAAAACACAAATGTTCCAGAAGTTTATGCTGTTGGCGATGTTACTGGAAAGCACAATCTAACACCGGTAGCAATCGCGGCTGGCAGAAAACTCGCTGATAGAATTTTTGGAGATCAGCGTGATGCTAAACTTAACTATGAGAATATACCTAGCGTAATTTTTTCGCATCCGCCAATTGGCACCGTAGGTCTTACAGAACAAGAAGCCATTTCTCGTTTTGGGCGGGATGAGATAAAGATCTATGAATCACGATTCACCAACATTTTTTATGGGCCTCTTCAAGAAAAATCACCTACAGTCGTTAAGTTGATTACAGTCGGTTCAAAACAAAAAATCTTAGGATGTCACGTTATAGGAGATTCCTCAGATGAGCTAATTCAAGGATTTGCTGTAGCAATTGCTATGGGTGCCTGCAAATCAGACTTTGACAATACGGTTGCCATACATCCCACCGCAGCTGAAGAACTAGTAACATTACGCGGCGGACGAAAATCTCGGCTAGTATCCTGATGGAACTGAAGACCATAAATTTGGCAATATCTTTCTTCAGTCGCGTACAATCTAGTTACCCGGTTTAAAAAATTAGAGAATAAGAACAATGGCTTGGTGGGGTAAACTTATAGGTGGAACAGTTGGATTCATGCTTGGTGGACCATTAGGAGCGCTATTAGGTAGCTCCGTTGGCCATCAATTTGACGCTCGAAAGAAGCGCAAAGGATCCACCGGATTTCTTCCAGGCAATCAAGAAAGAACTCAAGCCGCTTTTTTTACCGCTACCTTTTCGGTGATGGGTCATTTAGCGAAATCAGATGGCCGTGTATCAGCCCAAGAAATCCAAGCTGCAAAGGCTCTAATGGACCAAATGCAGCTGACAGCTTCTCAACGTGAAGCAGCAATCAGCCTTTTTGAAAAAGGTAAGCGACCTGATTTTCCACTCGATGACATATTGGAGCAATTTAAACAAGAATGTCATCGAAGAGTTACGCTACTTCGGATGTTTTTAGAAATACAAGTCCAAGCAGCATTGGCAGATGGCCAAGTTGATCCAGCCGAAAATCAGATCCTTATTCATGCAGCTAAAATGCTCGGCTTTGACTCTAACCAAGTCGAGCGACTCATCAATTTCATCCATGGCACTGACGGTAGTTCAGCTAAAAAGGAACGGTCACTAGAAAATGCATATCAAGTCCTCGGTGTTAAACCCGAAGCGAGTGACACAAACATTAAAACTGCTTACCGTCGTCTAATGAGCAGACATCACCCAGACAAATTAGTATCAAAAGGCTTGCCAGAAGAAATGATTAAGCTTGCGACTGACAAAACCAAAGAAATTCAACAAGCGTGGGAACTCGTTCGTGATCATCGCAAAAATAGCACAGGATAAAACATCAAACACCAAGAAAAAGACCTATGGACAAGTATAAAATAGCCATTCTGGCTGGAGATGGAATTGGCCCTGAGATTACTGATGAAGCCTTAAAAATACTCCGCCTAATAGCCGATCGAAACAAAGTAAATTTTGAACTAGTCGAGTCACCTTTCGGAGCACAAGCTTACTTTGATACTGGATCCGCCTTCCCAAAAGAAACAATTGAACTCTGTGATAGTGCTGATGCGATCTTAAAGGGACCAATCGGGCTTAGTCATGAAAAATCCAAGCAAATCCCTATTGATCAACAACCTGAGCGAGGCGCATTGCTACCCATGCGCCGACGCTACGACACATTTGCCAACTTTCGTCCCGTCTATCTCCCAAAAGAACTTGCCCACTTTTCCCCACTAAAACCTGAAATTGTGGGTGATGGTATTGATATCATCATTATTAGAGAGTTAGTGGGTGGGCTGTATTTTGGCAATAAAGAGAGGGGTCTCGACGCAAACGGTCTCCGATTTGTGCATGAGACCCTTGAATATAATGAAAACCAAATACGACGAGTGTTGAGAATTGCTTTTGAGCTAGCTCAGAAACGCAAGAAGAAACTTCATAATGTTCATAAAAGCAATGTTTTAAAATCAAGCGTCCTATGGAATGAAATAGTAGATGAATTAAACCCAGAATATCAAGACGTAGAAGTTGTGAACGTACTAGTGGATGCTGCTGCAACCTATTTATGCCTTGATCCGACACGATTCGATGTGATGGTTATGGAAAATATGTTCGGCGATATTTTGAGCGATCAAGGTGGCGGCATCTTAGGTTCTTTAGGATTAATGCCATCAGCGTGTGTCGGCCCCAAAAAATCATATTATGAACCGTCTCATGGATCTGCTCCGGACATAGCGGGAAAAGGAATCGCTAACCCTTATTCTATGCTCGGCTCTGTGGCCATGATGATGGAGATGAGCTTTGGTATGGAAAAAGAAGCAAAAAACATTTGGAATGCTATGCGATCAGTATTTTCAGACGGCTTCACCACTGCTGATCTTTCAAAATATAAACAGAATGAAAAAATTATAAGTACTTCTGAATTCGGCAATAAAGTGGCAGATCAACTCGATCTATTCCCGTCCTCATAAGTGTGGGCACCTTTACTAGCTGCATTGATAATATCTTATTCAGGACGTTGAAGGGGGCCTAACTCCTGCTCACCGTTAGCTTTTGCATATTTTATATTCAACATTCGTACGGTAGCATTAACTCCCGCGAAAACTTGGTTAGCATGGACTCCTCGAGTTCGAAATGTCCGCTGACCATCGTTCCAAGTAATAAAACATTCTGTCAGAGCGTTAGTGTTTCCACCTTTAGGTATACGAATCTCAAAATCCGTAAGCTCTGGGAAGAGGAATATATCCGAATCTAAAACCTTTTTCATTGCATTATTGAAAGCATCGAATCCTCCGTTTCCGGATCCAGAGATTTTATGAATAGTTTCACCTATCCGTACTCGCACACTAGCCGTCGACTCAGTGTCAAAACCACTGCTTATGGAGCAACTGATTAGCTCAACATGTTGGGATTCACGACTTTCCAAAATATCAGCAATAATAAATGGTAGATCTTCTCTTGTAATTATCGCTTTCGTATCCGCGATCTCTACTATTCTTTTCAAAACTTTATCTTGATTATCAGAAGAAAGTTCGACTCCCAACTCTTCAAGATTTTTTAATAGAGATGCTCGACCACTCATCTTACCTAAAGCATAGCTATGTTTTCGGCCAAATCTCTCTGGGTTTAAATTAGTTTGATATAACCCGCCTTTTTTATCCCCATCCGCATGAATGCCACTCGTCTGGGTAAAAACGTCTGATCCAATAATAGGAGCATTAGCTGACACTCTTTTCCCCGAAAAATTTTCTACCATCTGACTGAGATCATGGATTTTTGATTCATCAACACTAATTTCCATACCAAGTTTGTCACGTAAAACCACTGCTACTTCCGCAAGAGATACATTTCCCGCACGCTCTCCCAAACAATTTAGAGTCACATGAATAGTTGATGCTCCAGCCTCCACTGCAGCCATAGCGTTAGCGGTCGCTAAACCATAATCGTTGTGGGGATGAAAATCAAAATTAAGCTTCGGAAAACGAGTGCACATGTCCCTCACACTATCATAAACTTCTTTAGGGCTGAAAACACCCAAAGTGTCAGGTAGCATCACATGAGCAACTTTGATCCCATTCAGGAAATCAACCATCTTATAAACATAATCACGGCTATCTCGATAGCCGTTTGACCAATCCTCTAAGTAAATATTAACAAGAAGGTTATTTTCCCTCGCGTAGGATACCGTCTGATCTATATCCCTTAAATGTTGATCTAACGTTTTTCGGAGCTGGACTCTGCAATGCTTTTCACTAGCTTTTGTCAAAAGATTAAGAACTCGACCACCAGTATCCACAACCCAGTCGACACTTCGTTTGAAATCCACAAAACCTAAAACTTCGACTTTTCCTAGAAAACCAAGCTCCGATGCCCACTTGTGAATTTGTGTAACCGCTGCTTTTTCGCCATGCGAAACACCGGCAGACGCTATTTCGATACGATCCACCTTGAGACTCTGGAGTAATGCTCTAGCAATGTTAACTTTTTCATCAGGCGAAAAAGAAACACCTTGCGTTTGTTCTCCATCACGTAACGTTGTATCCATTAATTGAACTCGATTGTTCGGCATGATCAAGGTAAATTCCAGAAGTAAGGTTTCAGTTTAATTGTACCCATATCTCCGTATCTTCCCACACTAATGTTAAAGGTTAAGCCCTTACAATCATAATTAATATCCTATCAGAAAAATTTACTTTTCTAATAGTGAATCAACCAACGACTGTACGCCGCTCCGCAAAGGATCGACAACAGGGAGGCCAGTTTCTTGAGCAAAACTGGCGATCGCATCAGCGGCAGCACGTGCTTCAAGCATGGAAGTATTTAAAGCAATGCCAATGGTTCGCGGTCGAGGAAATCCTCCACAAGCTGCTGCAACATCTTCATAGAGCTTTATCAGTTGCGAGAGTGGAGGAAATCTAATTTCATGATCTGCCAATTGATTGCTTCCTGCTTGGTGGCAAAGCACTAAATGAGTGGGACAACTACCTCTTAGCAAAGGAAGTGTTGAGGTGCTCCCAGGATGAATCATAGAACCCTGCCCTTCGATAATTTGAAGCTCCGCATCTGAATGATCAAGAACCAGTTTCTCTACAGCACCACAAGCATAATCAACTCGTATCGAGTCTAGCGCTATACCACGACCACTTATACAAATCCCTATCTGGCCGGTAGCTAGAAATTCGGCACGAATTCCTCTTTTCAATGCCTCTTTCCAGATTTCAATACCTGAAGTCATTTTACCAATCGCCATGTCTGTTCCGACCATTAGCAATCGGCGATTCCGCAAAAAAGCTGCTCGTGCGCTTGCTATCCCCAGATTTTTTGGTTCTTTTCTGATGTCCCAGATCCACTGTTCTTTTTCCAGTTCCGGATATCGGTTAGCTAAGGGTTCGTGTAATCCATTGACAATAGATAATCCTCCTTCAATAGCTCGATCAACTTCGTCTAACATATGTGGAGGCAACCTTCCGCCGGACGGCGCCATTCCAAGCAATAACACCTTGCCACCCAAGCCTAGCGATTCAGAAACATCTTTAACGACTGGTGACTGAGGCCCATAACCCAAAACATTTTGGATGCTTTTCCCATGACTATCTCTATCGATACAACCTACTATTGAATTAGACGTGAAACGTATAACACCATGACCCATTTTTCCATTACGTTTTCCCAACTGATCGTCAAAGTGAATGATTAGCGAATGTTCTGGCTTTAACATATTAAATACCCTCCATGCCCAAAACGACCTGACACTGAAACTACACCATTGATTAATGACAGACCATCGGCAGGATCAGGTTCTAAATTAAGATGCGCGTCTAGATCAATGTAGTCAAATAAAGCTCCTATTGACGCCCCAGCGGCAATTGAAATCGATGACTCTCCCATACAACCGATCATAGTTTGAAGCCCATGCGCGCGAGCAGTCGCAACAATCCGCACCGCTTCGGTGATGCCACCACACTTCATTAATTTCACATTAACTCCATCAACACACCCGGAAAGTTTTGCAACATCTGACGAAAAATTACAAGACTCATCAACGAAGATTGGTAATGCCCTATTCCTGTAAAGATTTGGCAATTGATCATCATCTTCTGGTTTTAAGGGTTGCTCAACATATTCACATTGTCGATCTGCCAACCACTTAATCATGACAATTGCGTCGAAAAGAGACCACCCACCATTAGCATCAACACGAAGAGAAACATCAAAATTTTGAATTGTTCTCTGAACCTCAGCATACATCGCCTTATCCGCCTCGATTCCCTCAGGATTACCCAGTTTAATTTTTAGATTTTTTGCATTTGTACGATATAGTATTTCTGGAATGCGGTCGCGTACTAAGTCCGGACTCATAATACCGATAGTGATAGATGTTGGAACTGACGGCTCAGGTAATCCTAGAAGTTGAAAGAGAGGCTGTTTACTTCGCTGAGCAAGTAGATCCCAAATAGCGATATCCACAGCAGCCCAGGCACACATTGCTACTCCAGATGAACGCGCATCTCCCCATGCTTCAGTAGGGCTTGAAATTATATCTCGATCTTTCAAGTATTCTTGCAACTGTTGCTCGCAAATCTCCGCTGTCTCCGCTCCCGATCCAGGTGCAGCCTCTCCTATTCCGACACAAGCTTCGTCATCAATCAAAACATAAAGATTAGTTGATCCAGAAATCAGTCCTCTGCTTATTTGAAGAGGGTATCGTTTCTTAAGCTCTATTTTTCTAAACGCGTACTTCATAAGTTATCTCAATCATTTATAAACGAAAACCATTCCACAGCAATTGTTGCTTCTAATCGTTAAGAAAATTCTCCCCCATAAAGTCTTCATATACAAGTTCATCTTCATAACCTGAGTTTAACGCTTATGATTTATGTCACCGACACATCAAAACTGCCGACCCCTTCAATTTCACCGGAAAGCATGTCTCCTTGACGCACCGAACCTACACCCGCTGGCGTCCCAGTAAAAATAAGATCTCCAGCTGATAACGAAAAAAACTCTGACAAAGAGATTATTATCTCCGGAACCTTCCAAATCATCTCAGAAAGATCGCCATTTTGGCAAACTACACCATTTTTATTGAGTCGAATATAACCTCTTTCTGGATAACCGATGTCTTCGGTTGGGTAAATATCAGAACATGGTGCGGAACCATCGAAGGCTTTACTAATTTCCCAAGGCCTTCCGCTTTTTTTGAGTTCACTTTGCAAGTCCCGTCGGGTCATATCTATACCAATCGCATATCCATATATTAAATCCAAGGCGCTATCAAAAGAGTCAATATTCACTCCTCCTCGTTCCAATGCGACAACTAACTCTACCTCATGATGCACTTCGGACGTTTTACTAGGATACAAAAAATCGGCACCCGAATGAACTACATTGTCTGGATTTTTCTGAAAAAAGAATGGTTGCTCACGCTTGGGATCATGTCCCATTTCTATCGCATGATCAGAATAATTACGTCCTATACAATAGATACGATGAATGGGAAAAACATTGTTTGAGCCGTGGATTGGCAATATTGGCTGTGCTGGTGCTGGAAATATATAAGACATAAACAGGCCTCCGACCCTTTCAATTGCTATCATTTGCTTTGATAATTAGGCTATAAGGAATAAATATACTGTGGAAATCATACTACCCTATTTTATAGCCATCGCTCTGTGTGGATTACTATTGTACTTTCTAACACCCATCGCGAAGAAGGTTGGCCTGGTCGATAGACCTAATGATCGAAAACGCCATGATGTCTCTGTGCCTTTGATCGGTGGTATAGCCATGGGAATTTCTTTTCCACTATCAATGTTGCTTTTTCCAATTGGCCTAGAATCGTACCGCATTTTGTTCTTCTGTGTCGGAGCATTATTGGTGGTCGGAGTACTTGATGATCATCAAGATATCCCCGCTTGGGCCAAATTTGTTACACAGATGGTTATAGCGACCTTGCTCGTTTTTCTTGACGAGAAAGTAGTTTTTTTCATAGGTGATATATTCGATACCGGCATTTCGCAAGGACTAAATGTATTCGCTCCCTGGCTCACCGTAATTGCAATTGTAGCTATCATTAATGCGTTTAATATGATCGATGGACATGATGGTCTCGCTGCATTAGTGACAATAATATCACTTGGTTCACTGCTTTTCTTATCGACCTATAATGGAGTTGGACAAGAACACTTTTTTTTCATAAGTCTTTTCATCACAGTTGTTGCAACCTTCTTGATATTCAATCATTCTTCTTTTGTCGGTAGAGATAGGCAGGTTTATATGGGAGATGCTGGTAGCATGTTTCTTGGGTTAATAGTCGCATACTTCTTAATTGAACTTTCACAGCGCGGCGCACCTGTTGAGAATTTTGGAATACCCGCTATTAAACCAAGCGCAGTCCCTTGGATTATAGGATTACCCTTCTTGGACCAAGTAAGCGTAATGGCTAAAAGAATCATGAAAGGTCGTAAGCTCTGGATTGCAGATCGAGGTCATATACATCATTTCTTTTTGGATGCAGGATTCGGGAAACATTTAACGCTTGCCCTTCTTGTTCTAATTCATGGCGGATTAGTAATTATGGGAATCCTAGGCACTGTCTTTGATTGGCCCGATTGGATATTGTTTTGGGGTGCAATTCTGGTATTGCTGTTATACCTAGGTGTTGCCCGCCTTACACCGAGAAAAATTAAAACTAATCGGGCCGGTCAATGAGAAGAGACGATAAGGTTCGAATTTAACCAAAGTACTCATCATAACGCGAACCTGCTAAATCACCAAAGAGTATTTCACAGGCTTGCCACATTCCTGGGAGATCACTTAGCTCTTGTTTATTAAAAGTAAGTGCAAAAAGTGTTCGCCGTCGAATAAAATCCTCAAGCTTCATAACCATTTGATTTTCTCGAATGAAATCGAGTTCAGCACGCGTGATATCAAATTCTTTCAAAATGATCGCACTGCCATCAGGCTCCGAATTAATTTTTATTAAGATGTTGTATGCATCTTCTCCATAGTAACGCCACAATCGCTTGAACAAGGCATCAGGCAAATTTTTATGATTCATCATACTTCCTGCTAAATCTAAAAATTCGCTCATAGTTTTTGCGTCTGGCTCGCCAAGCCAATGGTTCTGAAAAAGAATGTTTGGGGAATCAAGAAAAGAAGATATTTCACGCCTGACGTCAGTACCTACCTCCAAACAACTCGTAAGTTTTCCGCCGAAAATCGTGATAATAGGAAAATCTTTACTTGACTCAATCAAATGTCGCCTAGAAAGGTGAAAGAAATTCTTTAGCTCTTCATTTTTTCTTGAAACAGCCAAAGGACGAACGCCAGATCTTTCTGAAATTATGTCCGTTAGACTAAGTTGAAAAGGCTTTGCAAGAACTTTGTTCAAATTGGTTAAAATGAATTCTCTATCCATTTCATCAACGTGAGTATCCTGGTTACATACTTTTGTATCAGTAGTGCCAATACTACTTTCACCTCCTGTTGGAATTACGAAAAATGGTCGTCCATCGCTTGAAAAAAATGAAAGTACGCGTCCAGGATCTGCAAATCGCTTCACTACCAGATGGACTCCTTTGGAAAAAACATGTCGGTATTTTGTGTTAACTCCTGCTAATTGATTGATATTATCCGCGAATGGACCTGCAGCATTGACAACAACTCGAGTATTTATAGTGATTTTTTTCTGATTGATTTCGTCAAACAAACTCACACACCACGCGCTGCCACCTTCATGCCTAGTAAAGTTCAAGCCTGTAACAGTCAAATAGTTAATGGCAAGGGAGCTGTTTCTTGTAGCTTTGTCGATTAGGTTGAAAACAAATCTCGCATCCCCATCGACTAGAGTTGCGTCTGAGTACTCTACACCGGTAAATCCATTTTTTCTTGCAAGAGCCGGCTCCAATTGTCTAATTTCTTCCTTTTTGACAAGTCTTGGTCTATCTGTTCTCCCCCCACCCAACAACCAATAAAACCAAGTGCCGAAGTACACGAATCGGCGCTTAATCCAGTTTTCTTTATCAAATAGAAGGAGAAATCGTGTTTCGCTAATTTGAGAGGGGTATGCCCTCATTAAAGCATTTCTTTGCCGGCTAAGCTGACGCACTAGGAAAACTTTTCCACTCTGGAGATACTTGATACCGCCCCAAATGAGGCCAGAAGAATTCTGGCTACTTTGACTGGAAAAATCTGTTTTGTCGACTAATGCGACCCGATACTCACTGCTACTGATTGCGGTAGCCACACTAGCCCCATTAATACCTCCCCCGATTATCAACACATCTAAATCAGTTTCTAGCAATTGCTTAAGCTGAAGATCTCTGGATTGCATTTCTTAAAATTGGAAGAATGTTATGGCTTAATGAAATTACTATTATTAGGATACACGCCAATAATGACAAATTCTTTTACAAACAGCTATCAGGCTCTATATTAGAGCCTATGACTCGAAAAAATAGTCTAATTTTATCGATTGACCAGGGTACTACAAGCTCTAGAGCTATTGTATTTGACCTAAACGGAGTGATTAGATCGAGCGCTCAAAAAGAGATTGAGCAAATTTATCCAAAAAATGGATGGGTTGAACATAACCCTGAGGAAATTTGGGAAACTACTATTCAAGTTTGCCACGAAGCGCTCGCTAAATGTAATAGCAGTGTTTCTGGGATTGGGATTACAAATCAAAGAGAAACGATAGTTCTTTGGGATCGAAAAACAGGTATTCCAGTAGCTAATGCCATTGTATGGCAAGATCGAAGAACTGCCCCAATTTGCGCTCAACTCCGAGCAGAAAATATTGAAGAGCTTGTTAACGATAAAACCGGGCTCTTACTTGATCCATACTTCTCTGCTACAAAGCTATGTTGGCTCTTAGACAATGTAGAAGGTGCTCGAAGAAGAGCAGAAAATGGCGAATTAGCAGCAGGAACAATTGACAGTTTTTTACTATGGAGATTGACTGGAGGTGAGCTCCATGCCACAGATGCAACAAATGCATCAAGAACATCGTTATTCAATATACATACACAGAAATGGGATGCTGACTTAATGGCCATTTTTAGAGTGCCAGACCTGATACTACCAGACGTAAAGGATTCATCTGATGATTATGGACATTCCATACCCAATTTGCTTGGCACGGCAATACCGATACTTGGAGTAGCTGGAGATCAAAATGCGGCTCTTGTAGGTCAAGCTTGCGTAAATCCTGGTATGGTGAAGAGTACCTATGGAACTGGGGGGTTTGTTTTGGTAAACACCGGTAAAAAGATTCTCCGCTCTAAACATCGATTACTAACTACCCTTAGCTACAGAATTAGAGGCAACGTCCACTATGCTATAGAAGGTTCTATCTTTAATACTGGCACTTCTATCCAGTGGATGCGCGACAATCTCCAATTTATTAAGGATGCAGATGAAACAGAAATATATGCTCGGCACTCGGTTAACAACCAAATAATGTTTGTTCCGAGTTTTACGGGTCTTGGCGCACCTCATTGGAATCCCAACGCTCGCGGTGCGATCTATGGCTTAACCAGAGATACAACTCCAGCAGACATGATTCGAGCCGCACTCGAATCTGTTGGATATCAAAGTGCAGATTTGATTACTGCTATGAGAATAGATATCGCGGGAGCTATTAACACGCTGCGAGTAGATGGTGGAATGTCCAAGAACGACTGGATGCTTCAGTTTCTTGCCGATGTCACAGGTGTTACCGTAGAGCGTTCCAGAGTGATGGAAACTACAGGCCTCGGTGTAGCTTTTTTAGCTAGCTTGCAGACTGGTATCATCAGCTCTCTCGAGGACCTGCACAAACTCTGGCGCAGCGATAAGATATTCAAATCTAATATTTCGCAAAACAGACGCCAGGCGTTACTAGAAAATTGGGCTCTCGCCGTCAAGAGTACTCAGGCTTTCAGCGTTGAATGATGCAAGAACGGTCAAGGTTTGACCAAAGCTGATTCGCGTAAAACAGTGATTGCGCCGGCCAAAGCATCCCATCCAGACGTATGCCCTACAAGAGAAACTGCATTGAGGCATTCTGAGATTTCATCATAGCCACCAACCAAAATTGAGTTTAATGCTTGATGCAAGACCTCGCTCGCCTCTCCATCTTTAGCCGCCAAAATATGCAACCCACTGATGGGACCTGTGAGTTCACTAATTAATGGTTGGATTATCTCGCAGATACCTGCCATTAAGTCCTGTCGATCAAGTATTGAGAGAGCAACCAAAAACCCGACAAGAAAATCATCGCCTGATGGCGTTAATCCTGGACCAAGACCCAATAAATTCAGAATCTCTTTAGGCGGCAAACACGAAGACTTTGGAATCATCCCTTGCCGCAACCAGTCAATCAAACTATTAAACACAGGTTTGGCTTTTTCTAATTCAGGTGATAACTTAGTAGAAAACGCGCTTGGCCAGACTAGGCCCGACAAACCTTGATCTGGATTTCTTCCAAAACACAACATATCAAGATTGTGAAGACCTTGCGCTAGCGTTGTTTCGGACCAATTGACTGACTTTGGCTTCCACACCGGAGTCCCCCCTGTGTTTAATCGAAGTTGGTCTCCAATCAAAACTTCTTCATCTACAAAAAAAACATCGGTATCAGGCATTATGATATCGAACTGGTCGATTGACGTTGTAACTACATTGATAGGTCCCGCGCTTAAGTGGCCCGACACCAAACAACAATACCCTTCCTCAAGCTCTAAGTACAAACTTCGATGGAACCTACTGGAAACTCTCCCGCTAAAGCTGAGATTCATAGCCTTAAGAGCAAGTCGACCTATTGAGATTGTAGAACAATCCCTAATTCGGCTAGTCTGCTGTGATAAAAAAGAAGTCCTCAATATTGCTCGAAGAAAATGAGGTTCACTTCACATGCCACGCAATTAACAACGCTTATGGAGCTTGTCATAATTAAGCTGAGACACAAGCCCAAGCTGCTTCCGTTGCATGCGCGTTGCTCGGCGCCACAAGCACTCCAGCAGACTGAAGAATAGCAACTTGGTGGCTCAATACCTGTGGATCATTCTCCGTTCCAGTCACCGACGCTATAACGAGTGCATTACTATTTGATCTTTGGTGAAGCGCCCGCACAACATGGGCAGCAGGATTTTCGTTAGCACCAAATCCAATCACCACATCAATCAAAATAACACCAATCTCCTCATCACCTAAAGCTTGAACAAGGAACTCATGACGCACCTCCGGATCAATCATCGGATGAGGACGACCACGAGTGTATTGATCAGCACCAAGATCTAGCAACGTATGAGTACGAGACCCATCAACTATTGATTCTACACCTTGAATCGGGGCATTGGACTGCAGTCTACAACCTTGATTCAGCAAGATTATCTGAGCTTCAGCAGCTAGAGAGCCTCCTGAAAATAAACCTCGAATCAACTTACCAGCAGATTCCATATTTTTTGATAATCCAAATGTACCAAAAATATCTTCCGAAGAAATTAAAGCACTAGCAGCAACAGCTCGAAGTGTATAGACACTAACAACATTGGCTGGCATGTCAAAATCGTGGATGCCAAAAAAACATACTGTCGCAGGTTTATGAGTGTCTCCTAAACGTGTAATAATTTTTTTTGCGACCGCAGTTGAAGGAGGTTTCGAAATAAGCACTATATGTCGTGTCATCTGGTCAGACTCCAACCAATCAATAGCCGTTAATGTGCTAATTCCCCCCACTTCATCACACAAATCTCTTCCCCCAACACCTATTGCATGTGATACCCCTCCTCCCTTGTTTGCTATGAGAGTCGAGACCTCCTGAATCCCCGTACCTGACGCTCCGATTATGCCAATAGCTCCCGTTGGGACCCGATTACCAAAGCCTAGCGGAATTCCACCAATTAATGCTGTGCCGCAATCTGGCCCCATGACAATCAGCCTTTTCGCGCTAGCCTCCTTTTTTATAGCGATCTCATCTTTTAACGGTATATTGTCACTAAAAATCATTACATTAAGTCCTGCTCTCAAAGCCTTCCTCGCTTCGCCGCAGGCAAAATCACCTGGCACTGAAATCAAAGCTAAATTGGCTTCGGAATTAATTTTCAATGCGGATCGCAAAGTCCGGGGTTTAATAGCTTGGCTAACCCCAGAAGCAATAGGCGCTGAAAGGGATGAAATCGCCTGCTCTATAGCTTGAACCGCGCTATTCTCATCTTCGGCTCGAATCGCAACAATCAGATCCCCACCCACGACCTCTTGAGCTCCTAACTTTAGTAGATTTGAATCGCTTAGAATCTCCTGATTCGCGGGAGTTGCCATCATTAATGCTGCTTCTTCTACACCAGCCAATTTCGATATAGATCGAGATATCTGCATCAACATTACTGAATCTAGAAAGAGTCCTTTCTTGACATGATTAATTATAAAGCTCATTTCACGCCCACTTTATCCGCAAAAGCCTCTAGCGCTTTTTCGAAACATTCCAATGGAGCGCGAACCACACCAGCGCCCACTTGACCCACCCCGGGTTCTTTATGCGCAATACCTGTATTGATCATTGGCGCGATGGCTGTTTCAACCACTAATCGAATATCAATTCCGGTTGGTACACCCTTAAAGTCGAGCGATGGCATAGTCCACGCCGGGTTCTGAGCCAATGTGATTTCAGCCATCAATCTACTTGTGTTAGCTGCTTCACTCGCGGTGCCAGCTCCCACAAATCCTGCTACTGCAGGCGCTGCAGCCATCGCAAATCCACCAAGACCAACCGTTTCAACAATTGTAGAATCACCCATATCCGGGTTAGCATCGGTTGCGGTAAACCCAGGAAAATATAAGCCTTGTGGCATCTCAACTGGCGCGGTAAACCACTGGTTGCCGAGACCGCTTACTCTGATCCCAAATTCAGTACCATTACGACTCATGGCAGTGACAATTGTGGATGCGTGAATATTGTGAAGCGGATCCATTATTGCTTTACCCGTGGCCATAGCAATATTCAAAAAAAATTGATCATTGTTTCCGAGAAAAGCAAAAATTTCAGCCAGATGATCATTGTTACTGACTTTTTTTGCGAGACGGGGCGCTAATTCACGAATTATTAAACTAGAACAGCCCACGTTTCGTTGATGCATCTCGTCACCCATCGTAAGACCACGAGCGATCAGAGGTTTTAGCAGAATGCCTGATTCAGCTTTTAGGGCCTTACTTAAAGCCGGCCCCAATATATCTCGCAACCAAGCAAGTCGAAGTAACACAGAATCATCATTACCTCCAAAACGCATGACCTTACCAAGTCCTTCGTTAATGGTGCAAAACGCCCGATTACTGAACTTTCTATTCTCAACAACTAGTACTGGCTGGCTGCGAGTGGTAAGGCCTGTCATAGGTCCTACTGCAGAAAAATGATGATTGGGGTGCAATTCAAAAGCGCCTTTAGAGGCCAAATTTTCTGCCTGTTTCAAATTTTTGGCCCACCCCTCATAAACCGCCACCCCAGCTATAGCGCCACGCATTGGTCCACACATCTCATTCCAATCGATAGGTGGCCCAGCATGTAGAATCATATGATCATTTAAATCTGGTATGGCTTCGCCTGCTGAAACAACATCTACCAGTACTGGATCCGCCTCTAATAGACGTTGAAGAGCTTCCTTGTTTGCAGAAAAAATCTGTTGCTGAAGAGATAAAGTCAAAATTAATCCGTTAATTTTGATAGTAAGTCAGCAAGCCTTGGGTTACCCCTGGCCGGCGGAGTCCAATCGACTTGAACCACCTCAATACCTTGGCTCATAAGATCATCGGCAAACCTAGTTAGCCCAATATTTACAACTCGAATTTCGCTATTGAGTAAGCCAGATTTGATTTTGCCTTTTTCTTCAGTCATAACGCTGCTCTCTTTATGTATCTTTTTCATCATAGGTTGCGCATGCCGTATCTACGCCGACCCCTTGGTTAGGAACAAAACCCTGACGACGAAGCACATTCTCAAAACTACTAAGGCAACGCAAAACGTTGGCTTTCCGGCAAACGTAACCCATAGTCCCAATTCGCCAGATCTTACCTTGTAATGGACCAAAAGAGGTGCCAATCTCAATACCAAAATCCTCAAGCATTGATTTTCGCACCAAGCTCTCATCGGCGATTTCGGGAGGAACAAGGATGCCTGTCACATTATCCATACGATTCTTAGGATCGCCAAAGAGTTTGAGCCCCATGGCTGTTAAACCATTACGCAGTGCTGTACTTGCAAGTTTATGACGATAAAAACCTGCCTCTAATCCCTCCTGCAAAACTACTCTAGCGCATTCTCTAGCGCCATAAAGCATCGAAGTAGACTCGGTGTGATGATTAAGTCGGCGCGGGCTCCAATAATCCATCAACATTGCCAAATCAAGGTAATTGGATTGAATAACCATACCATCCCCATCATCACTATCTGCTGATCGAATTCCAGCCTCTACATGTTTACGTTTCTGGATCCGTTCAACCGCTCGATCACTTAAGGTTACTGGAGATGTTCCAGGCGGTCCTGACATACATTTTTGAAGACCTGCAGAAACCGCATCCAAACACCAAGAATCCGAATCCAAACGCATCCCACCCAATGTTGCAGTCGCATCAACATAGGTTATAACACCTAATTTTCGGCAAAGTGGGCCAATCTCACTTAGGGGTTGAGCCATAGTTGTAGAAGTATCTCCATGCACTAGAGCAAGGATCTGTGGCTTATATTGCTGAATAGCATCAGCAAGTTGATCGGCTGTAAATACTGTACCCCACTCTGCCTGAAGGTTAACGATATCAGCGCCCGATCGCTTAGCGATTTCCGTCAGAAGATGTCCAAAACGCCCAAAAATAGGAATTAATACTTTGTCGCCTGGAGATATCAAGGAATTGAGGCAAGCTTCAATACCGGCACGAGCAGTACCATTTACCAACAAGGTCCAATGATTGGCCGTCCGATATACTTGTCGATATAAGTGCATAACCTCATTCATATATTCAGTAAACTGAGGATCGAATTGCCCTAGCATAGAACTTGACATCGCACCTAAAACGCGAGGGTAGACATCAACGGGGCCCGGTCCCATCAATAGTCGTGGCTCAGGATCTAGGGGTGCAAATATATGATCATCGGTCAAATTTGAATGGTCGCTCATAAGCCTTGTACGTCTCCTTTTTTGTATCCTGGTTTATTGCACAAATACATTGTCATCTGTCTGCCACAATTTGAGTTCCTGCTTCCCCCATCAGCGCCGGCAAAGCTTCCTCAAGATGGGCAATAACTGCACGCTTGCCTCCACGCTCCACAAATCGAATAGCGGCTTCCACTTTGGGTCCCATACTACCCTTCGCAAAATGGCCCTCCCCCTGATAAACTTTCATTTCTGAAACTGAAACCGTATTTAATTCTCGTGCCGAATTTGTACCAAAATTCAATGCGACTTTTTTCACACCTGTTAAAATCATCATATGTTCAATACCTAAAATAGTCGCCATGTGCTGTGATGTGAGATCTTTGTCTATCACACCTTCGATGCCGCGACGTATCCCCATTTTGTCTCTCACCACAGGAATCCCGCCGCCGCCTCCAGCTATGACTATGGTCCCCCGTCCAGCCAATGCGTCAATTAGCGAAATATCGCAAATGTGTTGGGGTTCGGGGGACGGTACTACTTGTCTCCATCCTCGACCAGCATCTTCGACTAGAGTCCACCCTAACTCTGATTCAAGGCTTCTTGCCTCTTCCTCAGTATAAAAATAGCCTACCGGTTTGGTTGGATTCTGAAATGCCACATCACCCGGATCCACCTCAACTTGGGTAACCAATCCAATTGCATGGCGCTTATTTCCAACCTGTCTGAGAGCATTTTCAAAAGCCTGCATCAGAAGATAAGCCGTCACACCCTGCGTATTTGCAACGCAAATGTCTAGAGACATTGGCGTAACGCGATGGCGCGCTAAAACTTGGCGTAGTATTGTTTTCCCAACGGCAGGACCATTACCATGAGTTATAACAAGCTCTTTTTCAAGTTCCAGTATGGGTAACAAAATCTCTGCCGCCTCAGCTGCTACGGTCATCTGTTCTTCAGGCGTTCCAGTGATGCCCGCCGGGTGAATAGCGTTACCCCCAACAGCTATAAGTAATCGAGGAGGCAAATCAGAAGGCAAATAAGACTTTATCATCAACCTATTCCATAAGATCTATACGAAAAAATATATCGGCGGGACTATTTTCCGTTGCTAGGATCAATGATAACAATAGAGCTGACTTCTGTGGATTTAAATGTCTAGACGCTATCACAGTTTCACTCTCCTCTAGCGTCATAGTTTCTGGTAACACAACAGCATTTTGTACCCGAGAGGAAACAACAATAGGTAACCCTTTCTTCGCAAACTCTATCAGCTTAGGCATTAGTACCTCAGGAATTTCGCCACTACCAAATGCTGCTAGAACTAAGCCGGCAAAAGAATCAGTCTGAAGACCTGACAAAATATTTTCACTACCCCCAGCAGTGACGTAATGAATCACCACATCAGGCAACTTCGAATTATTAGTCAGAACCGAACTAAAGAACCCCCGGTGCCAGACAAAACCTTTAGGCACAAAAAAACTAGTGTGTCCAGGATATACATTTCCAATTAAGTAACCAGGTGAGATAACGCTCCCAAAGGCACCTGTATTAAGGGAATGCGCTTTCATGATTCGCCAGCCCGCGTAAATCTCACCATTGAACACCACTAAAACGCCTCTTTCTGACGCGCTCGCTTCTGTGCTAACCTGAACTGCCTGGTAAATGTTGGAGGGGCCATCTGCGCTAAGCGCAGTTGAAGCCCGCATACTGCCCGTAATAACAACTGGTTTTGGAGTATTCAGAGTTAGCTCTAAGAATAGGGCTGCTTCTTCTAGAGTATCTGTCCCATGAGTCACCACAATACCAGAAATATCAGCGTTTTCAGCATACTCCTTAACAGTTAAAGCTAATTTAATCCATTCTATGGGCCCCATATCCTTTGAGTTCAAAGAGAAAAGATCACACAAAACGATGTCAGCTAATTCATCAAGTCCGGGTACTGATAGAGCCAACTCATCTACAGTTAATTCCGCAGCATTATATGAAAGATCACTACTCACCTTTGCGCGGCCTGCTATGGTGCCTCCGGTGCCAATAATAACAATCTTTGTTTTAACTTTTTTTATCATTAGATCAGGAATTTTGCAGTCACGATGTGCCGACTATATTAAGTAGTAGAGACATACGAAGAGGTACTGAGAAACTTATTTGTTTAAAATAGAGTTCATATTCGGTATCATCAATTTTGAAATCAAATTCACCCTCATTCCGCGGTAACGAATGCATAACACCAACTGACTTGCCATTCTTTTCGCTTATTCGATTTAGACTATCAACCGTAAAGTAGTACTCTTGCATTTTTTTCATAAAATCGTCTCGGCCTGCTTCCCCTTTCTTTACTGAACAGCCCGGCAAATACAAAAGATCAACCCCTTCATCTAAAATCAGTTGTTCTTGCTGTTTTGCTGTTAGATCATTGTATTCTGTATAGTTTGCCCCCAATTCATCTAATTTTGATCGAATTACATCTGGGGTACGCAAACCCTCAGTTCCGGAGTAGACAAGTTTTGCCCCCATCCGCGCTAAACCTAGAGCAAATGATTGCCCCGAACGTGCTCTTGAGAGATCTGGTGTCGCTATCATGACTGTCATTTCATGAAAATCATTTCCCAAAGCGCGCCAAGCAGTATACATGTCAAGCAGCCCCTGGGTCGGGTGCGTAACATTGCCATAACCACCGCTAATGATTGGTATCGCATTACCATTTAATTGCTCAATATCCGATATGACTCTATTATGATCTGGATGACGCAAGACAAGCACATCTGCATACTGTGATATTACTCTTATAGAATCATGCAAAGATTCGTTCTTGGCTGCTGAAGAACTAATTAAGGGATTTGATTCGGTAAGAATAGATCCGCCTAAACGAATCATTGCAGTCTCGTGACTAAACCTCGTACGAGTGCTAGGTTGAAAAAATAGTGTACAAAGAATCTTATCCTTCAGAAGACTTACGCCACTCCGCCAAAAAGGTTCTAGCATTTCAGCAGTGATGAATAAATTCTCGAGCTCTTTAGAAGCTAAATCGTCAATAAACGTCAAATGACGTCCTTTAATTCCGGTTCGTTCAACTTGTTTAAAAATATCTTTTGGAGCAAATCCAGATTTTAGAGCCATTGATCTATTTCCTCTTTTGACTAATTCTTTTCAACCCATGCAGTGTATTCCAGAAAATGAATATTTAAAGAGACGCAACATGCTCGAACACAATAATTTCTTCTGAACAATACAGCTATAGATTCGAGACAAAAAAAAGGAACCTGCTCGGTTCCTATCGCGTGACGACTTGGCAAACTTTATCCATTTCTGGGGTCTAATCATACAGATCAATACGATCCGAGGCAAACTTTATTCGTCATAAAATTCAATATTTGCCAACCAATTTAATATCACATAAGCGCAAATAAGCTATTTGATGCACTTGCTTTAGTGCCTCTTTCAATTCACATTCTGAATCGTTTTTTATGCGTTTTCTAAAAATTTCTAATATTTCATTTCGATGCCGCCCACCAACAGCCAAAATGAATGGGAATCCAAATCTTTCTTTGTATAAATGATTAAGGCTTCGAAATTCATTGAATTCTTCTTCACTACAATTATTTAGACCGGCAGTTTCTTGCTCGTCTCTAGATGTTTTTGTGAGTGTTTCACTTTGGCCGATCCGGCGAGCTAACTGAGGGTGTGTGCAGAGTAAACGCATTTGAGGCTCCATTCCTGCAGATGCGATAACATCCACAAACGCTGTGAAAAGACCCGACAATGTATTATGTTGCTGAGTTAATCCCATGTTCCAAACATGAGTTGCGATCCAAGGGGAATTTTCATAAATGTGGCCAAAAGTTGAAACAAAATTCTCGCGATTCATCTGATTTGGGGTAATTACAGGTAACTGATTGCTGTCCACAATAATTTATCCGGTAAATCAGGCTTACTAGGGTGAATGATACCGATACCAGTGATGTGCAATATCCAACCTACGGCACAACCAAACCTTATCGTGCTTTTGAACATGATCTATGAAACGTTCAAGAGCTCGAATTCGACCGGGCCGACCTATAAGGCGACAATGCAATCCTATTGACATCATTTTCGGTGTTTCTAATCCTTCTGTATATAGTAGATCAAAGCTGTCTCTTAAATAAACAAAAAACTGCTCGCTAGAATTAAATCCTTGGGGCATGACAAAACGCATGTCGTTTGCATCGAGAGTGTAAGGGATTACTAAATGATTCTTATCCGCAATTCGAAGCCAATACGGTAAATCATCATTATATGCATCTGAGTCATACAAAAACCCTCCCTCCTCAACTATTAGTTTTCTTGTATTTTCGCTGTTCCTGCCGGTGTACCAACCTAATGGTCGCTCTCCTGTCAGCCTCTTTATAATCTCAATCGCTTTGGTTATATGAGATTGCTCGATATCAAATGGTACGTCACGATAGTCAATCCAACGGTAGCCATGGGAACAGATTTCATGCCCCTCGTTAAGCACAGCATCTACTACAGCTGGGTTACGATCTAAAGCCATTGCAACAGCGAAAAGAGTGATCGGGACATTCTTTTTTTGAAAAAGTTTCAGGATGCGCCAGAAACCAACCCTAGAACCGTACTCGTAGATTGATTCCATACTCATATGTCGCTTTCCAAGCCATGGAATGGCGCCAACAATTTCTGAAAGAAAAGCTTCAGATTCAGCATCTCCATGAAGTATGCTACTTTCAGCGCCCTCTTCATAATTGAGAACAAATTGAACTGCCACACGCGCACCATTAGGCCAACTTGCGTTTGGCAGACTCGATCCGTAACCTTTCAAGTCACGGGGATACAATTGCGTATCAATCATTGGGATCTATATAAATAATCAAATTATGGCAATGAGGGCCCTTCTAAATCTCCTATCTAACTGATTAATAAGGATTATTAGCTGGTTGAACTTAGCTTGCATGGCCTGTATGATTGAGTTGTTAGGATGAAAATAATTCACAAAGTCGTAAAATGATAGGAACCGCAACGGTTCCTTTTTTTTCGCCAAAACGGATATCGAAATTGTAAACGAAAACTAACAATTAAGGGAGCGGCCAATTGGGTCAACTAACTACTCATGTTCTAGACACCTCGGCTGGCAAACCTGCTTTTGGGATGGCTTGGAATCTGTACCAACTCAATCCGGAGCGGATTAAGATTGCATCAGGAAAAACAAATCGAGACGGACGGAATAATGGTCCGCTCATCGAGGGTCAGAACGTTATCGTTGGCACTTATGAGCTAGTATTCATGACAGCCGACTACTTCCGCTCGCAAGGGGTTGATTTACCCACGCCACCATTTCTAGATCAGGTAGTATTACGCTTTGGTATAGCGAATACTGACAAACGTTATCATGTACCGCTCCTGATTTCTCCGTATGGATATAGCACATACCGGGGTAGCTAATTACCTCATACCTTGAAAGTACATCAAATGGAAATTTCTAGAGAACGAATTCGTATTCTCCTAGGTTCTGAGCCGAAAGATGTCGAGCTAGGTGATCCGAACACAACGCTTTTAGACTATCTACGCGATCAACATCGTTTAACCGGTACTAAGGAAGGATGCGCTGAGGGTGACTGTGGGGCCTGCACGGTGCTGATTGGGGAACTGGTTAAAAATAAATTGCGATATCGTTCAGTGAATGCATGCATTGCTCTCTTAGGTATGTTGGATGGAAAACAGATACTTGCAGTCGAACATGTCGCTAGTCCTAAACCAATTTCTCAGGTACCAGAAGTGATGTCTAAGAAAAATGGTTCTCAATGTGGATTCTGCACGCCAGGTTTTGTGATTTCTCTTGTTGGCCTTCAGTGGCTCGTAAACACCCAGAATCCCGTTCCGACCTCCATTAATCGTGCCAAAATCAATGAACATCTGGCAGGAAATCTGTGCCGATGCACAGGTTACGGCCCGATCATTGATGCCGCTCAATCAACTTGTACATTGCCATTACCAAAATCTTGGCATAACCAAGCAAATGATGCAGAAATCACTTTAATGGAGTGGCAACAGGAGAAAACATCCGTTCTATGCAATACAAGTGGTGGTGTGTTTGCTGCGCCCCGATCCCTAAATGATTTAAATAATCTTCTATCAAAATATACGAACGCGACAATGCTCGCAGGCGCTACTGACATTGGCTTATGGATCACTAAACTGGGTCGCAAGTTACGAGAAATCATATATTTGGGCCACGTGGACGAACTACAAAACATTACTCACAACCAAGAATCACTTGAAATTGGGGGTTGTGTCTCTTTATATGATGCAACAGATAAACTTGTGGGGGTAGCACCCAATTTGGATCGTTTACTCCGTAGATTTGGATCTACCCAGATTCGTTCACAAGCAACCGTCTGTGGGAATATTGCTAATGGTTCACCAATTGGAGATCTTTCTCCAGCCTTAATGGCTCTAGGATCAACTCTCCGGATTGCGGGGATATTTGGCTTGCGTGACCTCCCACTCGAGAAATTCTTTATCGACTACAACCAACAAGATCTCAAAAGTGGTGAATATATTCAATCGGTTACAATTCCAATAGAAAGTAAACGTCAATTTTACTGCTGGAAAGTATCCAAAAGATTCGATCAAGATATTAGTGCGGTTCTTGGGGCTTTTTCTGCCGTCATTGATAATAAAATTATCAATGAAGTCCATGTTTGTTTTGGTGGCATGGCAGGCACTCCGAAACGAGCAACCAAATGTGAGAATGTGTTACTAGGAGCAAAAATTAATGAAATACGTTTAAATGAAGCGCAGGATGCTTTGCATGAGGATTTTTCACCCATTACAGATATGCGTGCCGGGAGGGAATATAGGTTAAAAATCTCAAAAAATCTTTTAAATAAATTCATATTATCGCTTCAAGGAGAAAAAGTCCCAGACTTATTCAAGGGTATGGATTAATAATTGCTACTGAAAAATAACCCTAAAAATGAATAAAAATAATGACATCAAATCTATCGTCGGAACGGCTCTACCGCATGACAGCGCACTCAAGCATGCTACCGGCCAAGCTCTTTACGTAGATGACATTGTAGAGCCAGCTGGCACCCTTCATCTTGCGGTTGGTTTTGCATCTCATACATGTGGCTCCATAAAAAAAATCGACCTAACAAATGTTGTTAACTCACCCGGTGTTGTTGAAACTTTGGTAGCTAGCGATATCCCGGGGGAAAATAATATCAGCCCAACAGGATCCGACGATGACTTATTGCTTGCGAAAGATGAAATTTATTTCCATACACAACCCGTTTTTGCGGTGATCGCTGAGAGTCACCAGGAAGCGTGTTCCGCAGCTAGACTAGGCAAAATTGAAGTCGATGAAAAAGATCCAATCTTGACCATTGAGGAAGCATTATCCCAAGAATCTTATATTAGCAAGCATAAAGTAGTCGAGAAAGGTGACTGGCATACAGCACTTAACTCTGCGCCACATAGAATACAAGGCCTTACGGAGACTGGAGGTCAAGACCACTTTTATCTCGAAGGTCAGGTTTCTTTAGCCATACCGAGCGAAGGTGAAGAACTGCACATTCACTGCTCAACACAACATCCAACCGAAATACAACATACGGTAGCTAATGTATTAGGACTCACTGATCGATTTATTACAGTAGAAGTTAGGCGTATGGGGGGTGGCTTTGGTGGCAAAGAGTCACAAGCAGCTCAGTGGGCGGCTCTCGCTGCTCTCGCCGCTAAAAAAACTGGTAGATCTGTGAAGTGCCGCCTTGATCGAGATGATGACATGAGGATGACCGGAAAACGTCATGACTTTAAGTCTAAGTGGGAGGTTGGATTTGATGATCATGGCAGAATTCTAGCAACAGACATCCACATGGTATCTCGCTGTGGCTACTCAAAAGACCTTTCTGATCCGGTCAATGATAGAGCTATGTTTCACGCCGATAACGCCTACTTTTATCCCTGCGCTCGTATCCGTTCATACCGGTGTCGTACAAACACCGTATCAAACACGGCTTTTAGGGGCTTCGGTGGCCCCCAAGGAATGCTCATTGCAGAACAAATAATACAAAACATCGCTCACAAACTTGGCAAGGATCCAATAGAGGTTCGCAAGCTAAACTTCTATGGACAGACCGATCGAAATGAAACGCCCTACTCTATGCTAGTTGAAGATTTCATACTCCGTGAACTCGTAGATGAACTAGAGATCAGCAGCAATTATCGAGATCGTAGAAAAAATATACAAAAAATTAATCTTGATAATCCTTATATTCGACATGGCTTAGCATTAACACCTGTCAAGTTTGGGATTTCATTCACTAACACGATGTTGAATCAGGCGGGAGCCTTAATTCATGTCTACAAAGATGGCACCATCCACCTCAATCATGGTGGCACTGAGATGGGCCAAGGCCTTTTCATCAAGATTGCGCAGGTTGTTTCCACAGAACTTTGCGTCCCCTTGGGCCAAATACAAATTACTCCGACTCACACTGGCAAAGTGCCAAATACATCAGCGACAGCCGCCTCAGCCGGAAGTGACTTAAATGGGATGGCAGCAAAAAACGCGGCTGTTATTATCCGGCAAAGACTAATCGATTTTGCTAGTAATTATTTTGGTGTAGTCGATGCACAAATTTTTCTTGATTACAGTGGCATCAAGATTGGGTCAGAAACGCTCACTTTTCAAGAACTGGTCCTACTAGCGTATCAAAATAGAGTGCAGCTATCCGCAACTGGCTTTTATCGTACACCGAAAATTCATTGGGATCCTGACACTAATACCGGCCGACCTTTCTATTATTTTGCCTATGGGGCAGCAGTATCAGAAGTTGCAATTGATCTTTTGACCGGAGAGAGTCGCGTAATGCGGGTTGATATTCTTCATGACACAGGTCGTTCTTTGAACCCAACAATCGACCTAGGCCAAATTGAGGGGGGTTTTATTCAGGGAATGGGTTGGCTAATGATGGAAGAACTTTGGTGGGACATCGATGGACGCCTCAAAACCCATTCGCCTTCAACTTACAAGATCCCTACATGCGCCGATCGCCCCGAACTATTTAATATCCAAATTTTTGCATCAGGTGAAAATAGCGAACACACGATTCATAAATCTAAGGCTGTCGGGGAGCCACCACTAATGCTAGCACTTTCAGTTCATCAAGCTATAGTTGACGCAATTTCTAGCCTAAATCCCCAGAAAGAGTTACCACAACTTGCTGCACCCGCTACACCAGAGACTATATTGGCCGCCGTTGATGCATTACGCGTTAACACGAACCGATGACAATATCGATAAGCAAACCGAACATCGAAGAGCTCGGCCCAGCTGACTGGGTACTGATCGCGCTAAATGAATTATCCTCAGAAAAAAACACTGTCTTAGTTATGATTACTGAACATGCGGGGTCAACGCCTCGGAATACTGGAGCATGGATGTTGGTAGGAAATGAGTGTACGTATGGAACGCTCGGAGGGGGAAGACTAGAGAAAATTGCTGAAGAGGAGGCAAAGAAAATACTAGTCAGTCACACAATAGAGAAAAGATCAACAATAAGATACCTCCTCGGACCCGATGCCCAACAATGTTGCGGGGGGGCTGTCAATATTGTCCTTGAGCTTCTAAATTCAGAAGCAATGAAATGGCTGAGGGAGGCCGAAACATCTCTAAAAAAAAATGCAGAAAACGCTGTCGCTTTTCAAATTACTGAGCCAAATATTACTCCAAAAGTAATTTCAGCCAAAAACAAAATGTCTAGATTATCTAAAACACACTTACAATCACTAGTTGATCACAGGCCGAAATTGTTCTTATTTGGTGCTGGTCACGTAGGTTACGCTATCTGCTCTATTGCTTTGCAATTACCTATTAGAGTCTACGTAATTGACGAAAGAAGTTGGCGCAGAGATCTAATCCCTAAATCTAGAAATATCAGCGTCTTTGACTCAGACCAACCTGAAACTATTATCAGTCAAATCACCGACAATTCCTTGGTTCTCGTAATGACACATAGCCACGAACGTGATTATCAACTTTGCCGCGCACTGATTAAAAAAAATAACTTAGATTTTATTGGTCTCATTGGAAGCAAAAGTAAAGCAAACCGATTTCGACACCGTCTTTACCGTGACGGTGTAGATCCCAAATTGATTGATAAATTGACGTGCCCAATAGGAACAGCCGGGCCTCCTGGAAAGGAGCCAGGTATGATCGCACTGGCTACTTTATACGAAATCATGCGAACTTGAAAAAAATTAATGTTTAATTTTGATTCACTATTAAACTTTAACGAGCTTAATCTTTAATAACTAAAAGGAATCATAGCATGGGTCCCAAACACTCTCACTTTGTAGAAATCGCGGCTAAGATTTCACTTGATAAGATGCTAGACGGAGAGGGAGGACCCTTCGGCGCCATCATTGTTCGAGATGACCAGATTATCGGTCAAGGTTGGAATCAGGTAACATCTAAACTTGATCCAACCGCGCATGCTGAAATTAGCGCTATTAGAAATGCGTGCAAAAATATCAATTCCTTCACCCTTGAGAATTCAGTGATTTACTCAAGCTGCGAACCATGCCCCATGTGCCTTTCCGCAATTTGGTGGGCAAGAATAACAGAAATATACTACGCAAATACTCGCGATGATGCGGCTCAAGCTGGCTTCGATGATGCTGAGATCTATCACGAAATTTGTCGAGATTTAACTGATCGTTACATTCCCATGAATCATTGCAAGAATGACCTGGCGACAACCGCGTTGGAAACTTGGATGAATAAAATAGACAAGATACCATATTAAGTTATGAACACTGTTGACCCTCCCTTGTTATCCCTTACCGGCATTAGGAAAGCATTCCCTGGATGTGTCGCTAACGACTCGATCGATATTACTATCCGTTCTGGTGAAATACATGCCCTATTGGGTGAAAATGGTGCGGGGAAAAGTACGTTAGTGAAGATCATTTATGGGATCCTTCGGCCTGATCGAGGTTGCATTACATGGTCAGGCAATAGAGTGGAAATTACAAACCCAGGACAGGCGCGTGAGCTAGGCATCGGAATGGTTTTTCAGCATTTCTCTTTGTTTGAAGCTCTCACTACTCTTGAAAACATCGCTCTAGCACTCCCTAATGAAAATCCTAAACATCTTAGAAAACGTCTCCTAGAAACAGCTGAGGAGTACGGCCTTACTTTGCAACCAGATCGAAATATTTATGAGCTTTCTATGGGTGAGCGACAAAGAATTGAAATTGTTCGATGTCTGCTCCAAGATCCCAAATTACTAATCTTGGATGAGCCTACTTCGGTACTCACTCCACAGGAAACAAGTACGCTTTTTCAGACACTGAATCGCCTCGCATCCGAAAATCGTGCAATTCTTTATATCAGTCACAAACTGGAAGAAGTGAGATCACTTTGTGATAAAGCGACAATTCTTCGCGGGGGTATACGAATTGACGAATGCATTCCATCAGAGGAAACAGCACGTACACTCGCAGAGAAGATGATTGGTAAGCGAATTAATCCAATACTTGCCCGCGAGAGGCGTCGACAAGATAAGTTAGGCCTAGAAGTGAACAGCGTAACAACCCGAACCAATCAACCAAAAGGGATTAGCTTAACCAATATCAATCTCGAAGTTAGGCGCGGAGAAATTCTGGGTGTTGCCGGAATCGCGGGCAATGGCCAGACTGAGCTTATGGAGATTCTTACGGGTGAAATAGAAAGCCTACAAAGAGGTAAAATCTGCATGCTTGGAACCGATGTTACAAATCTCAATATTAATTCGAGACGTGATCTTGGTGTGGTATTTTTGCCAGAAGAGCGAATTGGGCAAGCAGCTGTTGCTGACATGACTCTTATCGAAAATAGTTATTTAACCGCCCCAACCCGACTAAAATTTTCAAAAAATGGACTGATTAACTGGAATACAGTAGAAAATTTTAGCAAGCGAATTGTAAAAAAATTTGATGTTAGGGCTACCGGAACAAATGCCCTCGCGAGTAGCCTCTCTGGTGGAAATTTACAAAAATTCATTGTCGGTCGAGAAATTCTCCAAGAACCACAACTTCTTATTGTTTCCCAACCAACTTGGGGAGTTGATGCTGGAGCAGCAACTGCCATTCATAACGAACTCCAAGATATGGTTTTCGCTGGTGCCGCAGTGCTTCTGATATCACAAGATCTTGATGAAATCTTCTTACTTTCGGATAGGATTGCGGTAATCTCGGAAGGTACATTATCGAGCGCTAGATCCGTAGAAGAAATAACTGCTAACGACGTTGGTCTTTTGATGGGTATGCGACATGCATCAGATACTAAATCTGCATATGTGGCGACTTGAACCAAGAAACAGTCAGTCAATATTGGCTGCGTGGATTGCTCCATTGCTCGCACTATTTTCGACTGCGATAACCGGAGGGGTAATATTTTGGGCAATGGGAAAAGATCCTGGAGTGGCACTCTACATCTATTTCATTGAACCGCTTACATCAAGTTCCGGATTATCTGAAGTCGCAGTAAAAGCAGGCCCATTAATACTGATTGGAATAGGCCTATCATTTGGATTCAGAGCAAACATCTGGAATATTGGGGCCGAAGGTCAATATATTGCTGGTGCCATCGTAGGTGGCGGTCTGGCTGTTTATTGGCATGAGAGCACTAGCTCTTTTCTTCTTCCAGCGATGCTGATTTCAGGTATTTTTGGTGGAATGATTTGGGCATCTATCCCCGCATTATTAAAATCTCGATTTAACGCTAATGAAATCTTAGTATCTCTGATGCTAGTATATGTCGCCGAGCTAGTTTTAATTCACTTAGTTCAAGGCCCGTGGCGAAACCCAATGGGTTGGGGCTTTCCAGGAACACGGATGTTTCCAGACGCAGCGCAAATGCCCTTACTTTTCCAGGGGAAACGAATGCACTTAGGGAGCGTATTGACTGTGATCATCCCTTTGATAGCGTGGTTCGTCCTTAGTCGTACTCGATTTGGATTTCAAATTCGACTTTTTGGTTCAGCGCCAACAGCTGCCCGCCATTCAGGAGTCAAGAGTAGCCGAATCATTTGGCACTCATTATTAATTGGAGGTGGCCTAGCTGGACTAGCTGGGGTCATAGAGGTCGCAGGTACCATAGGTCAACTCATGCCAAATATTTCTCCTGGATATGGATTTACTGCAATAATAGTTGCGTTTTTAGGACGCTTACATCCGATTGGCATTTTACTTGCAGGCATTGCTATAGCAGTTACTTATATTGGAGGGGAGGGGGCCCAAATTTCAGCCGGGCTGCCAAAAGCAGTAACAGGCCTTTTCCAAGGAATCATATTATTCTATTTATTGGCTTTCGATCTTTTTTCCCGATACAAGTTCTCGATAACTTCTAGAAAAGTGACCCAACAATGACTGAACTATTAATTGCATCTATCATGACTATGATGACAGCAGCTACTCCACTGGTTTTTGCTGCTACAGGCGAATTAATTTGTGAGCGGTCTGGCGTTCTAAATTTGGGAGTCGAGGGAATGATGCTAATTGGTGCAGTATTTGGGTTTGCCGTAACGGCGATCACGGGCAACGCTATTTTTGGCCTGCTGATTGCTGCAGTAGCTGGATCTTTGGCCTCACTCATATTTGGATTCTTAACACTACAGCTATTATCTAATCAGGTAGCAACTGGGCTAGCATTAACAATATTTGGCACTGGTCTTTCCGCCTTGGTCGGCTTTGACTATGTAGGGAAAACCATCAACAGAATACAAACAATTCATATACCATTTTTCAGTGATCTCCCGATCGTTGGTCGGCTAGTATTCGGTCATGACCCCATGGTCTACTTAGGTCTTATCATTTTGTTTTTATGTGCCTGGTTCCTAAGAAAATCGTACTGGGGGATGGTACTGCGGGCGGTTGGTGACTCAGACACATCAGCTCATGCAATTGGATACCCAGTGATAGGCATTCGGTTCGCTGCCGTTACCTTTGGAGGAATGATGGCGGGGCTCGGAGGTGGGTATCTGTCCCTCGTATATACACCTCTTTGGGCTGAAAATATGACGGCAGGTCGGGGCTGGATCGCGTTAGCCCTAGTGGTATTTGCTAGTTGGCGACCTAGCCGGGTACTGTTTGGAGCAATACTTTTTGGCGGAATCACTATACTTCAGCTTAATGCTCAAGCAGCAGGGCTAGGTATTCCTGCAGCCTTTATGTCAATGCTACCTTACATTGCAACCATAGTTGTATTAGTCTTAATCTCTAGGGATGCTATCCGTATTCGGTTAAATGCTCCAGCTTGCCTTGGCCGACCGTTCAGGCCGGAGCGCTAAGATAAGGCATCTATAAAAGTTTCACTAAAAAGGAGGAGTAAATATGAAGCATCTGTTAAAAATCATGGCTACGGCTATAGTATCTTTCGCAACAATTGGAATAATCGGAAACGCTTCTGCAGATAAGTTGAAGGTCGGATTTATATACATTGGGCCCCCTGGAGATCATGGTTGGACATATGCTCATGACCAAGGTCGAAAAATGATCGAAGCAAAACTAGGCAATCAAGTAGAAACGACTTTTGTTGAAGGTGTGCCGGAAGGTCCAGATGCAGAACGAGCAATAGCGAAACTTGCGGAAACTGGGCATGGTTTAATTTTCACTACATCGTTTGGCTACATGGAGCCAACACTAAAAGTAGCTAAACGTTTCCCGAACGTTAAGTTCGAGCATGCAACCGGCTACAAACAAGCTGATAACGTATCAACCTACTCTGCTAGGTTTTATGAGGGACGATATGTGCAAGGACAAATTGCCGCAGAGATGTCAAAAACTGGTGTCATTGGCTATATTGCATCATTCCCTATTCCTGAAGTTGTGCGGGGCATAAATGCATTTATGCTTGGTGCGCAATCTCGTAATCCGAATATGAAGGTGAAGGTGGTTTGGGTATATACATGGTTCGATCCTCCAAAGGAATCAGATGCGGCTAAAGTCCTCATGGATCAAGGAGCTGATATCATCACTCAGCATACTGACAGTACAGCAGCAATCCAAGCTGCAGCTGACCGCGGAATCTTAGCTTTTGGTCAAGCATCGGACATGATTCACTTTGCCCCAGATACGCAATTAACTGCGATAATTGACGAATGGGGGCCTTATTACGTAGCAAGAACACAGGCTGTTCTTGACAACACGTGGACCTCCGGTGATACCTGGCATGGAATGGGGCCTGGAATGGTTGTCATGGCACCTTTCACGAACATGCCCAACTCAGTCGCTGAAATGGCGCGTGCAACTACTGCATCTCTAACGTCAGGCGCATTACATGCTTTCACTGGTCCAATTTACAATCAGGATGGTGAATTAGTGGTAGCCGAGGGCGCAGTAGCGGACGATGGAATGCTAGCTGGAATGAATTTCTATGTGCAAGGTGTTGATGACAAATTACCTGAATAATCAGGGAGTACGATGTGATGAAAAAACCCGCTCTTCATAGAGCGGGTTTTTTCCTACATCAACAAACATATGAAATCGTCATAAAAATGTCAGAAATCTCGATAGGAAATCCTCTTGCAATCTTCGCTAATGACTTTGAGGAAAGAATTCTTATTAAAAAGAAGTGTATGACTAAGCTAGTTCTCGCACAACGACAGCTAAAAGGTCAGTTGGATAAAGTTTTTACAACTAGCAAGATAGGTAAATTTAGTTGGCTAAATTTAATACATACTTTCTCTAGAGAACTTAATAAACCCAATTAAAATGGATATCGCCTGGCACGAATGGCTGAGCCTAATTATTCGATGGTTGCATGTCGTAGCCGGAATTGCGTGGATCGGCACTTCCTTTTATTTTATTTGGCTTGATCAAAGTCTTCGAAAAAACCCAAATCTACCCAACAAGGTTTTTGGCGATTCTTGGAGCGTTCATGGTGGTGGCTTTTACCATGTTCAGAAATATGTTGTTGCACCAGATCAGATGCCTGATCAACTGCACTGGTTTAAATTCGAAGCCTATTTCACATGGATTTCAGGGTTTGCGCTCTTAGCTATTTTGTATTACTGGGGCGCCGAAAGCTTCCTCTTGGACCCTAATCGATCCACAATATCACCGACTGTTGGAATATTGATAAGTATTTGTTTTCTGATTGGTGGCTGGTTTGCGTATGATCTATTATGCAGATCAGTAATAAGCAAAAATACTGCCACCTTAATTACAGCAGTTTTCCTGCTTATCACACTGCTTGGATGGGGGTTAACCCAATTTTTCAATGATCGTGCCGCGTTGTTACATGTAGGGGCTGTAATTGGAACCATAATGTCGGCTAATGTTTTTTTTGTAATTATTCCGAATCAAAAAAAAGTGGTCTCGGATCTCATAGCTGACCGAACACCATCCGTCAAACTCGGACTTCAAGCAAAACAACGCTCCTTGCACAACAACTATCTTACTCTTCCGGTCATACTGTTTATGATTAGTGGTCACTATCCAATTTTATTTAATGGAGGAACCGAAAGAGGCTGGGTCGTGATTAGCTTGATTTTGTTTATTGGCGCTATTGTTCGCCACTTTTTTAATGCAAGTCATGCAGGCAAAAAAGGATTTTCAATAGCATGGCAGTGGCCATTAGCAATCCTCTTTGGTGTTGGTCTGATTCTTTTTTTGAGTCCAAAAAAAACGGATGAACAACCCGTGGTCACCAACGAGCGTGCACTTTCAATTATAGAAAAACATTGCTCTTCATGTCATGCTTCGACGCCTACTAACTCCACATTTGCCTCAGCACCTGCAGGCGTAATGCTAGAAAACATCGAACAACTTCGCACTCATGGTGCAAGGATTCGTACTCACGCAGTTACAACTCAATCAATGCCACTTGGCAATCTAACAGAGATGACCCTGGAGGAACGTTCAGAACTTGGGGCATGGATTTCTAAAAATCAATAAATAGCTGGCTTTTTCGAGATCATAGAAATTTGAATACCCGATATTCCCCAATTAATTGGTGAGACAATTTCACCCATATTGCTCAGAAACTGTGGCATTATTACACTGTGAAGCGACCTGTAAATATCTGAGGACACTGCTATGAAAAAATTCACGCTAACATCTCTGTTCATTACCGCGATTGTGGCGGGAGGCTGTGCTGGAAGCGGCCCGAAAGAACAAACGGGTCAAGGTCTCGGGAGTGTCGTTGGAGCCATCGTTGGCTACAACTTAGGCAAAGGGCATAAAGATCAAGGTTGGGCAATTGGGCTAGGAGCTCTTTATGGGGCTGCAATTGGTGCCAATATAGGCCGCACCCTTGACGAAAGAGATAAACAATTAGCGGAAGATACGTTTCAAGATTCATTGGAAAACAACAAAACAGGCGATACTCAATCTTGGAGTAATCCCGATAGTGGGCACAGTGGAAATACCACTCCAACCCGAACCTATACAGCTGATAGTGGAGATCCATGCAGAGAATTCACTACCACTGTATTAATTGGCGGAGAAGAGCAACAAGGCTATGGTACCGCCTGTCGCCAGGGAGATGGTAGTTGGAAAATCATAAATTAGAAGGTGATATGAAACAGAACTAGTCAGAAAAACTCAGGTTGACCAAAATAAAGAACCCATTTCTAGATTTTCTAAATTATAGGAAGTTCAAATAAACTGACAGTTAACCTGTCTAAATTACTGAATGTTTTGACACTATTTTTGACAAGCCACTAGACCAAAGTAAGTTGGTGAAACTTTAGCGTCTTTCTTATAGATGCTTGTGTACTTCCTCAATAATCTTGTCTTGGGGAAGGACTTTTTCCTCAGAAGATACGAAATAATCTGCTACATTACTTGTTTTCTGTTGCCATTCTTCATCACTACACGCGATTATTTCTTTTAACCTAGCTTCAAATAAATTATAGTCATCTACCCCTAACCGTAAAGCCCAAATTCCAGTTTTTCCGATGCCCGGAATATCATAATAGGAATCACCGGTAGCATTGCAAAAAAGCACCTTGCAACCACGACCAAAAGCTTCTAAGCCTATCGTAGATTGAAGATTTATTGCGACATGACTTTCATCTATAGCTTTATAAGTTGAAAACCGCCCATCATTAGGAATTAGGCTAAGTTTGCTCATTCCGATATTTTCTTTAATGAACTGTTCCTCAAGACATGACTCACTGATACCTTCAATAACAACATTATCTTTACTGCTGAAGGCAACACAAACATTCATACCATAGGTTTTAGAGTACCGTTCGATATAAGATAAAATCACTCGAGCATTTAGCGCGGCTCCAGGCATTGAAGTCAAAAATCGTTCGTGTCGATATTCTGATATAAAACAAATATCAAATTTCTTTTTCTGCTTGACTCGATTCTCAGCACGATAAAGACCATCCTTCAGTGATCCAACGATGAAATATTGATTAATCTTATGGCCAACCTCTTTATACTTGTCTACCGTTTCTTGGCCATGGCAAAACAAATTTGTAACATAAATGATTCTGGGAAAATCTTGAACTCGCGGGCCACGGAAACCATTTTGAATAGCGAAAAACTTGGCTTTTTGATATACGCGACTCAATAGACCAAATCGGTTACTATTATCAATGAAAGTGAGAACTACCTTCGGTTTAATTGTCATTAAGGTAGCGCAATCATACATCACCCCTCTACTCGTTCTGCGCCAATATCCATTCTGGCTAAAAAAGCGTACAAATATCAGAGCAATGAATCGAAATAGAATGGAATAGTGTAAATTAATCTTTGCTCTAACTTCTAAAGTGGAAAAAGAAGTTATCTCTCTTAACGCTTCACCAACAAACTCAGAACCCGTCGTATCGTAAATTACAACCGGTGATTGAACAGGTTTCGAAAAAAAAAATTTCCTTTTTCGTTTCTGTCTTACTTTAGATCGAATAATATTTTCAGATTCTCCATCAAGAGGTGGGCTATTAATAACATTACTTATGCTTTTCATCACTTAATGATAAATCTTGGTTAGTGTAATTCTGAGAAATTCTAGAAGTATTTGTTAGAATATAAATAAGATCACAAAACTGGTCAAAAAACTATTTGAGATCTTCCGCCTCACCAAGTTCGTTCCAAATAGGATGCGTTAATTCCCAATTCCCAGAGGTATGCGACCAAATATGTGGGGAGCGCCAACTATCTATGATCTCGGAAAAAATTTCTTCTGTAATGCCTACATAATCTAAAAATACATCAAAGTATTTTTGGGGGAATTCGCCATCATACTTCTTCACTAATGCTATGGCCTCATCACGAGTTATCTTTCCATCTCGGACTTCATGAGCAGAATCATTTGTAGCTCGGCCAATACCGAATTTAATAAAGGATAGAAAATAGTGAAATCCATCTGTTTTGTCGTCAAGACTTGCATATTTTGAGTATGTTCCCTCCGACCTAACATCGTTTGGCCTGAAACCAGTATTTTCTACACAATAATAAAAATTCTCTTGAGGGTCCCAAAAATGATAGTAGCTAAAAAAATGAATTTCCGTCTTGTTCTGCATAAGTAAATCATAAGCCGGTGGCCTATACGGATAAATTTCTTTTGGTGAAACTCCATACGCTTCCCAAAATTCAGGTGGTTTTCCACTGAAATAATGGTCGTCATGATCTTCAATTTTACGAGTTGGGCTGTTTGCGTTTTTCATGTCACCGCCATACTCAACCTCTCCGTTTTCTCCATACATAATTAGCTGAATGTTATAGGTAACTGCAAGCTTTAGAGGGAAATTAGTTTGCCCATATATGAAGGGCTGAAAATTATCGCCTAGATACAAAAAAGCGAGCTTGGACATCAAACGATGAACCTTGCCGTTCACTGTTCCCAATATATGATCGAATCCGCCAACTTTAATCAAACTTTCGATATTTTGTCGTCCGATATTCGTATACAAATGTGGCGACCAAGTCACTAGCAGAGGATGCATGCCATATCTATACTTCAGCATATGCGCAACAAACCCTCCATCCTTTCCGCCAGACACAGGCACTATGACATCATAAGATCCGTCATTTTTACGATGCTGATCGCAAAGAGCCTTAAGTTCTAAGTCTCTCTGCTTCCAATCAATGGTTCTTTTATAGTCAGAGAATTTACAGGCACTGCATATCCCGTCTTCATCAAATGCGATACGAGGTCTCTGATTGGATATAGTACAACGTTGACAAAAAATAACCTTGCTTGGCAAGTTGTACATAGTAGCAACATCTTTTTTTTCGATCTCCATTCCAAATCACCCCGTCAAGAAAACTGTTAGTCTACAAAAAGAACGCAGTTAAAACCAATCAATATAGTATCAAATCTGAATATCATCAGTCATTTTGCTAGCTCTTTAAGCCTTAAACTATCTGTTAGAGTGTGGCGCTATGATCGATTAACTTAGGATAGCAAATTTCCTTATAGTCATCCAACGGTAGGCTAGGTTTTCTGAAACAAAATTATTAGACACTTATAACAAACAATTACTTGGATGATTTTGTCTTTCTGGGTTCTGGAAATAACCATAGTGAAAATGCCATGAACAAACCAAGCCCGAAGACAAACCACTGGATCAGTCCATTATTTACCTGGCGCTCGACATAAAACATTGTCAACGCAACTAAAATCGTAAGAATAGACACTCCAATCTTAATGTTTGTCGGCATCGGGTATGTTTACTCAAATAATGTAAGGCCTAGAAGACGCTTCGGGCGGCGTCCTCGGGGTTGTTGGTAAATCATCCCGTACGAATTTGGTACTGTAACCATTAAAAAGATGTCGAAGTAAGCCACAATCTAGATCTGATGTTTTAAGAAACCAATCAGTGATCGGAAATGTGAGATTCATGTTCTTGTTCATCATCATTGATTGATTGTGGTGAGCAGTGTGATGACGTCTCAACGTATTAACAAAAGGACAATTTGCAACGAACACATTTTCATTAACATGACAACAAAAATGCATGAATTCATATACTAGATACATGCCAATAGTGGTGGAAATAAATAACCAACCAACGTTAGAGGTCAAAAAATAGCCGACAATCAAAGACGGCGGGATAGATATTAAAGTAAAAACAACTAGGGCATAGGTCGGAAAAACTGTCACTCGCCAATCTCTATGATTCAGAAAACGCATCTCGCTGTCGGTAAAAAACTGGTGGTGGTTCATGGTATGTCTTTCATATATTGCTTTTAAACCAGGAAGATTGACTGGTCGGTGCATAACATACCTATGTAAATACCATTCAAAGATATTACATAAAAGAAAAACGATAGGAATTGTTACCCATTCCCACCATTGTATTTGTTGGAGATGGCTAGAAAAATAAAATATCAAACTGAATCCGATACCATAAATGATAAGAAGGTGGACATATCCACTATACCAACCGACCAAATTTGACCTGTATGTCTTACGAAACATTTTTTGTTTATCAGAAATCATGATTCAATAATCTACAACGTGCGCCGTTTATTATATTCCGAACTAATTCTAACCGTTACGTTTACTGTATCCAATCTTGGTTGACTATTTAACATTAGTGAGATTTTAAATTAAAAAACTCGGCTTATTTTAGTCATATCGTGAGATATTAACACTGGATCATATTTTTACTGATTAATAATAGAGGTTAAGACCCTGGATAAGATTGGATTGTGAAGCCAAAAATTTTAGGTATTACATCGAAGTTGAAATAGCATGTGGTCTTAATTTTCTAACAAGAATAAGATATTAGTTAAATTATATTAAGCTAGCCGATAATGACTAAGAATAGGGGCAAGAAATGATAAGAATTAAAGATCGACTAACTATTACTAGAGACTGGTTACCTCGGTACACCGGTATGGAAATCGATAACTTTGGAGATTATGTGCTTCTAACAAACTTCTCGGACTATGTGTCCAGGTTTGCAACTATGTTTAACTGCGACATTTACGGAGAGTCACGACCAATGCAAGCAGCAACAAATAGCCAAGGCTTAACCATTGTTAATTTTGGTATTGGCTCCCCTAATGCTGCAATCATTATGGACCTACTAAGTGCACGAGACCCGGATGGCGTACTTTTTCTTGGAAAGTGTGGCGGCCTAAAAGATTCCAGTGAAATTGGCCATTTTATCCTGCCTATAGCAGCTATTCGTGGTGAGGGAACTAGCAATGACTATTTTCCGATCGAAATCCCAGCACTCCCATCTTTTAAACTGCACAAATTTGTATCAGAGAAGGTGATCCAAGCAAATCATGAATACCGTACTGGTGTGGTTTACACAACTAATCGAAGAATATGGGAACACGATCAAGACTTCAAAGTTAAACTGAAAAAAACTACATCGATCGGTATTGACATGGAAACAGCAACGATATTTATCGTCGGTCACTACAATCAGATTGCCCGAGGAGCACTGTTACTAGTTTCCGATATTCCAATTACACCGGATGGCATTAAGACTGAAGAATCAGACCGAACCGTTACAGAGAATTGGCTTGAAACTCATCTCGCTATAGGAGTTAATGCCATGACTGAAATTGGTAAATCGGGCGAGACTACACGACACTTCCAATACTAGTTAACTGGTTGTTAATTTCGGGAAAAAAATGCCATGGTTAATCACATTTGGGCCAGATAGCTATATATCAAGCCGATCACTAATCCACGCATGAAACGCTCGAGTTGCACGATCTTGGATCGGTGACAAAATTCCACCATCAAAACCCAATGACGCTCTACCTTTTTGCATACCTCTCACAACACTTTCATCTTCTTCGAAAACACGCCTCCAAAAAATGGATTGCTCTTGCCTCAGGTTTTCGTATTTTAGTTGTAATGATTCTTCACCTACAAAGTAAAGGCGCGTCTCTTCCCTAACTTCATTAAAATGAATTGGGATAACAACCATCACAAAAAGATGGTCAGCCTGCAAGCCAAGCAATGTATTGGGGAAAAGAACAGGATAGTCTGCCTCTTTCAGAAATCTTGAAGGCCATTCGGAGAAAGCAGGCAGATGACCATAGTGCCCTGCTCCAAGTTGATACGAATGGGAAACTTGGCCAGCAAACCGCTCCGAAACTTGTATCTCATGCTCCTGCATAGGAGATATACGATTGAGCTCTGAATGAATCGTGGGTAGATGATAAGCTTCAAGATAGTTCTCAACAACAAGCTTCCAGTTAGCATCTATATCAAAACAGATTGCTTGATCCCTTTTTTGGAGTCGTAACTCATTACTGCCACCTACCCCCCATAATCTTGACCAACGCTTCTCTAATGGTTTAATGAACATGTCGAAAGAATCAGCTGAACCATCCAAATTGATAAAAAGTAGATCATTCCAAACATGGCAATCAATTGAAATCAATCCTGCCTTATTTCGATCGAATGTTGTGACCTCGTGTATACCCAACCCTCCTATATGTGGTGTTCTAATCAGCGAACCATTAAACGCGTAAGTCCATGAGTGGTAAGGACAGCGTAATGTTGAATCAAACTGTCCCGATTTAGCCACGAGCACATGCCCCCGATGGCGACACACGTTGTGAAAAACCCTTACTATGTTGTCGTGATCCCGTACGACAACTAGTGGGAGCTCCATAAACTCCATTGGATAAACATACCCAGGAACTGGTACATCACTTGCAAATCCAATGCAGACCCACATCGATGCAAAAATCTTCGTACGCTCAATTAAAAAATCTTCTCGGTTATCATAATACCGATTTTCTAGACCTTTCATGGTACGCTTTCCTATCGAATTTGTCCGTGGATACGCGAAATATATGCTTTATAAACTGTCTGGACAGACGGTCGTTGCAAAACCTTGTCAGCAATGCGTTTTACATTGGGAAACGTCCCAATGGAGGGATGTTTATGCTCATCCGACAACCACGTAGTCAACATAAACAGGTATAGATCTACCGCCGAAAATTCATTGCCTAACATCCATGATTTATCTCCAATAGCAACATCGACGATTTCCCACAGCTCTGTTAAACGAGATCGAGATCTGGCCTTAACACTAAATTCCTCATTGATCGAAATACAAAACCGATCTGAATAAAAAGTCATCTGGTAAGCATTCTGCAGTGAACTGGAAAAAAAGAATAGCCATTGCAGAAACGTAGCTCTTTTTGGATCCAGAGTGCTCGGCGACAACCTGATATCTGGATACTGATCACAGAGAAAAATTGTGATTGCTCCGCATTCGTACATTGCGCCTTCTTTCCAAACAAGTATAGGAATCCATCCGTTTGGATTAAGCGCAAGAAGTTGGGGATCTCGAATCGAATCCGAGGATATGTCTGTCCAGACCAGATCATAGGGTACACCAATTTCTTCAAGAAGAACACGAACTCCCATAGCCGCGCTAGGTTCCGAATAATAAAGACTCAACGCCATGCCCTCTCCCTTTAGGTTGAAATTTGTGAGCTTGCCCAGACGTGGGCTTGTGTTTTATCGATATACCGTTATGACGGATCTTTGCTGTTAAACTGGGGGCGCAACTCCAAGGCCAATTTGGGTCGAATTTAACCGTTCAATACGCACTAATTAGTCAATTAATAGCTATTTTTCGCGTTTATCGTTTTTGCTATCGGTTTACTTATTACCCCCTAAATCATATCACACGCCCTATCAAGAGTAGTATGATTACATCATGAAATAAATTCGATGGAGCTATTGTTTGGAGGGGGCATACTTTAGTGGCGAGAATGTCTCTACAATTTTGTTGAAGTACCTAGAAACTATAGGGCAACCTCCTTACTTCAGTACCCAAAAGGTTCGTAGCGACTTAAAAGAGGAGAGTATGATGATTCGAACAGGTGATGAATATCGCGAATCAATAAGAGATGGGCGAGAGGTTTGGATTGACGGGGAAAAAGTCAAGGACCTAACACAACACCCTATGCTTAAACCGATTATTGACGTAAGAGCACGTATTTATGATATGCAAGCCGATCCGACAACATGCGATTACATGACGTACGAAAACAATGGAGAACAATTTGCAATTGGCCTGAAGTTACCAAGAACGCAACAGGATTGGCACGATAAGAGAACTGCTACAGATAAGATAATGAGTGATATAGGAGGGATTGTTACCCGAGTAGGCGACGAAACAGTCGGCGAAATGTGGTCACTATATGATGGATATGATGTCTTAGATGAAGTTGACCCACAATTTTCAAAAAATATTGAAAATCATATCGACAAGGTAATTAGTGGAGATATATTTCATGTTTCAGCTAATACCGATCCGAAAGGGGATCGCTCAAAGGCGCCGCAAGAACAAGATCCTGACATGCTTTTACATGTGGTGAAGGAGACAGATAAAGGTATTATAGTCCGAGGTGCGAAGTATGAGACGGCCGCACCTTATTCTAATCAGGCATTCACTAAACCAACTATCGCCAATTGGGGAAATTCTGAGCTCTCAGATTATGCTGTGGGTTTTATTTGTGAACTTGGATCCCCAGGCATCCGAATGATTTGCCGGACAGGTTTTGCAGGGCGTGCTCCAACGGAAGATTATCCCCTTGCAAATCAGTTTGACGAGATAGATGCACTGGTTGTCTTTGATAACGTCTTAATTCCATGGGAAAACGTCTTATTTTACCGTCATACACGTGCAGCGACATTTATCCGCTCAACACTCCATAGGTATAGCGCTTTTGCATTTGTACAACGAATTTTGCGGATGGCTGATTTAATGATAGGAGCAGCCTTGTTCAATGTCCGCCAGACTGGGCTCGATAAACAGCCGGCTGTTCAGGAAAAATTGGCCCAACTTGCTGTTTATAGGGAAGGCATCAATGCGCATTTAACAGCATCGATTGCCTCAGCCGAACGGAGTCCACGCGGGTTATTAATGCCAAACCAGTCTCTCTTGTATGCTGGTCGAGTACACGCGTGCTCCCAGTTACCCAACATGATACACATTGCACGAGAACTTTGCGGTGGCCAGATCTGCGTAACACCAGACGCAGCGAGTTTTCAAAATCCTGAGATTGGAAAATGGATGGAAAAATTCTATTCGATCAATGATGACTGGCTTGCAGAAGATCGCCGTAAGTTGCTTGCTTTCGCTAGAGATCTCTTAAATTCAGATTATGCAGGTCATAGACTCACCTTTCAACTTTTTGCACAAGCGCCACCATTCGCACACCTAGCAGCGGTTTACAGAAATTTTGATTGGAATGAGTCCTTAAGTCATACCTATAACGCGGCACGACTCTCTGAGGCTGTTTGGACTAGCGACATTGCGTCCGACAGTAGCGTAGGTCAGCTATTTGGTAGCAGCATACATCCTAAATAATAGAGCACTAGGAGATTCGATGAGCCCACACCAGGTATCTGCGGATAATTTTCGAGAGGCATTAAGCCTTATCGCCGCCACAGTTTCAGTCGTTACTACCGATGGAGTGGCTGGCAAAAGAGGTATAACTGTTAGTAGCATGTGTTCGGTATCAGTGGATCCACCCTCAGTTCTAGTATGTATTAACCGTGATAGTGGTGTCTGCCATACTATTCGTGAGAATATGGCTATTTGCGTAAACGTTCTGAAGTCTGATCAAGCCTATGTTTCAGATGCTTTTAGCGGAAGACTTGTTGGGTCAAGAAAGGATCCTTTTTTGTGCGCGAGCTGGAAGAAAGGGGTAACGGGGGCCCCGCAAATGCTTAATGCTCTAGTTAATCTTGACTGCCAGGTCAAAAATGAATTGCAACACGGAACACACTTTATTTTTGTCGGCGAGATAGCAGGCTTACATACAAATGGGCCAGGTATGCCTTTGATCTATCGCGCAAGATCATATGAACTTGCAGGTGGTTCACCCTCGTTGCCGCTCGAAGAGCTAGAGTACTCGTGGGAGAGGTATACTTAGGTTTATATGTTGCAAACTACATTTTATGAATGATTGGCAGTTCTAATTACAGGACTAAACATGACACATACACGGATTCGGAAATTCAATACACGCGAGACCTATCCTGAGCAGAATCTAGATAATGATCTATGCCAAGCTGTCATCGCTCAAGGCAAGATGATTTTTGTCCGAGGTCAAGTATCTCAGGATTTGGATAGCAGAGAATCTTTACATTTAGGAAATCCCAGATTACAGACGAAAGAAACTATGCAAAATATCGATATGTTGCTTAAGGAGTGTGGCAGCTGTATGTCGCACATTTGTCGCATAGTAGTCTATCTGACAGATGTTCGTAACCGCGAAGTCGTGTATCAAGAGATGGGTAAATGGTTGAAAGGAGTTTATCCTTGCTCAACAGGCATTGTGGTCTCAGCGCTTGCCCGACCTGAGTGGTTGCTAGAGATCGAGGTTACAGCGGTAATTCCATCAGATTAACTTTATTTTAGGACTATGTTAAAAACCAAGGATAGTGATCTAAAACAATTAAAAGCTGAGTTAATGTCTCTGGCTAGCAATACGAGTAATCAAACTCGTGGCCTTTCACCTGAGATGTTCTTATCTGAAGAACTTGCTGCAGTTGAATTGGATCAAATCTTCTACCGAGAATGGTCATGTATCGGCAGAGAGGATGACATACCTAATGTTGGAGATTTCGTGACTTTTAAGGTTGGTGACCAACCAATAATTGTAGTTCGATTAGAGGACAAATCCATCAGAGCGATGTCCAACGTATGCCGACACAGGATGATGAGACTCGTTCAAGGGAATGGAAATACCCGACAATTTTCGTGCCCCTACCATGGGTGGACCTATAGTCTCGATGGCAATCTTGTCGGAGCACCTCACATGGGGTGCAACTTAAACTTTAGCAAAGAGAAATTCATGCTTCCAACTCTAAAGTGCGAAACTTGGCATGGATGGATCTATGTTTCACTGTCGAATGATGCTGCACCAATCGTAGAACGCTTAAAGAAATTAGACACAATGGTACAACCTTATGAGATGGAACATTATGTGACAGTTTTTGTTGAAGATTTAGAATGGAACACAAATTGGAAATTATTGTGCCAAAATTTTATGGAAGGTTATCACTTACCAATTGCTCATCGCTCTACAGTTGGCCGAAATTTTCCAGTGGGGGAAACAAAATTCGATTCAGACGGCGCCTCAGAGGGTTTTACATACCAGTACTTCTTAAAACCAAATGATATGAATTTTGGGGTTGCGCATCCAATGAATACGCGACTGACAGATAATTTGCGCCGATCCTCAGTGATGCCGACAATATTCCCAAGCCACATGTATGTGTTGGCCCCTGATCACCTTTGGTATCTATCGTTGCAGCCGAATGGAGTAGGAAAGGTTCGCATTAGATATGGAGCAGCTTTAGCTCCCGAAGTGATGGAGCACACCGAAGACAAATCTAACCTGTTAAGTCAATTCAAAGAATTATTAGACAAAACACAGGAAGAAGATAGATTGTTGGTAGAAAACATTTTTGAAAATATTAGAGGGCCTATGGCGATGGCAGGCCCATTAAGTTGGTTAGAGCGTGAAGTGCATGAATTTACGCAATATTTGGCCCGTAAAATAGCTTAGTATTATAGGGAGAAAATAAGGGTTGATACTGCGTTGCTTAATTACTAATTAATAAGAGACTTACGATGACTTTCTCTATTGTTGGATACTGCAAGGAGACTGAGATGCATGGTGTTGCAATCACGACTTCTAGCATTTGTGTGGGTAGCCGTTGTCCATGGGTTCGCGCGGGCATCGGAGCAGTTACCAGTCAGAATATTACCGATCCTAGCATTGGAAACGCTGTACTGACAGAAATCGAGAACGGTCTAAATGCTAATGAGGCAATAAATAAAATCATGCGAAATCGTCCACATGCGGAGTACCGACAAGTAGCAGCTGTTGATAATAGTGGCGGAACCGCTCACTTTACTGGTTCAAAAATATTAGGAATTAACAAAGTTTCTCAAGGTGAGCATTGTATTGCTGCTGGAAATTTATTAAGTATGACGGATGTAACTGTCGCTATGACTGACAGATTTCAATCCTCAAATAACAAGCATTTAGCAGAGCGTTTACTCTCCGCATTAGAAGCTGGAGTCGAGGCTGGCGGTGAAGTCGGCCCAACTCACTCCGCTGCATTATTAGTGTCTGATACTTGTGCATGGCCACTCGTAGATTTGCGAGTAGATTGGTCCGAACAACCCGTATCACAACTTCGCCAATGTTGGGATATGTATCTACCTCAAATGGATGACTATGTAACACGCGCCTTGGATCCTCGAAATGCGCCTGCTTATGGAGTTCCTGGCGATCTGTGATTAGAAAGCGAACTATTCAAACCATAGACCTTACTGTTGTTAAGTTATGACAGACATCGCTAGTGTAGTAACAATCTTGGAAGATCTTGTTGCTTTTAACACTACTAGCAGAGAATCCAATCTTGATCTCATTGGATATGTTGAAAAATATCTGAGCAATTATGGAATCAAAAGTACTTTAGTTGAGGACGATCAAAGCACGAAGGCTAATCTGTATGCCACCATCAGCGCATCGAATAATCGCGGAGTGATGTTGTCAGGCCATACCGACGTTGTGCCAGTAGATGGGCAATCGTGGTCGACTGATCCATTTATTCTCCGCCAAGAAGGAGATTATTTATATGGGCGTGGAACGGCTGATATGAAGGGTTTTATTGCTTGTGTTTTAGCGTGGATTCCAACCATGATTAATGCCAAACTTTCAAACCCTATTCATATTGCATTGTCTTATGATGAGGAAGTCGGATGTCTTGGTGTACGTAAACTCATCGACTTTATGGCAGAAACACCGAACTTACCATCCTTCGGAATCATCGGCGAACCCACGAATATGCAAATTATCAATGCGCATAAAGGTAAACGTGCGTTGACTGTGAAAATAGATGGCTCTAGCGCGCATTCAGCTTATCCAAATGAAGGAGTTAACGCTATAAATATTGCAGTTCAATTAATTTCCTTCCTCCGCTCTCAACAACAGGTTATTGAGGAGAATGGGCCATTCGACAATGGATATACGGTGCCACATAGTACGATTCATGTCGGAACAATCCAAGGTGGAACAGCTCTTAATATTGTGCCAGATAGTTGTTCATTTAATTTCGAGATTCGGCATCTGCCTGATCATGACATAGAACCCATAGTGGCAGAACTCGTCAAATATGCCCAGACATGCTTAGAGCCAACGATGAAAACTATAGAACCCACCTGCAGGATAAGTATTGAGCCATTAGCTAGCTATCCTGGTCTCGATACCTCTCTAGACTCACCCATAATTGATTTGATGCAATCTCTTATCCAAGGAGAAAAACGTCCACACAAAATCAGTTTTGGTTCTGAAGCAGGCCTATTTGACAGTCGCGCAGGCATCCCATGTGTTGTTTGCGGACCAGGCGGTATTTCAGAGGCTCATAGACCTAACGAATATGTTACCTTAAAACAACTAAAAAAATGCAATACTATGTTGCGTCGTTTGGTAGATTGGTTAAGCTAGATGAAAAAGACTAGGAAAGATCATTATAACCACGCAAAAAACTAGTTTAGTCCATATCAGCTATCGTGCTAAATAACGCTCTTCATGTTGCGAGCTTAGTTCATATGTGAAAATCAAACGTATAGAGGAAAGCTAGAACGTATAGAGGAAAGCTAGAATGTAGACAACATTGAAACTATGAATGATATTCCTACAATCACTAAGCGCCGTTTACAAGCTGAGGTTATCCAACCTATCTATACAGAAATGGTAAGGGTGGTGGGCAAAGACACAGCAAAGTTAATATTAACCAAAGCCATTCGCGACTCAGCAATGCTAGAAGCGAAAAATTTTGCTTCTCGCGCCGATGAAACGACTACTAGTTTACGATCATTTATCGAGTTATTTAAGCTTTGGACGACAGAGGGTGCGCTAGAAATCGAAATTCATGAGCAAACAGATACTGTTTTCTCGTTCGACGTTACGCGTTGTAAATATGCGGAGATGTACCGTGACATGGGTCTTGGCCATATTGGAAAACTCTTGTCTTGTAATCGGGATAAAGTTTTCTGTCAAGGCTATGACTCAAATATTCAGCTTGAGCGAGAGCAAACAATCATGGACGGATCAGATCGATGCACATTTCGTTATAGATATACGGATTCAAAATCCTAACGAATTTTTTGCTTTAGCGAAATGCTTATAGCCTATAGAAAGTTTTAACGCTTAAATTCGATCGCTAGGGATTGAAAGGAGCATGGAGCGTTGATCCCGGCACTCTAATACCACCACGGGGTTGCCCTAGCTCAAATTTTCCATACCGTGCTTCAAAATCTTTAGGCAATACACGGCCGTCCGCAGTCGACACCCAGAGCCTCAATAGATGTCGTTTTCGATCCCGGTCGGGCCAATCCTCATAGCCAGTTCGGGCATGGAGAATTTGATGGTTGTGTAATAGCTGTATGTCTCCTGGTCTAAACTCAATATCTAGTCGCAACTTACTGCTTGAGGCTAAATCATCGACTAGGTCTAGAGCTTCAATCTGCTTCTTACTCAGTGGTGGAATGTGCGAGTGACGCTGGGCAGCTTCGATAAAGTCGCGAGCGTAAAAACAAGTCACTTCTTCACCGGTCGGGTAGAACACAGCCATTTCATAAGTCTCTTCTTGGCCCTCTGGTACCTCACCTTTACGATCGATATGAAATGGTCGGCAGAGCACTTCAAGAAGATCCGGTCGCTGTTCGGCCACTTCACAATAAACAGTTGACGACGAACAAATTGAGCTCTCACCGCCCCGACAAGCAGTTTGCAAACACAGAAGGCCGACAATATCAGCTGAGTCAGTATGGAAATGATGACGATGACGGGTCTGATAAATGCGATTAAGGGGGTCCAAGGGGTCAAGCCCTAGATCAATGATATGACCAAGCAAGTGACCCTGTGCATTCTGTGAAACTGGGATACCCAGATGACATCCAATACCATAATAAGCTCGGATTGATGTTTCACGAGACCATTCCAAAACTGGCATGCCACGCAGTAAGACAAATCCGCGACCAAAGACAAGCTCCCGATGCAATTCACGAATTCGTAATGCCAACCTTGGTAAGACAAACAACTCAGGACTGAGTTTGGGTATAGGTATCTTATGACTGTCCCTAACCGCTTCCTCCAACTCTTCTATCTCTTTGTCGGTCAGCTCCAAGATCCAGTCATCATTTTTCTCCCAGTGGGACCGATACCAGATGGCTGGATTATGGCATTGATTACTTATTGGGTTAACTCGCACGGTCATCGTTGAAACACTAACCTACTAATCAATCCTAGCGACATGAGAGTTGGATCCTTTTAATGACTGTCCAAAAATTCAGTCAAAAGCGGGCATTACTTCGTTTATAAACAGTTCCAGCGACCGCTTCTGCGCACTCTGGCTGAGCCCAAAACTCGCGCAATAAGTGAATTGATCAACGCCAATGTTCTCATACTGTTTCAACTTGACAATAATTTGATCAGGAGTTCCAAACATCAGGTTTTCCAACAATTTATCTCGATTAAATTCTTGGCGACTGCTCAAATCAGCAAGATCAATTTCTTCCGGAAAACCGTTGGACACTCCCCCTAAGTTTCTAAACAAATTTTCGAACTGACCCAACTGCCGATGCACAGAGGTGATGGCCTCATCGATCTGTTTTAACTTTTCTACCACAGCTGTGTAACGCATCGTTGCAAAGATAGTCCTAGTTGCCTCAGGGTTATCACGAAGCGCAGTCTCGAAGCGCTCCATGTAGGTTTCCACCTCAGAAAACGGACGAGTAAAAGCCCACGACATAATGTTACAATTATTCTTTACCGCATAATTGTAGGTCACCGGTGCCCGAGCCGCTATCCAAATGGGTGGATGAGGCTTTTGTAATGGTTTAGGCACAGAGGTGGCGGTTGGAAACGACCAGAACTCACCATCATGCGCATAGTCACCAACCCAAAGTGCCTTAACTGCGGGTAGCATTTCCTGACTGTATTTATAACCTTCGGATTGTTTGAGTCCTGGCCGTATGCGATCGAATTCACGTTGGTAGGCTCCTGATCCAATACCAAATTCGAGCCGTCCACCACTGTAGAGGTCCAATAATGCGGCTTCCCCAGCTACGTCAATCGGATGCCAATAGGGCGCAACAACAACTGCCGCACCGAGCCTGATTCGGCAAGTATGTGCTGCCCACCAAGTTAGAATCTGGAATGGATTAGGTGCTATGGTCATCTCTAGACCGTGGTGTTCGGCCGCCCAGACACTTTCAAAACCAGCGACATCTGCCATCTGCACCATCTCCAGTGTATGCTGCGCGACGTCTCCCATATCGACTTCAGCTGACATGCGTTCCATATTAATGACAAGTTGAAACTTCATTATTTATACCTTTGTCAGTACGCGTATAAATTGCAATAATGCGATCGGACTCAGTCTATCACCCAGATCGACCCAAAAGTAATAATCCCTATCATTATCCCGACTAAGTTCAAGTTTGATTCATTTATCCTTCTCGCTCAGCATCAAATCACTGCATAACGAAAGGATCAGCAATAGGATCAGTCGCTGTATTCAGCCATACGGTTTTAGTCCGAGTGTAATCATATATTGCCTCAAGACCGGATTCACGACCATAGCCACTATCCTTAAAGCCACCGAATGGGGCGATCGGTGACACCATCCGGTAGGTATTCACCCATACAATGCCACTCCGAAGATTCTTGGTTACCCGCAAAGCACGACCGACATCTGCAGTAAAGATGCCCGCAGCGAGCCCAAAGCGACTGTCGTTAGCAAGCTGAATGGCATGAGCTTCATCGACAAAACGCAATACACTAACGACCGGTCCAAAAAGTTCCTGCTGAACGATTCCAATTTTCTGATCTGGGCAGGCGATAACTGTGGGTTCGTAGTACCAGCCGTCTCCCAAGCCGACTGGCTGCTGGCCGCCATACACAAGAGTGGCGCCGTTAGCCGTGGCGTCAGCAACAGACGATGCAATGTTTTCAAGTTGTGCCTTCGTTGCCAGAGGGCCCATTTGACTATTTTCCTTAAGAGGATCTCCAATTCGGATCTTGCTAACTTTCTCAGCAAGCCTTGAAAGAATTTCATCATGAATAGATTCATGTAGGAGCAACCTTGAGCCGGCCACACAGCTCTGACCACTAGCGCTGAATATGCTAAGCAACACACCGTTGGTTGCATTGTCGAGGTCAGCATCTCCGAAAACAATTACTGGCGATTTTCCACCTAACTCTAATGAAACCTCTGCAAAATTTTCTGCAGAATTTTTCACTACACGCCGAGCCGTCTCCGGCCCACCTGTGAAGCTGATTCGGTCAACCATTGGGTGTGTAGTAAGAGCGCGACCACATGATTCCCCAAAGCCTGAAACCACATTGAAAACGCCTGGTGGAAAACCAGCCTTTTCGAAGACCTTAGCGAATTCCATCATCGGGACTGAAGCATGTTCAGAAGCTTTTAATACAACTGTGTTTCCCGCGGCAAGAGCCGGTCCAATTTTGACAGCAACCAGAAAAAGTTGTGAGTTCCAAGGAACTATAGCCGCAACCACTCCAAGAGGTTCACGCATTGTCATCGTCCACATATTGGGTTTATCTATGGGCAGTGTTTCTCCACTAACTTTGTCGGCCAAGCCAGCATAGTAATAGAAATAGTCCGAGATATAACTAGCCTGCCAACGGGTTTCTTTGTAGAGCTTACCCGTATCCATGGTTTCACAATGGCCAAGTAATTCAGAATGTTCGGTAAGAACATCCCCAAGACGATGCAGTAGCTTTCCCCGATCTGTCGCGGTCATAGTGGACCAAGGACCCTCGGTGAATGCTCGGTGGGCCGCCTTGACTGCGATGTCAACATCAATCTCATCCGCCTCGGGAACTATGGCCCAAGCTTTTCCGTCTGCCGGATTGACGCTCTCAAATGTCTTACCACTTTGGGACGATACCCACTCTCCATTAATGTACATCTTATAATTCTTTAGCTCAGCCATCTGTTGTCCTTCTTTTATAGCGTTTTGTATGCAATACATTCAATTTCGACACGAATATCTACAAGAAAATCACTAATAAAGCCTGATCGTGTCGGTGGGAATTCTGAGAAATATTCAACATAAACCGCTTCGAACCCGGGGAAATCCTCCCGGCACTTCAACCAAACGATAGATTTTACGACGTCTCCCAGTTGGCAATCAGCAAGTATGAGTGTCTCACTAATTCCGTCCAAACAGGCTCTAGTCTGTTCCTCAATTGTGCCGTTGGTCATTGGAACTCCGTCCCGCATTGGGATCTGACCAGTTAGAAACACAAAATCGCCGGCGCGTACAACCCTAGACAAGGACAATTCCCGACCGTCGATAATCAGCGGCTTGCCGATAACCTGCTTTGCCGAGGCAAACATGGGACTCGCCTCCAGTGATTAAATAATAGACAATAAAGTATCATACCTTATCATTGAATTTTATTTGAGCTGATCCTTTACGGAATCTCCTAATGATTCAGGCAGTTATAAATATTGAGTCAAAAAAAAACTACACACCTGCGGGAACCTTCTTCGAGGATGTCGGAGACAGTGATCGCGTAGTCGTACTGTGTCATGGTGTGGGTCTCGACCATAAGATGTGGGATCACCAAATTCTCGCCTTGGTGCCTGAATTTCGCGTTGTCCGTTACGACATGTTCGGACATGGATGTTCAGCAATGCGCCGAGACGTCACGAAAATCGCCGATTTTGTCTCTCAACTAGTAGAATTACTCGATTTTCTGGAAATTTCTACGCTAACCCTTGCTGGATTGTCGATGGGTGGAATCGTTGCCCAAGGATTTGCGCTTGATTCACACGAGCGGCTTGAAAAACTAATACTGATGAGCACCGTATATAGGCGAACGGATGCGGAACTTAAAGCAGTTCGTAGGCGCCTAAAGATCACTATTAGCGAAGGGCTTGAGCCCATTGCTGATCTCGCTCTTGACCGTTGGTTTGATGATACATTTCGGCAAGCTAATCCAGATATCGTAAAACAGATACGAAGCCGATTGATCACCAACGATCTAACCGCCTACTCGACAGCTTATAAAATTTTTGTAGAAGCCGATCGGGATATTGGGGCAGCACTTAAGCGAGTGCGGTGCCCTACGCTCGTAATGACTGGCGAGTTAGATCAAGGCTCAACGCCAGAGTTAGCTCATAGAATGGCTGCCGATCTTCATAACCCAGAAATTGTAATCTTACCGGGATTGCACCATTTAACACCTCTAGAAGATCCAAGCCAAGTCAACCGGGTGCTAAGGGGATTTCTCTGTTCAGATTTAGAAAACAATTAAAAACTTTTTCATTCCATCACGAAAACAGGAGACAGAAATGGATAAAGTGTTATTTGACAAAGGGCTATCCGTACGAAGGGACGTTCTCGGAAAAGATTACGTCGACAACGCGCTCGCAAATGCTAGTGAATTTTCTGAGGACTTTCAGGAGCTTCTTACGGAATACTGCTGGGGTGTAGTCTGGGGTGACGACGCGCTTGATCGAAAAACACACAGCATGCTTAACGTTGCCATGCTTGCTGCGCTCAACCGGATGCATGAATGGGAACTCCATTTTCGCGGCGCTATAGTCAACGGCGTTTCCCGTGAAGAGCTCAAAGCCATATTGAACCAAATAGCAATTTATTGCGGAGTACCGGTTGCAGTCGAATGCCATCGCATCGCAGCAAGTGTTTTTTCCGAATCTGATGGAGAACTAAAGTAGGCTTTCATCTGTAAGTAGCAGCCGGTCTGAAAGGCTATAAGGTGCTATCATTTTCTACAGAAAGGTACCCAGAGTAAAAAAGCCTCACCGACGTGAGGGAACTCTATTGCGTCAGAATTGCGTCAGACTGCTTGATCAGCGTCCAAAAAAGCAATGACTGATATTGATGTGTTCGAAGGCCAACCGAAAAAAATAGCCCCTCAGGCCTGACCGATCAGTTATCGCGGCAAAAGTATCAAAACTAGGCTGTAAAAAATTTAAAGAGCACAAATGCATAACAAGTGATAACATAGTTGATAAAACAGGCCCAAAAACTTTGCTAACCGAAGCACTGTGTGCTGTTTGACATTTCGACTATGACCCTTGATTTTGATAAATTATTCAAGCAATCAGAGGAAGTATTCCATACTCGCGATGGACAATGCCAACTTACATATCTTGACATTCAACATCTTGTTGATATTTCTAAAGGCAACCCCCGGGAAAAAAGTCGACTGTGTATCCACTCCAGTCCTGATGAACCAGTTCATCAAATGTTCATCTCGCATTCAAAAGAAGTTTATGTTCGACCTCACAAGCATATCGATAAGTCTGAATCAATGCTTATCCTTGAGGGCAAAGCGGACTATTTGAGCTTTGAAGAAGATGGACACATCGCTAGTCGAGTACCTCTAGGCTCTGTAAAATCAGGAGATATTTTTTTTCAAACTACTGATAAAAACATTTATCATACAATAATAATTAGATCTGACTGGTTAATTTTTCTTGAAGTAGCAAATGGGCCGTTTCAAAAAAACGGTATGTGTTTCGCAGATTGGAGCCCCCCTCAAGAAGAAACGCATCTTGGTCTTAAGTATCTAGAAGATCAAATAGCAAACCTGATAAACCCTACTGACTGAAGAAACCTGCTATGCATGTGCCGATGTTTGATCTTAGGGTTACCGATGACCAAACAAAAAGTCGATTACTAGAAGCATTTTCCCGTGTACTTGAACATGGAAAACTATTTTTGGGTCCCGAGGTCGAGGAATTTGAAGAAAGGGTAGCTAAAACCTTAGGTGTAAAGTATGTCGTAGGAGTCGGATCTGGAAGCAGTGCCGTATTTTTGGCGCTGAAGGCAGCTGGCATTCAACATGGTGACGAGGTTATCACTACGCCACTAACATGGATTATATCGTCAAATGCGATAAGAGCTTGTGGTGCTATCCCTGTATTCGTGGACGTTCGCGACGATTTCAATATCGATCCATCGAAAATAGCCGACAAAATAACAGAACGGACTAAGGCTATACTCCCAGTGCATTATGCAGGCCACATGTGTGATATGAAAGGAATTTGTGAAGTTGCGGAGCGACATAACCTGTTTATAGTGGAAGACGCAGCACAAGCATTTGGTGCCTCGCTAAACTACAAAAAGGCTGGCAGCTATTCAGTTGCTGCTGGGATTAGTATGAATCCGATGAAAGTCTTAGGCGGATATGGTGAAGCTGGAGCTGTGGTCACAAATGATGAAAACATTTTTGGCAGATTGAAACTATTGCGACATGCGGGTACAACTTCGGATCCAAAAAGATTGATCACCAACGATTGCCGAGAAATTTCTCTTAACCATAAAATGGATACTATTAACGCCGCACTATTGCTTGTAGCCTTAGATGGGCTACCAGAGAAAGTGCGGCTACGAGAAAAAATTGCCCAAACTTACAACGAAAAACTGCCTTGTCAGATCGGCCGGCAAGTCACTACATCTGAAGAAGTTCATGCCCGATACGTGTACCCAATACGATCAATTCACCGCGACAAGCTCGCACATTTTCTTGCAGAAAATCAAGTCGAAACCAAAATTATGCATGAGCCACTTGTTTGCGATGCCCCTGTTTATAAAAACTATATCGGGGATATAATAAATGCTCGGAAAGTTCTTGAAGAGAGCTTGATAATACCGTCACATGAAAAACTTACATCAGATCAGGTGCACCATGTCATAACGCTAATAGAGCAATTTGTGAAAACTTATCCAATTAATAAATAAGCTCTCTGATACCACCTGATGCGCAAACTTTACACAAGACTATAGAGGAGCTCTAAGATCAAACACTATAAAAGAGTTGACTGTCGTTTATGCTCGTCTGAGAATTTGGAGCGAGTCGTGACTCTCACGGCAACGCCCCCTGCAGACTCCTACGTCGCGAAAGACATGAGGCATTTAACTGAAGAGACTATACCGCTTGAGCTGTATTTATGCACTGACTGTGGCCATACCCAATTAGGGCATGTGATCGATGCAGAAGAAGTTTACCTTAACTATATTTACGAAACCGCCAGCACTCTTGGGCTTGATAAGCACTTCGTACAGTGCGCAGATACAGTGATGGAACAGTTCACTCCCAGCAAAGGTGGCTTAGTAGTTGACATCGGAAGCAATGATGGGTGCCTTCTAGAATGCTTTAAGAATTATGGTATGAAAGTAATCGGTATTGATCCGATGCCTGGTATTGCGGAAAAAGCAAGTGAACGCGGAATACCTACGTACTCTGATTTCTTCACTAAAGATTATGCGCAACATCTTGTTGAAAAACACGGGGTTGCGACGGTCGTTACTTCAAACAATCTAGTTGCGGATACCGACGATTTGACTAGTTTCATTGAAGGCGTTCGTTTGTTAATGAATCAAGAGTCAATATTCTTTTTTGAAACGTTTTATCTATACCTTCAGATTCTTAATAATGTATGGGACTTCACTTACCACGAACATTATTCTTATTTCACTGTAAAGCCGATGGTAGATTATTTTGATCGATTGGGAATGGAAATTATTGATATTGCTCCAAACTTAACCAAGGGCGGTTCAATGCGATGCACTCTACAACTCAAGGGCGGAAAACGACAAGTATTACCTTCTGTGCAAGAGCACATCTCCAAAGAAACTGACATGGGTTTTCATATCCCTGGAGATAATCTGGTGTTCAAACGATATGAGGACAAGATTAGCCAAGGAAAAAGAGAATACATGGCGATGGTAGAAACACTGAAAAAAGAAAATAAAACCATCGTAGGGTACGGAGCGTCCGCAACCTCGACCACGCTCATGTATCACTATGAAATGGATGGGACGTTACAATATTTAGTCGATGACTTTGAGGCTAAGCATGGCCTATATAGCCCTGGCCTCCACCTTCCAGTATTTCGTTCTGATGAACTGTATTTGAATCCGCCAGACTATGTGGTAATACTCGCATGGAGATATTACCAAAAGATCATTGATCGTCATCAGCGGTTTCTCGATTTGGGTGGGCACTTTATCGTTCCTTTGCCTGAGTTGAAAGTTATTTGATTAATCAGAATTGGGGGAGAAAGAGTTTTGATCTACTCCGCGTTACATAGTAGAACAATAATTATTGATTTTCTGACAGGAAATCAGTAAATCAATGGACATAATATATTGACAGAAAAACTACGGCTAGGGTGGGTAGGTTCAGGCTTTGTTGGGCAGGTGGCCCATCTTGCGAACTATTGCCAACTTCCCAATGTAGAGATAACAGGACTCGCAGAATTGCGACCTGAGCTAGGCCAGCTTGCCTGTGAGAAGTATGGTATACCCAATTATTTCAAGGATCATACACACCTGATGGATAACCAGGTGTGCGATGCAATCGTAGCAATCGTGAGGCGAGAACACACTGCATCGGTAGCGCTAGATATCCTAGAACGTGGGTTGCCGGTATTTACAGAAAAGCCAATGGCCGCGACAGTTGCGCAGGGTGCCTCGTTAGTTAAGACCGCTCGAGAGAAGAATTGCCTATATGTTAATGGCTTTATGAGGCGTTATGATGAAGGCGTCCAAATCGCAAAGAATCTAATATCGCATCAGTTGCATGGGGGCGAGCTTGGAGAACCCTTATTTTTTAGGTGTTATTGTTTTGGTGGTGGTGATTATTGCAATATAAGCGGTTTTTGGAATACTAGCGAACCCACACCAAAACATAAAATCCTTCCAATTGCACCTGATTGGGTGCCAAAACAACTAAAACAGGAGTATGAGCGATTTCTTAATGTTTTTGTGCACGACATAAATTTGATTAGATATTTGACCGACAAGAAACCAAAAATCCATCAAGTCAATTACAGAAAAAATAGTGGTTCCATTGCCCTTGACTTTGATCAATTTCAGGGCGTCTTCGAGTTTGCTCATTTAGAAACAAATCGCTACTGGGAAGAAGGTGTTGAAATACTGTTCTCGAAAGGGCGCATAGTTCTACAACTGCCACCGGCTTTTCTCAGGAACCAGCCTGCAACAGTGCAGGTTTTTCATGAGGATGTAAATGGTGCTACAAGTATGCAGCAACCAAAAGCTGATTGGACATGGTCATTTAAGAGGCAAGCAGAGGCTTTTGTAGACTGTCTCTTAACCAATGGATCTAGCTTGTCACCGGGTTCGGATAGTCTGGAAGATTTGGAGCTAATTGAAGAAATTTGGTCTAAGATTGTGTAATGGATCTATTTAGAAACAAAACCTTTTGGTTAGTTTTGACTAAATCTGGATGCATAATTGTTAACTAATATATCAACATCCATGTCCATAAAATCAAATGCCTATCAATAAATTAGGAGGTGAATATTACAACGATGATGAACTCCACGCTGCGGGATTTATGTCCATAGGTGAAAATGTAAAAATTCACAATCGGTCGAGTATCTATTGTCCAGAGAATATTTCGATAGGTGACAACGTAGTAATTCAGGATTTTGTTGTGATTGTCGCTACCGGTCGGGTAGAGATTGATGACAATGTTGAGATAAACTGTTTTTCATATATTGGCGGAACATATGGCGTATGTATAGGAAAATATGTGACTCTCGCCCCAGGTGTCAGGGTGTTCTCGGTCAGTGACGATTATTCAGGAAAGTTTTTAATGCATAGACGTCACTTTTTGAAAGAGCATATGGGAAAAGATATTGGCCAAGTGACGATCAAAGACTACGCAATTATCGGAGTTGATTCTGTGGTGATGCCAAACATAGAAATTGGTATTGGGGCGAGTGTCGGTGCAATGTCTTTTGTAACGCAAGATTTGCATCCATGGTCTATTAATTGCGGTTGTCCGGCAAAAAAAATTGGCAACAGAAAGAAAGACATGTTGGACTATCTAGAATCTGATAAAAGCTGAATCAGCCGACCATATTGGAGAATCAGGTTTCCGATATTTGATGCATAACAATAAATAAAAATTACACTGCATATAAAACTCTCATGCTAATCGATATTAGAAACATGAAAGATGTAAATTAGATTTGTTTGGACGAGTGAAGAAACTATTTTTTAATTCTGAATTGTTAAAAAAGTACCTACTATGGGGGATTAAGCGGGCCTTGATTCCATTCATGATGCCATTCGTTTTGGTGGCCTTTAGCATCAGAAGGTGGATCCTATTTCGTGTTGGCCCCATACCCACGCATAGGATAGGAGCAGTTGCGTTTAATGTGGAATTCTATTTAGCTTATAAAGAAGTATATGGATTCCCTGAAAAGACCATCGACTTATTTTATCCAACGGGCATTCCAGCAAACAGCTACTTCACTTCCTTATGCAGGAATGCAATTATCTTGCATCCAATTTTTGAGGTGTTTTGGCTCTCTACTTATTTTATTCCCGGCGGCGCGCGACACAGATTCCAAAGTCGAACTCTTGAATCAGCCGCTACAAACCAGGACCACCTTGGATTATTTCGTCGAACTAAGCCTCATTTAACCATTCCGGCAGATAAAGATAGAAGGGGTCGACAATATTTATCCCAAATCGGACTCAAAGAAGGGAGCCGATTTATATGTCTTTGTTTAAGGGACGACAGTTATTTAGGCCAAATTAAAAACAAAAACTACGAAAACGATTTTAGCTACCACGCATATCGTGATGTCGATGCTGATAATTATCAAAAGGCAGTACTAGCTTTAGCCGATCGAGGTTATTGGATTTTCCGTATGGGAAAGGTTGTGAAAAAACCCTTCAAGATCGACCATCCAAGAATCATAGATTACGCTTATGCTCCAGAGAAGTGCGATTTTCTAGATGTGTGGCTTCTTGCAAATTGCTATTTCACTGTAAGTACTGGACTCGGGATTGATGCGATAGCAGAAATATTTCGGCGACCACTTTGTGTTGTTGATTATTTGCCAAGCGCAGATATTAAATTTTCTCAAAAGGGAATCACAACCCCTAAAACATTGATGTGGAGAGAAACGGGTATCGAATTAACAGTCGAGGAACATCTATTACACGATTATTACGACAGTAAAAAATATTACGACGCGGGCATTGATGTGGTTAACTTGAGCGCTGACAATTTGACGGCTTCAGTGTTACACATGGATGATCAACTGATGGGAAACGCGATGGAATCACAACTAGAACATGATCAACAAAAATATTTTTGGCAGATGATGGAAGCACATTATAAAAAACGAGGGCACAGCATTACAGTTCACCCAGAGGCAAGAATATCTCCTTCATTTTTGCGGCAGCTTAAACTGCCAACTAAAGTTATCTAATCGTAAATACCCTTAAACGCCATCTCGTTTGTGTTTGTCGTAAGTAATTACACCTGCTCAATCACGATAGCGACAAGAACTTATAACTGCATTTTCGTGGTCATAGAGGAGTTATTCATTTTCAAATTGACTAATGTTGGCCCCATTTTAGTCACACTAGTGTTTTGTCGACCTAAGATGCTAACGTAAGTCATTAAAATTAACGTGGCTATTCGTTACGATGGGAACTGCAAAAAAACCCGTGATAAAAATCCTGATTGAGCTTTTCTTTATAGGGCTATATCTACAACAGAGTCCCCAGAGTGTGATTCAGTAAAACTTATTTGAGAAGACTTATATTTCAAATCGTTTAATCGTCGTCGCGCCATAACGTGATATTTAAGATCTCTCCGGTATTAGCACAATCCAGCTGAAATTGGATCGGCCGGCAGCAGACTTCACAGTCTTCAATGTAGGAACAGCTTCCAGAAGACAGATCGATTAGTGCAACAAATGCCTCGCCACAGTAAGGGCAACCGACACTTCTTTCAATCAGTTCCACGGACAGTTACATGTTACCTAAGTTCTCTACTTACTAATAATCTAACCAATCAATCTGCTATCGATAACCAAGTTTCTATGACTGAATCAGGGTTTAATGAAATGTTTTCAATTCCCGTCTCGACCAACCATCGTGCAAAATCAGGATCATCGGAAGGGCCCTGCCCACAGATACCCACATATTTTCCATTTGACTGGCACGCGGTGATCGCTTTTTTGAGCAATATTTTGATTGCCTCATCTTGCTCATTAAATAAGTGAGCCATGTCTCCCGAATCCCGATCTATACCTAGTGTTAACTGTGTAAGATCATTTGATCCAATCGAGAACCCATCAAAATGTTGAAGAAACTCATTTGCAAGCAAGATATTAGATGGTAGCTCACACATCATCATAATTTTTAGGTCATTTTTACCTCTAGCTAGGCCATTCTTCGATAATAAATCAACAACCTGCATCGCCTCTTTCGGGGTTCGTACGAATGGCACCATTAACCAAACGTTCAGTAGTCCCATTTGTTCACGAACAAATTTTAGAGCTCGGCATTCCAGTTCAAAACAGTCCTTAAATCTTGGATCAAGGTATCGGGACGCACCACGCAATCCGAGCATTGGGTTTTCTTCCACAGGCTCATAATCTTTACCGCCCACCAGATTCGCATATTCATTTGATTTGAAATCAGAGAGTCGAACTATGACCGGTTTTGGTGCAAAAGCAGCAGCGATAGTTGAGACGCCCTCTGCGATTTTAGCCACATAAAAGTCTGTCGGTGTGGAGTAACCAGACGATAGCTTATCGATCTTTTGTTGGGTTAGATTTGAAAGATTTTTATAGTCTAAAAGAGCCTTTGGGTGAATACCGATCATGTTATTAATAATAAATTCTAGTCTGGCGAGTCCTACACCATAATTAGGTAGCTTTTGGGACGCAAACGCTAAACTTGGATTACCTACATTCAAAGAAATTTTCACCGGAATCTCTGGCATCTTGTTGAAACGGATTTTTTCTACGTCGAACTTAAGAGCGCCATCGTAAACATGACCAGTATCTCCTTCAGCGCAGGACACAGTAACTCTTGATCCATTAATGACCTTTGCCGTTGCGTCACCACATCCCACCACGGCAGGCACGCCCATTTCTCGAGCTATTATCGCCGCATGACAGGTTCGGCCACCACGGTTAGTCACAATTGCAGAAGTTTTTTTCATCACCGGCTCCCAGTCCGGGTCTGTCATATCTGTCACCAAAACATCTCCCGGGGCTACTGTCCCGAGCTCATTGATATTTGAGACAATTCGCACACGACCACTGCCAATGCGTTGGCCAATGCTGCGGCCATCAACAATTGCTCTACCTTTCTCCTGTAATTTATAGCGTTGTAACTCCTGTTCATCATTATGGCTCCGCACAGTTTCAGGCCTCGCTTGCAGGATATACAATTCCCCATTTTTCCCGTCCATACCCCATTCGATATCCATAGGTCTTTCGTAATGACGCTCAATTTCAATGGCCATTTGAGCTAATTGTTCAATTTCTTTATCTTTGAGCGAAAAATTCCGTCTTTCATTTTCGCTGGTTTCGACGATTTCTGTACTGGAGTCACCTCCATTTTGGGAATAAACCATCTTGATAGTTTTCTCCCCTAGAATTCGGCGCAGAATTGCGGAATTACCCTTTTTTAGTGTCGATTTATGCACATAGAATTCGTCTGGATTGACTGAACCCTGAACAATGCATTCACCAAGGCCAAAGGATGATGTAATAAAAACAAGATCACGAAAACCAGATTCGGTATCAAGTGTAAAAATTACACCACTTGCACCAAGATCACTTCTTACCATTTTTTGAATACCAACCGACAAGGCGATATTTGAATTGTTAAACCCCTGGTGAGCACGGTAGGCGATAGCCCGATCATTGTACAGAGACGCAAAAACGTGCTGAACGCGTTTAACAACGTCATCTGTTCCATGTACATTTAGGAATGTTTCCTGCTGTCCGGCGAAGGAGGCTTCAGGGAGATCTTCCGCTGTTGCTGAGGATCGAATCGCTACAGATATATTTGAATTGTCAGACGAACACAAGGTTTCATAAGCATCACGAATTTCTTGTTCTAAATCTGCTGGAAGAGTGCTCTCTATAAACCAGTTCCGAATCTTTTTTCCGGTTTCATTTAATGCTTCGACATTGTCGATGTCTAAAGATTCTATTGCTTGCTTAATTTGATGTTCCAGATTATTGCTCTCTATGAAGTTATAGTAGGCTTCTATGGTGGTAGCAAAACCGGGAGGCACACGAATTCCTGAGGGCTGAAGTGTGCTTATCATTTCACCAAGCGAGGCATTTTTCCCGCCAACACGTTGTATATCACTCATCCTGACTTGATCTAGGGAAAGTACTTGATTCGTCATTTCTCATCCATTTATCTTGTAATTAGTGTGTATAGATCTAATCGAAAAATTATTTCTACTCAAAGTTTATTCAATTGGTCTCCAACCCGATAGAATGTGTATCAACATTTTTTCAACATGGAATATCTTGTCATGATCTGGAAGGCTCATGGTTAAAAGGTCAGTCTTTATAATTTCTGATGGCACAGGCATAACGGCCGAAATACTGGGACATAGTCTATTATCTCAGTTTCCCAGTGTAAAATTTTCTACGAAAGCGCTTCCTTTTATCAACAGCGATGATAAGCTGTTAGAAGCGTTAAAAAAAATAGACGCAGCAGCGAGAGAAGATGGTGCTCAGCCTCTCATTTTTGCGACATTCGTGGATCGATCTTACATTGAGCGGTTGCGCGCTTCCGATGGATTGCTGTTTGATCTTTTTGGAAACTTCTTAAGAGTGGTGTCTGGGGCGCTAGGTGTCGAGCCAACCGGCCATGTCGGTGATGGCCATGGTGTTGTTGATCCAGATCGTTATACCAGCCGAATAAGGGCGGTCCATTTTTCAATGGACTGCGATGATGGGTTAAACATCGAGGATTATAATTATGCTGATTTAATTATCGTTGGTGTTTCTAGAATCGGTAAGACCCCAGTCTCTTTATATTTAGCTATGCACTTTGGAATATTTTGTGCCAACTACCCATTGGTTGATGGTGAGCTGTCTTCAGAACAACTACCCCCCATACTGAGAAAATATCAGAGACGTCTGTTCGGGTTAACCACAGATTATAATCAACTACAGAAAATTCGTAATGAAAGACGTCCTCGTAGTCAGTATTCAGACTTACAACAGTGCCGCGAGGAGGTGCAGCGTTCGGAGAGCCTATTCCGACAACATAATGTGGCATTCTTAAACACAAATGGGATTTCTATAGAGGAAATAGCAACTGCCATCCTTCAGCGTACCGGGCTACGCAGGCAATTATTAGGTTAATAGCGATTCCCAGTAATAGCCCCAAAAGTGTTAAAGAAAAAACTGAAGTTGAAAAAGTATTCCTAATTCAGCAAGGGCATATTTTGATTATGTAAACATGTCTTAGAAGGCGGCGATATCTCCATCTTGCCTGATACTGGATATTCCTCTATCCTCAATCAAGCTATTAATCGCGCAAGTGCAATGTAGATCGGGATACCAATTGTTAGATTGAATGGGAAAGTTACCCCTAATGACATCGTTATATAAACAGCTGGGTTAGCTCGTGGCAATGTGAATCGCATAGCTGCTGGAACAGCGATATAGGAGGCACTGGCAGCTAGAGTAAACAGCAATGCAGCTCCTCCAACAGATAGGTCAAGAATCAGAATAAAAACAGTGGCGAGACCTATTGAAAACAGAGGCATAGCCAAGCCAAAGCTTATCTCGCGGGGCCCGATTGCGTTCTTCTTGTCGCGGAAACCACGCCCCGCTACGATACCCATATCTAACAAGAATAGACACAGGACACCATTAAAAGGATCAATGATAAAAGGCGCGATATCGGAGAGGCCTCCGTCACCAGAGACCCAGCCAATAATAAATGCGCCAAAAAGTACGACAATCGAGCCATTTAAAAAAACATGGCGAAATAAGCCCTCTTTGGTTGATGTATCGCTGCGTGCAAACTGTTTTGCTAACCACAATCCTGAAATAATAGCGGGAAATTCCATAACAGCAGCCGCTGCTATGATATACCCCTCATAGTCAAGCCCTAACTGTTTCAGTACTTGCATTGCTGCAGCCAATGTAACAACGCTAATCGAACCGTAGTGAGCAGCCACTGCTGCAACGTCGACAGTAGGTAAATTACTCATGCGCCGGAGAAGAAAGTAGGCGATGAATGGCGTGATGAAGCTCAATATTGCACAGGAGACCAGGGTGGCGACCATTTCAAATTCAATGCCGTTGTCGGCAACAGCTGCGCCGCCCTTGAAACCAATCGCCAACATTAAGTAAATAGACAAAATGCGTGCTACAGATTGAGGTATTTCCAGGTCTGATCGAAGCAAAGATGCTCCGACCCCTAGGCCGAAAAATAGAACCATTGGCGACGTGATGTTATCGAATACCAGTGAGAATATCTGATCCATAATTCAACTTTATTTATATACTCAGTATGTTTATTACCTAAAGAAATACTATCCCGGATATTTACAATATGTTGTCTAAAAGACTACCTTAAAAAAAGAGGAGGTGACAAAAGTTAGTCATAGTTTAGTCATAGGCGGCTATTTTCGAACTGAGACACCAACGTAAATCATTGAAAAAAAGGTGGTCAAGGACAGAATCGAACTGCCGACACGAGGATTTTCAGTCCCATGTCTAATGTTTAGTTGGTGTAATGATAGCCTCAAAAATGAGATAAACCAAGCACTTTGACCCTGTGCTGTTTGGACTTTGAGGACGCCAGAGGACAGAAAAGGACAACAGTTAGTCCCATTTTAGTCCCGCCTGAGTTATGGACGATAATAGGGGGTATGGCGAAACTACCTTTTTCGGCGAGTGTTTGATTTCTCGTGGCCGCCTGAGAACTCCGTTAATCGTTTAACCAAAAAATCAACGTTATGAAATTATTCGAGAAATTTAAAGAAACCATACCTTCCAATACGAGCTTGGTAAAAAATGCCTGCGGGACCATCATCGACAACAATCATAAGATAAGTTTAAAAGAGGATATTTCCTTGATCGTTCAAAAGATGCACGACAAAGTTTATGAAGACTATAAATCAGCCGAAATTGACTCATGGAAAAGGATTACAACTGATGAAAAAGGCTCGGCCGACATTCTTGATTTTGACGAATTGCAAAATTTTTTCAAATCTTTGGGAAACTCGAGAAAATCTCGTGCAGGCAAAGTTTTTGAACTTATCATTGAAGAAATTATGTCTACACGTCTTGGCTACCCATTAGTTCGCGGTATTAAAGTTGATGGCGCTCGACCCGATTTTGTTCTTCCATCTAAGGAATTTTTGCAGAAATACCCGCTAGATAGCATACTGTTAACAGCTAAACGCACCTTACGGGAAAGATAGCGGCAAGTTGTTACCGAAGCAAACGTGGCTCACGGATATTTTCTCGCAACTTTGGATGAAGACATCAGTGCAAATCAGCTTATAGAGGCCGAAAGAAATAAAGTCTTCGTCATAACAACCAGAGATAAAATAGAACGAATAGAACATTATGGTGATGCAAGTAATATGATGTCATTTGAAGATTTTATTAAATTTTATTTGGATCCTGTTTTGGATAAATGGGACCATTACGTCATTTAGCTGACCGTAGAGGAGAAACACTATGGCGGCGAAGAACAAAGTAGTTAAGAAGGCTACGGCAAAGACGGTCACTCGAAAGAAGACTCCCTATTCCCTTCCTTCAAGATCTCAAAATATCACAAATAGATACGACCGTTTACCTTTTAAATTTATAGATTTGTTCGCGGGCATAGGTGGCTTTAGATGCGCGATGACCAAGCTAGGTGGAAAGTGTGTTTTCTCTAATGAATGGGACAAATATTCGACCACCACTTATAAAGCGTGGTACAAGGATGAGGATGTCAATGATAATGATATCTGGAAAGTTAACGCGAAGTTAATTCCGGACCACGACATTTTGTGCGCTGGCTTTCCGTGTCAGCCTTTCTCTATTGCAGGGGTTTCAAAGAAACAGTCTCTTGGCCATAAACACGGTTTCCAGGATGTTAGTCAAGGAAAGTTGTTCTACCGAATAATGGAAATTGTTGATGCAAAACGGCCCCCTGTTCTATTTCTTGAAAATGTAAAAAACCTTAAATCTCATGATAAAGGCAACACATGGAAACAAATAGTACAAGAAATTGAAAGTCGTCAATATGCCATATTTTCTGAAATTATTGACGCTCGGTCAAGAGTTCCACAGCACAGAGAACGAATATTTATTGTCTGTTTCGACAAAAAGATTTTTGGGAATGCGGTAGGTTTTGATTTTCCCAACATAAGAACCAAGCAAACAATAACACTAAGAACAATATTGGAAGATGATGTGGATCCAAAATATATGCTCTCCGACAAGTTATGGAAATATCTAAAAGCCTATGCAAAAAAACAAAAAGCAAAAGGCAATGGTTTTGGATACGGTCTCAACTCTCCGGATGATGTCGCAAGAACAATGAGTGCGAGATATTATAAGGATGGCGCCGAAATATTGATTAACCACAAAGGTTGGAAAAATCCGCGAAGACTTACGCCCCGGGAGGCACAACGATTGATGGGATTTAATAAGAGATATGCAAACCTGTTTGGACACAAGGATGAATTTCCCCAAGTCGTTTCAGACACCCAAGCATATAAACAATTCGGTAATTCTGTTGTACCTTTAGTTGTTGAAGAGGTTGGACGCCAGATATTGAAAAAGTTCTCAGATCATATCATTACGAAAAAGACGGGGGGATTGTTGAAGTATTAGATTTACCGATGGATGTACATGACAAAAAAACTCGCAGTTTTAATATGTCCCAAATAAAATCGTCTGGGACGAAACCGGAAAAAACTGTACGAAGTCTTTGCCATAAATTAGGCCTGAGATTTAGATTGAATCGTACAATTCATGGAACAAAACCAGACCTTGTTTTGGTCAGTCGTAAGTTAGCGGTATTTGTCCACGGCTGTTTTTGGCATTCTCACAATTGTAAGTTTGGCAACGTCTACCCAAAAACTAATGCGATTTTTTGGGCCGAAAAAAGGCAACGAACGCTAGAACGTGATTTTCAGAATATTAAAAATTTAGAAGAAAATTCATGGAGCGCACTTGTCATATGGGAGTGTGATTTAAAGGACCTAGACAAAACACAAAAAATAATTTTGGATAAAATTTCTACTTTATTTTGATGCACCTCAAGTATTTTTCCGTAAACTCACCCCTTTAAAACTCACTCCACAGTGCTTGATATCGAAAAGGTAGCTGATCATAAGAACCTTAAAATTCCGATGAATTTACATTCATGTTGCTGATGAGAGAGCGCATAAGGCTGTCGCAAATCTTCCAAAAATAAAGAGGGGGTGAAAAAAGTTAGTCCTACTTTAGTCCTACCTAACGATTTTCAACCTGAGGCACGCACGTAAGTCATTGAAAATAAGGTGGCCAGGGACAGAATCGAACTGCCGACACGAGGATTTTCAGTCCTCTGCTCTACCGACTGAGCTACCTGGCCGAATTTCTAACGAAAGGTTAACTAAGGATTAGAATCCAGTCTATCACCAAGAGTCAAGCTTTCCGAATTAGTTATCTAAAATGCTATAGTGCATTAGTAAGAATATAAAAACATGAAATATTGCAATCAATGTGGTTCAACCGTAAATCTCCGAATTCCCAAGGGGGATAACCGCCCACGGCATATTTGCGACAAATGTGGGTTCATTCACTATCAAAACCCTAAATTGATCGCGGGCTGTATCACCGAATGGCAAGATCAAATTCTCCTATGTCGTCGAGCCATTGAGCCAAGATATGGTCTTTGGACATTGCCAGCTGGGTTTATGGAAAATGAAGAAACACTGGAAGAAGCAGCTATTAGAGAGACATATGAGGAAGCGTGTGCGGAAGTAAAAATAATTGGCTTGTATTCAGTTTTCAGTCTTCCACATGTGAGTCAAGTTTATGTTATCTTCCGTGGAAATCTCATTAATGGTAGTTTTTCAGCCGGATCTGAAAGTCTTGAAACAAAGCTCTTCAAAGAAGAAGACATCCCCTGGAATCAGATAGCGTTTCCCGTTATTGAAAAAACCTTAAAGCGTTATTTTCTCGATAGATCATCAAATAAATACTTTCCATTTACAGAAACAATCTCTAGTCGGAGAAGATTAAATTGAAATTTTTTGTTGTTAGTCGGGCCCATCAAGAAATTCAACTAACTCGGTCAAGCTAGTAATTTCTATGTCCGGCGATCTTGGATGTTTCCACACCGTCCTATACCGATTTATCCACACAGCCCGAAAGCCAGCATCAAGCGCACCTATTACATCGTCGCTAGGATTGTCACCAACATGTAAAATAGTACTTGGCTTTTCTCCAAGTATTTCGCAAGCATAATGAAAAATGCGAGGATCAGGTTTTAGAGTGCCAAATTCCCCCGCGCTTATACTGGCTGTGAAATATTGTGATATTCCAAGTCTTTTTACATCAGCATTGCCATTAGTTATGGTTAGTAGTTTATATCGCTCACTTAGTAAATCGAGCGCAGGTATAACGTCTACAAAAAAATCTACATTGTGACGCCAATCCATATACTGTTCCAAAAGAACCGATGCTTGATTAGGATCATAATGACAACCACTTAACATTTCCCGAAATGTCAAACGACGAATTTCTGTGAGGTCATGAATAATATCGGGATTCGATACCAAGACCTGCTCTCTAATTTTTTGTATGTCTTTTAAGGTATACCGTTCGCTTACTCGCGGAAATTGTGCTTGAATGACCTCATAAACTTTTTTTTCCGCTCTTGCGATTACTGGGGCAATCTCCCATAGCGTATCATCGAGATCAAACGTTATTGCATTTACACTTTGTATTTGATTAGTGTGATAATGCATAATTAATTACCTCATCTAATTTAGTAAGACCCGATATCACACTCGTTTGTACATCAATTCTTAAAAGACGCCGGCCAAGATCAGATAACACTACAAGGTCGGCGTCAGCTTGAGCCTTATGTAAATCTGAAAAACCATGCTTCCAAGTAGGTATAGTCTGGTTGTTCTCGGGTTCTGAATAGATTTGGAGAAATATTCCAGTATTGGAATCGCCTTTGTGTAACTGTCCAGTAGAATGAAGGTAACGTGGCCCGAAACCTAAAGTCACAGGAACCCCCAGAGATTCCCGAACCCGATTTGAAATAGCGACTAATTTTTCATAAATTTCATCAGTCTCCTCTAACCATGAGAGGATAGCAACGTAATTACCGAGATTAACATGTTTAAATAATCTATTAATTTCTTCTGACGCATTGAGGAATTTTCCATAATCAAAATCATTACCTATTAAGATCATACTGTTTTTCCGTATACATCTCTCCATCGTTTGCGTTTTTAAATGGCTCTTTCCGTCAAGAAAGGAAATAGTAGCATCCTTCGCACGCTGCACTTGCGGCTCATCGAAGGGATTTATTCCAAGAACTGAACCTGCTACTGCTGTAGCAAATTGCCAACGAAAAAACTCGCCTCCAATATCATTCAACCCATCCATGTCTAATTGGAAAACAGAAAAACCAGCAGAAATTAATTCATGCTGTATGTTCATAACATGATGGCTATTAATAGCGCCAACTGTGACAAAAAACCGATCTGAGCCATACTCCACAGAATTAAGAACCGGCTCATTAATTATGGGAACAACCCCTCGCCCATCTTTGCCGGTGCTTTCAGCGAGTAGCTGTTCAATCCAAACACCAAGCGGCTCATTCTCCTTAGAAAAAATTAAGGTGAGTTTATTCTTACCGTTTAGGGCCTGGGATCCTATTTCCCAACCTAATTTAAAGGGACTATTTTTTTCAACCATAGTCATCTTGGAAATAGAAACCTGGTGTTCTGCCGATTCTAAGAGTCCTTGTACATCAAAACCTAGTAGCGCTGCGGGCACCATCCCATAATAAGTTAAAGCTGAGAATCGCCCGCCAATATCACTCGGGTTTAGGAAACAATCAAGAAACCCATTATCATCAGCTAAAGCCTCTAATGGGCTTCCTGGGTCAGTGATCGCAACAAAATTCTTCCCTCTTTCTCCATGATTGCTCCCCCGGCATCGCAGGAGCTCATCAATATATAACCACAAGGCATTAACCTCTATTGTTGATCCTGATTTTGAGGAGATTATAAAAAGAGTCTCCGAGAGATTTTCACGAGCGCTTATGTTACGTATGCCATTGGGATGTATGGTATCCAAGACCTCAAAGTAAGGATCAACGGGCCTGCCTTTCTCTATGATGGCCATACGGTATAAAACCGTAGCTGCGAGGCTCGAGCCGCCCATTCCAATCAATACAATGCCTTTCCATTTATAATCCTGAATGGCGCTGATTCTTTTTTTTAAGTCATAGAGCTGACTTCGTAACCAGCGAGGCGAATCTAACCAACCAAGTCGCCTTTTTATGGAGTGTATTTTTTGATGGTGATCAGACCATAAAGTTGCATCTTTATCCCACAAGCGTCGCACCCCAGTATCATCATAAACAATGCTTGGGGTTTTCTCGTCGGCTTCCATCTAACTTTCCTGATTTACATCGGTACTCTAATGATCAATGGGTCAACCCAATTGTTATAACTCTAACCACGAATACAACCACATTAAGTTGGCTGCACTACTGGCCCAGCAGCTCGAATAGCATCTGTTACATCGCCTGCATATTTCTGAAAGTTTTGCTCAAACTGACTCGCTAACTTCTGTGCTTGTTTATCATAAGCTAATTGATCTTTCCAAGTATTTCTTGGATTTAATAATTCAGATGGCACCCCTGGACATTCCACCGGTATTTCCAGCCCAAAAACCTCATCAGCTATAGTCGGAATCGAGTTCAATTTTCCATCCAACGTTGCATTTACTATAGCCCTAGTATGGTGAATAGATATTCTCTCACCTACCCCATACGGACCACCTGTCCAACCCGTATTAATAAACCACACAACAACTCCATGCTCTTCAATTTTTGAGCCTAACATTTTGGCATAATGACTGGGGTGAAGTGGCAAGAAAGGACCTCCATAACATGGACTGAATGTTGGCGTAGGCTCCGTCACACCCTTTTCAGTACCTGCAACCTTAGCGGTGTAACCATTTATGAAGTGATACATCGCTTGCTCACTTGTTAATTTTGAAACAGGTGGAAGCACCCCAAAAGCATCACAAGTAAGAAAAATAACATTTCTAGGATGGATAGCACACCCTGATAACTCGGCATTTGAGATTTGAGTTATAGGATAAGAACCACGAGTATTTTCGGTTAGAGATCCATCATTTAGATCAATTTCCCTTGTAGTCGGATCCATTACTACGTTCTCGAGAATTGTTCCGAACGTTTTTGTCGTCTTAAAAATCTCGGGTTCCTGCTCTGATGAAAGGTTGATTACTTTTGCATAACACCCACCCTCAAAATTGAATAAACCATTGTCACTCCATCCATGTTCATCATCACCAATTAAAGCGCGATTGGGGTCAGCAGACAGTGTTGTTTTTCCCGTCCCCGACAAACCAAAAAATATGGCACTACTACCATCCGGTCCAATATTGACCGAGGCATGCATTGGCAAAACACCACGAAATGGCATAAGATAATTCATAACACTAAAGATCGACTTTTTTGTTTCGCCGGCATAAGTCGTACCGCCAATAATGATTAACCGCCTTGTAAAATTGACGATAATAAATGTTTCAGATCGCGTACCATCTAATTCTATGTCGGCAGAAAAACTAGGTACCGTAATTACAGTGAACTGTGGATCATGATTGAAAATTTCATCTCTATTAGCTTCTATGAACATTGTACGTGCAAACAAATTATGCCAAGCTAGCTCGCTCACGACACGTATAGGAAGCCTATGATTTTGGTCAGCCCCGACGAAACAATCTTGAACATATAAATCTCTGCCTTCTACAAAACTCAACAATCGACCAAAGAGTGCTTCGAACTGATCCGGCTCATAGGGTGAATTCACCGGGCCCCACCAGACTTTGTCTTTGGTATCACTATCGCTAACCACGAACTTATCGCCTGCCGATCGTCCCGTATGTTGTCCTGTCAGAACTACTAAGGAACCATCTATGCTCAATTTACCCTCATTGTTCCGTAACGCATGTTCAACCAACTCAACGGAGGAAAGGTTCCAGAAAGTTTTACCAGTATTCTGGATGCCTAAATAGTCTAGACTATCAGTTTCGTTTTTCTTGGACACAAATCATCCTATTAATAAAAAATATCTACCCAAGTCGATTAATAAATTGTTATTTTCTTAATAGACTAAAGTATTGGTTTTTGTTTTACTTTCTATCGGGTGAAACCCAACCTTCCGGTTTTTCTGCTCCAGACCCGAAAAAAAATTCTTCCATTTGGTTTTTTAGGTAAGCCTTATGATCTTGATTCACTAAACTTAGTCGCTTCTCATTAATGAGCATAGTCTGATGCGTCAACCATTCTTGCCAGCCATCTTTGGATACATGCTCAAAAATTCGATCGCCCAAACTCCCGCCAACAGGCTTGAAATCAAGTCCCTCGAGTTCTTTTTTTAGAATTATGCAGTAAACAGTATGACTCAAATTGGGCATTCCTTAAGTTTTTCCAACAATCGAGTTACTGGGGCAGCAAGACCCAGTTTGATTGGCATACCTGGTTTATACCAGATCGAGGTCTTGGTTACCAATTTTGGCTTAGTCAATATAGCTGGCAGTGGTTGAATATCCAACTCTATATGACTTAACTGATGGCGAAAGCCTTCCCATGGCTGTTCGCACCGCACGTATAAACCAAAACTTTCCAAGATCCACACTTCGGGACGCAAACCCTGTGGACACTCTGGAAAACTCCAAAGGCCGCCCCAAATACCTATGGTCGGACGCTGATGGAGAAAAACGTCACCTGCCTGATCCCGGATCATAACCATAATCATTTTTTTATATGAACGAATTTTTTTTGGCTTAGAGCCCGGGAAATTTAAAAAATTTTTCTCTTCAAATGCCTTACATGTGGATGCGATCGGGCATTTCACACACAGAGGTTGTCTTGCCAAGCAAACTCCTGACCCTATATCCATTATGCCCTGTGTATACTCTCCAATATTAGATTTCGGTGTATGCATTTCCGCAAAATGCCATAATCGTTTCGCAACCTCTATTTTTCCTGGCCATCCATCGATCGCGTGATATCGAGCTAAAACTCTTCGCACGTTTCCATCAAGTATCGGATAAGGCTTATCAAAACAAAAAGAAAGGATAGCGCCTGCCGTTGACCGTCCAATCCCTGGGAGTCGGATAATTGTTTCGTAGGTTTCTGGAAAATTACCTTGATAATCATTTTTGATAATCTGTGCGGTACGATGCAAATTGCGAGCACGAGCGTAATAACCTAAGCCGGTCCAATAACTTAAAACCTCGTCAACATTGCTTGTAGCCAGAGTTTTCAGGTCGGGAAATCGGTGTATGAACCTTAAAAAGTAAGGAATTACAGTGGCAACCTGAGTTTGTTGCAACATGATTTCAGAAATCCAACGCGGATAAGGATCATTAGAATACTGCCATGGCAGACTATTCCGACCATTTTCTCGATACCACTCAATAACCAGTGACGCAAAGGTGTTTTTTTCGCTGATTTCTTGGCTTTTTGGCTCACACTCACGCCGTCTAGATCGGCAGTTATTGGGATTTATCGGATTTGACATGCTTAAAGAGTACTACTATCCGGTCTTTAGGGGTAGACGGGAACGTACGGCAGAATATAATGAGCCCATGCGTAAATTGCTTCTCACAATAATTTTGATTTTTGCAGGGTCCTCTATCGCCCAATCTGACGATACTCTTTTTTCTCACGCAATGACCATGTACGATAGTGAAATAGCTAAATACGGGCCTGATTTTGCACATTTCGATTACGTTAACCCTAATGCGCCTAAAGGTGGGTCAATTCGTTTAGGTGGAATTGGCACCTTCGATAGCTTCCATGGATATATACCAAAGGGCAATGCGGTATCAACGGGATCAGTAGAAACATTAATAACGTCAAGTGCGGATGAGCCATTTACCGTTTATGGTCTAATTGCCGAAACCTTTGAATGGCCAGATGATCGTTCGTGGGTAATTTTTAATTTACGTGAAGAAGCCCGTTGGCATGACGGAATCCCAATAACAGCGGATGACGTTGTTTGGTCTTTTAATACTCTCATCGAAAAAGGTAGCCCTGGCTATCGCTACTATTATGGTGCAGTAGAGAATGCGGAAAAACTTGGGCGCCACCAAGTACGCTTCAATTTCAAAGAAGCTGGAAACCGTGAGTTACCCATGATAATGGGTCAGCTTCCCATATTACCTAAACATTATTGGGCCGATCGCGACTTTTCGGAAACCACTCTTGACCCACCGCTAGGAAGTGGCCCTTATCGAATTAAAGAATTCGAGGCTGGCAGATATGTCATACAAGAACGGGTTGAAGATTACTGGGGACAAAATCTAGCCGTTAACCGAGGGCAAAACAACTTTGATGAAATTCGAACGGACTTCTTCCTCGATGCAACATCGGTTCGCTTAGCACTAAAAGCTGGGGATATTGATTTCCGGGCAGAAAATCAATCTAAAGCGTGGGCCGAAGATTACAACGTAGACGATGTGAAGCAAGGCCTCTTGAAAAAAGAAATGTTCCCACATCAAAACCCAACTGGAATGCAGGGCTTTGTCTTTAATTCAAGACGAGAGATTTTTAAGGATCCTCAGGTGCGAGAAGCTCTTGGATATGCCTTCGATTTTGAATGGTCAAACCGCACCTTGTTTAACGGACAATATACCCGCACCAGTAGTTTCTTTTCAAATTCTGATCAAGCCTCGTCGGGGATACCTATAGATAAAGAACTGGCTATACTCGAACCATACCGCAAGCAATTACCAGAAAAACTTTTTACTACAGAATTTTTGATGCCAACTACAGATGGAAGCGGACGACCAAGAAGTAATCTTAGAGTAGCCGGTCGTCTTCTGGAGCAAGCCGGCTGGAGGATACGCGACCTTAAGCTAGTAAACGCTACCAATGGTGAGCCTCTAAAATTTGAAATACTACTCTATAGTCCTGCTTTCGAAAGAATTGTTCTGCCATTCATTAGCAATCTAGAACAACTCGGCGTGGAAGCCAACATAAGACTAGTTGACCAAACACAATACATAAACCGACTGCGAGCAAAAGACTTTGACATGGTTGTTTACACCTGGGGCCAAAGTGACACACCTGGCAACGAACAAAGAGGCTACTGGGGCACGGATGCTGCAGATCAAAACGGTAGTCGAAATCTAGCGGGCATAAAAGACACAGTAGTTGATGAACTAATTGAGCTGTTAGTCATGTCTAATTCCCGAGAAGAGCTAAATATTAGGACGAGAGCTCTCGATAGAGTCTTGCTTTGGGGATTTTATGTTATACCACAGTGGCATATTCGAGCAGACCGAATTTTATACTGGGATAAATTTTCTCGACCCGATGAGGCGCTACGAACTGGTGTGATGACTGGTCGTTGGTGGTATAACGAGTATAAAGCTAAAGCACTTGAGGGTGCTCGTCAATAATCGGTCGATTGTGTTGTTGTAGTTTTTTATCCGCTCACACTCGTTGCATCTCTAGTTATAAGAGTTAGTCCCAATTATCCATGACAGCATACATCGTTCGACGTCTTCTGCTAATGATCCCTACCTTACTTGCAATCATGGTGGTCAATTTTTTTATTATCCAGGTAGCTCCTGGTGGGCCTGTTGAGCAAATTCTTGCAAACTTATCGGGCATAGGAGATACCATGACCGAACGAGTTACCCGTTCTGACGGTGGCGACTTTGTGGCGCAAGATTTTGATCAAGGAAATAGTAAATATAGAGGAGCACAGGGCCTCGATCCAGCGTTCATACTAGAGCTAGAACAGCAATTTGGATTTGATAAACCGTTGCATGAACGATTTTTTATGATGATGCGACAATATCTGTTGTTTGATTTCGGTGAAAGTTACTATCGAGATCAAAAAGTAACTGATCTTGTCCTGGATAAGATGCCTGTATCGATATCACTTGGTCTTTGGACTACATTGCTTGTCTATTTCATATCAATACCGCTCGGGATAGCGAAGGCAGCTAAGGATGGCAGTCGTTTTGATATTTGGACTAGTGTATTAATCTTCATAGCGTATGCGATACCCGGATTCCTTTTTGCTATCTTTTTACTCATCTTGTTTGCTAGTGGAAATCCTTTCGACTGGTTTCCCCTTGCTCGACTCACATCAGAAAACTGGAGAGAACTAAGCACGATTGGCAAAATTCGTGATTACTTTTGGCATCTGACTCTTCCGATTATTGCAATGACAATTGGGGGCTTCGCCGGATTGGCTATGCTGACCAAAAACTCTTTCCTCGACCAAATAAAACTTCAATACGTTTTAACTGCTCGAGCAAAAGGTCTTACCGAAACACGGATTCTATATGGCCATGTATTTCGCAATGCGATGTTGCTCGTTATAGCTGGATTTCCCGCAGCTTTCGTCGGAGTTCTCTTTACGGGGTCACTTTTCATCGAAATTATATTTTCACTGGACGGTCTTGGTCTACTTGGTTTTGAAGCGGCCCTCAATCGTGATTACCCAGTGATGTTTGGTTCCCTATATTTTTTCTCACTTCTTGGTTTGATCATGGGTCTAATCGGCGATCTAATGTACATGATCATTGACCCACGCATAGATTTTGAAAGTCGTGAAGTCTAAAGATCAGTTTTTAAGATTATGAAACTCACGCCGATTACAGTTCGCAGGTTGCAAATATTCCGCTCAAATCGCAGGGGTTGGTGGTCATTATGGATCTTCATGACATTATTTTTTGTTTCTCTCTTTGCTGAATTCGTGGCCAACGACAAGCCACTGATCATATACCACGATCAAAGTCTTTATTTTCCCATCTTCAAAGCATTTCCAGAAACTCAATTCGGTGGCGAATTTACTACAGAGGCAGACTACAGTGATCCCTTCGTACAAGAGCTAATAACAACGAATGGGTGGATGATTTGGCCAGCGATTCGCTATCACCACAAAACAGTTGCCTGGGATCTGGCTGGGCCAGCTCCATCTCCGCCCGACAGAAAAAATCTTCTGGGAACTGATGATCAAGCCCGTGATGTGCTAGCCAGAGTAATTTATGGATTTCGCATTTCAGTATTATTTGGTTTTACATTGACCATACTAAGCGCCCTTGTTGGAGTTACTTCAGCCGCTATACAAGGTTATTTCGGAGGTTGGATTGATCTACTTTTTCAACGATTCATCGAAGTATGGTCAAGCATGCCGACGTTATACTTGCTCATAATCCTATCAAGTGTAATTCAGCCCAATTTTTGGTGGCTACTCGGCCTGCTGTTGCTATTTTCTTGGATGGGATTCGTAGGAGTTGTTCGGGCCGAATTTCTTCGGGCAAGAAACTTAGAATTTGTCCGAGCAGCGCAAGGACTCGGAGTTAATAACTGGACAATCATGTTTCGTCATATCCTACCAAATGCTATGGTCGCCACTTTAACTTTCATGCCATTCACTCTAGCTGGATCTGTGACTGCGCTGACCGGCTTAGATTATCTGGGCTTTGGCTTGCCTCCTGGTTCGGCTTCACTTGGAGAGTTATTAGCGCAAGGTAAAGCTAACTTGCATGCGCCATGGTTAGGCTTAACAGGTTTTTTTGTAATTGGCCTAATTCTTACGCTCTTAATATTTATAGGTGAAGCGGTAAGAGATGCATTTGATCCTCGCAAAACAATTAGCTGATCAACCAATGCTTGCGATCGAAAATTTATCAGTGAATTTTATTATGCCTCAAGGTGATGTCGAGGCGGTGCGAAACGTTTTTCTCGACATTCATGAAGGAGAAACAGTGGCACTTGTCGGAGAAAGCGGTTCTGGGAAAACAGTAACTGCTTTATCGGTTTTAGGATTATTGCCTTACCCATTAGCCCATCATCCAAATGGCAACATTCGCTTCAATGACAAGGAGTTATTGGGTGCTGACAATAGCGTCCTTCAGAAAGTGCGTGGCAATCATATCAGCATGATATTTCAAGAACCTATGACGGCTCTTAACCCACTTCACACTATTCTCAAACAATTAAGTGAAACCTTGATCATCCATAAAAAAATGAATCGCGATCAAGCGAAACTTAAGTCACTAGACTTACTTAATTTAGTGCGAATCCAAGACCCCGAACAAAAACTTCTAGCATATCCCCATCAATTATCTGGTGGTCAGAGGCAGAGAGCCATGCTTGCAATGGCACTTGCAAATACACCACAACTTCTAATAGCAGATGAGCCAACCACGGCTGTAGATGTAACTATTCAGGCGCAAATCTTAGCTCTATTAAAAGATCTTCAACAACAATTAAATATGGCGATGTTATTGATCACCCATGATTTAGATGTAGTAAAAAAAATAAGTGATAGGGTCTATGTCATGGCTAATGGCCGAATAGTTGAGCATGGGAATACAAAAAAAATACTGAGTAGGCCTGATAATTCATACACTCGAAGACTCATAGAGTGCGAACCCTCTATTAAATCGCCAGCGCCCAAAATTAATCCATCTGAAATACTTAAGGGAGAAAACATTAGGGTTTGGTTCCCAATACAAAAAGGAATTTTTAGGCGAACCTTTGGCTATGTAAAGGCCGTTGATGATGTGACTTTATCATTAAATTCAGGAGAAACGCTTGGAATAGTTGGCGAAAGCGGATCCGGTAAAAGCACTTTGGCATTGGCACTGGTTCGTCTTATAGCAAGCAAGGGGTTAATTAGCTTTAACGGAGAATCTATAGACAACCGAAAAAGCCATGAAATAAAAAGCTTAAGGCGAAACTTACAAATGGTATTTCAAGATCCATATGGTAGCTTGAGTCCCCGCATGTCTGTTGAACAAATAGTTCAAGAAGGGCTAATTGCTCACAATATAGGTACAGCTGAAGACCGCAAAGTTCGCTTGACTGAAGCACTACTCGAAGTCGGTTTGGATCCAAATACTCGACACCGGTATCCCCACGAGTTCTCGGGTGGACAGCGTCAGCGTATCGCGCTAGCAAGAGCCATCATACTAAAACCACGCCTATTAGTCTTGGATGAACCTACATCGGCTTTGGACCGGACAGTGCAGTCTCAAATTATTGATCTACTGCTAAAGCTTCAGGAAACAAAGAATCTCTCCTATCTGTTTATTAGTCACGATCTTAAAGTAGTCCGAGCACTCAGCGACAATGTAATAGTGCTTAATTCTGGAAAAGTAATAGAGCATGGCTCATCAGAAGCGATTTTCAACAAGCCAAAAACCGCCTATACAAGAGCGCTTATTTCCGCTGCATACGATCTTGAATTACATAAAGATGCTCCTGTAATCCAATGATACGCAGAACACCCCCCTCTAAGTAAAATTTAGCAACCTAATTCACCCACCCAAACTCAGCGGTGATAAACTTTCTGGATACTTCAACAAACAAAACTATCAAAATGTACTTATCACCAAGCAGTTCTAATCTCTACCCATCACAACGATCCGATGTTTTTGCTCGTAACATTGTTTCAACTTCGCAACCACTTGCAACGCAGGCCGGTATTGAGATGCTCCAAAAAGGGGGAAATGCTGTTGATGCTATATTGGCTAGCGCAATCACACTAACTGTGGTAGAACCAGTTTCTAATGGAATTGGAAGTGATGCCTTCAGTATCATATGGGATGGCTCNAAACTACATGGCTTNAATGGTTCNGGACGGTCTCCNATNGGATGGACGCCAGANNGATTTAANGNACTTGANNGCATGCCCACNCTNGGCTGGGACTGCGTTACGNTACCAGGNGCAGTTGATACCTGGGTACANCTNTCNGANCGTTTTGGAAAAATNGACTTTGNACAANTNTTCAANCCTGCTATTCGTTATGCNNCCGAAGGNTTNCCNGTNAGNCCCATAATAGCTAACAGNTGGGCATCTGCTGTAGAGACCTANAAAGANTTTCCTGAATTTTGTCGAACATTTCTTCCNNGTGGTCGNGCNCCACTGGCAGGCGAAAANTTTCTTTGCCCNCAACANGCTGANACACTNGCAGANATCGCNNAAACTAAAGGCGATAGNTTCTANAGAGGNCNCTTNGCAACACTNATTGCGAACNCATCTAGGGCTGATGGGGGANCAATAACCCTAGATGATNTNTCACANCANANNGGAGCNTGGGTAGATTGCATTTCTCACGNATTNGGNGATCTCTTGATACATGAAATTCCTCCAAATGGCCAAGGACTCGCTGCTCTGNTTGCNCTTGGAATACTTGATTATTTNCAAATCGATCNATATCCAAGNGATTCCGTAGACAGNATNCATCTNCAAATTGAGGCAATGAANGTAGGGTTTGCNGANGCTCATCAACATATAGCTGATCCAGACNCNATGGANATACNCNTCNAAANTTTTCTGGATCCTNAATANATNAAACTNCGCGCATCCGAAATNNGACTTAATCAAGCTAACTTCCCAANAACCNAAATCTCTGNNGANCGTGGCACAGTNTACNTNTGTGCTGCAGANGAATCNGGTNTNTTAGTCTCATATATTCAATCNAATTATGANGGNTTNGGCTCTGGAATAGTAATTCCAGACACAGGGATCAGCCTACAAAGCCGNGGNTCTGGATTCAAACTTGAAAACGGNCANCCNAACCAGGTGANCGGANNNAAANGNCCTTTTCATACCATCATCCCCGCATTTGCTACCCGAGCTGATCAACCATTTATGGCGTTTGGTGTAATGGGAAAACATATGCAACCACAAGGACATGTTCAAGTACTCCTTAAAATATGTTATGAAGGACGATCACCACAACAAGCGCTTGATGCGCCTCGTTGGCATGTCGCGGAAGATTTTTCAGTTTATCTAGAACCTGCTCTAGAGCACCTAGGATCAAAACTTGCAGATAGAGGGCATAACTTTACAAAAAATGCGCCCATGGGCTTATTTGGAGGCGGACAGATCATTTTGAAAAAGGACGATATTTATGTAGCTGGTTCGGATCCACGAAAGGATGGATGCGCAGCAGGATTCTAAGGATTAGTTGGCTTTGCCCTATATGAAAAAAAACGACGCAATATACGACCATCAAAAGAAACGTGAACTTCTTTATGGCCAGCTGAAAAAAATTGGTTCGGAATCTATTCGGCTTGAAAAAACGACCTCTAATCTCTTCCGCTCGCGTGACTTAAAGCCTCAGAGCCTGCTAGACATGAAAAGCTTCAACAAAGTTTTAAGTGTCGATCAGGATTCCCAACTAATTGAAGTGGAGGGAATGGCGACCTACGAACAACTGATAAACGCTTCATTACNGAAAGGGTTAATGCCTGCCGTGGTACCTCAATTGAAGTCGATCACAGTCGGAGGCGCGATTTCTGGAATCGGTATCGAATCCTCTTCATTTCGCTATGGTCTTGTGCATGAAACAATCTCTGAAATGGATGTACTGCTAGCAAATGACGAAATTGTGACATGTACCCCATATAACGAATACCGAGATCTATTTTTCGGGTTACCTAATTCCTACGGGACATTAGGCTACATACTAAAACTCAAGGCCAAGGGCATACCGATAAAACCATACGTAAAATTAACCCATATCAGTATTTCTAATGCGTTAGAATTCTTTGAAAAAATTGAGGAAGTTTGCAAAAAAGACTTTGATTTTGTCGATGGAGCTGTCTTTGATACTAACTGTCATTATATTACCGTTGGCAAATTTGTTGATGAAGCTCCATACACAAGCGACTATACTTTTCTCGATATCTATTTCAAATCCATAAAGAATCGGCGAGAAGATTATTTATCAACTCACGATTATCTTTGGCGATGGGATACTGATTGGTTTTGGTGTTCGAAGAATTTATTTGTCCAAAACCTCATCATGCGATGCCTGTTGGGCCGTAAACGATTGAATTCAATTACCTATCAGAAAATCATGCGTTGGAATACAAAAGTCGGACTGACCCATACTTTAAATAGTTGGTTTGGTTACCATACAGAATCTGTAATTCAAGACGTAGATATCCCCATCCACAATGCAGCAAAATTTCTTGACTTTTTCCATAGAGAAATTGGTGTGCGACCTATCTGGGTTTGCCCCATAAAACATCGGCTGACAGAAAACTATTTTCCCTTATTTCAAATGGATCCGGAAAAACTTTATATAAATTTTGGCTTCTGGGATGTTATTCGTGGACGAAAAAAACTTCCTGAAGGATATTACAACCGGAAAATTGAAAAAATGGTAGCAGATTTAGGAGGCAAAAAATCACTCTACTCCAGTTCGTATTATCCGGAAAAAGAATTCTGGTCACACTACAACGGACTAACTTACCAACAATTGAAACGCCGATATGACCCGGATTTTCGTTTTAAAGATCTTTATAGAAAATCTGTCTTAAATCACTGATACAAGATATCAAAACCTTTTTAAAAAATTAAACTGCTACTTCAAGTGACGCCTGCTCTAGAAATTATATCTTTAACGAAGATTTATAAGAACGGAACTCATGCTCTTAAAGGCATCGATTTACAAGTAAAAGAAGGTGACTTCTTTGCATTGCTAGGCCCAAATGGTGCCGGAAAGTCGACGGTGATCGGCATATTGTGTTCACTTATTAACAAAACGAGTGGAGTTGTAAGGATAAATAACATTGACATTGAGAAAGATTTTCAAGTAGCGAAATCCTTTTTAGGTGTCGTCCCTCAAGAATTTAACTTTAATGTCTTTGAAACACCATGGCAAATCCTGATAAATCAAGCTGGTTACTACGGTATACCAAAAGAATTAGCAAAACAAAGAGCGGAAAAATATCTTTCGCAAATGGGTCTATGGAGCAAGCGCGATGAACGTACACGCGAGCTTTCTGGCGGCATGAAACGACGGCTTATGATCGCTCGATCATTGGTACATGAACCCCGTGTGCTAATTCTTGATGAACCAACAGCTGGTGTAGATATAGAGATTAGGCATTCAATGTGGGCGTTCTTAAAACAGATAAATGCTGAAGGAACAACGATTATTCTTACCACACATTACCTAGAAGAAGCTGAAAACCTTTGCCGTAATATTGCTATTATTGACCAGGGTTATCTTGTTGAAAATACATCCATGCGCACCCTCTTAAGACAAGTCCCTATGGAAATATTCGTCTTGGATTTAGAACATCCGATTGATCAAGCGCCATTAGATCTCAATATTAAAATGACTCTAGTAGATAATTACACACTCGAAGTCGAACTTCCTGAAACTCAAAACATTAATTATCTCTATAAAGAACTCTCAAATAGAGGAATTTATGTCCGAAGTATGCGAAACAAATCAAACAGACTGGAACAGCGTTTCATGACTCTAGTGGATCAAAAAAATTACACATAGGTAAATATTTTTATGACCGCTAAAGAACAACTCGTTGCTTTTTTTACAATCGTAAACAAAGAATTCACAAGATTCCTTCGCATCTGGCAACAGACTATTTTGCCACCCGTGATCACAACCTTTCTTTACTTCGTAATATTTGGAAACTTGATTGGACCACGCATTGGTCTTATGGACGGTTTTGATTATATTGATTTCATTGTACCTGGCATCATTCTAATGCAAGTAATTACAAGCTCTTACGCTAATGTAGTCTCATCATTCTTTGGTGCCAAATTTCAAAATTCCATCGAGGAGATACTGGTCTCACCTACACCAAACTATGTAATTCTTCTTGGCTACATGATGGGCGGTGTTGCTCGCGGCATTATTGTTGGATTGATCGTTACCGTAGTATCACTTTTATTCAGCGATCTGAAAATTCATAATCCCGGGGTGTTGATGAGTGTCGTAATATTAACTTCTGTTCTGTTTTCGCTCGGCGGCTTCACAAATGCTGTTTTTGCAAAAAGTTTTGATGATGTATCTATCGTCCCAACATTTGTGCTCACGCCCCTCACTTACCTAGGCGGTATTTTCTATTCAATCAATCTGCTTCCTAATTTCTGGCAAAATATTTCAATGGGTAACCCAATCCTCTACATGATCAATGCTTTTCGCTTCGGATTTCTCGGGATTTCTGACATTTCCCTATGGATTTCCTACTTAATTGTCCTCATTTTCATCATCACGCTATTTACTATCAATCTTTCACTGCTGCATCGAGGATATGGAATTCGAACTTAGAGATATACGCTAGCCTTGCTAGAACGCTAGCTACTCCATTAGACTATGTGCGTTCGTCTTAATAACATTACATTTATACTCATTAAGTAAGAATACAGCAGGTTGTGAGCGAGCCGAAAATCTCGGCTATTTTTTAACAAACTCTCGAGGGGGAACTAATGCAATACGTGATGGACGTAATCTTTCGCTGGGGTCATATTGTGTTTGGTGTCGCATGGATTGGACTCCTCTACTATTTCAATTTTGTACAAACAGAATATGTCAAAGAAGCTGAAGATTCNGCGAAAGCTGATGTAATGAAGAAATTAGCNCCNCGCGCTCTNTGGTGGTTTCGNTGGGCTGCTTTCTTNACATTTATNACNGGNCTAATTCTTCTTTGGTTTATTACTAACCGACTCAATCTTGCGATAACTTTTGGAGCAGTGATGGGCACGATAATGATGTTGAATGTTTGGGGAATTATCTGGCCAAACCAAAAAATCGTCATTGGTCTTTCTGAAGGTGATAAAGCTAAAGCAGCCCCCAAAGCAGCTCTAGCATCAAGAACCAATACTCTACTCTCTCTGCCAATGCTGTACTTTATGGTTGCATCTGCTCATGGTGTGAGTGCGAATGGAGGGCTCTATAACATGAGTTCGGTCAGTACGACTGGCCTAGTGGTCGGATTAGTCATCGTTGCTATCATTGAAGCTAACGCTATTTGGGGGAAAATGAATAGCGCTTTACAATCAGTAAATGCCGTCATCACGTCTAGCATTGTGCTTACCGTAATAATGGCTGCGGTTACTAGCTTTTTATAATTCTGGATAAGAGGTTGAGATTGAAAGGGCGCTTTACAGCGCCCTTTTTTCACGAATTTAATGAGGCTATAAAAATCCTATGCTCTCAAAAGCCATGCGAATCCTCTCAACAAATGTAGCAACTCCCGACAAAGACTCGGGTGAAAAACACTATTACCATGATCTAAATAACCAGTGATACATAAATAGACTGGAACTTTTCTCTCCACAAGTTTGCGCATTAATCTTTTTGATTCCCCCGATGGAATGATACGATCATTCCTCCCATGAATTAATAAAATCGGCACATCACTTTGAAATGAATCTATTCTCAACTTATATTCACTCCATGCTTGCTCAATAACACCTCTAACATTATTAAAAACAACCTCACGTGCATCCTCTTTTGTTAATGCATTATAAATCTCACGTTCCACAATGTTTGATTGATCAAGAGATACGTCAGGATCCCAAGATGTGTCCTGTTTATCATTTTCTAGTAAACATCGCTCTAAAATTGATTGATGTTCAATTTTTTCAGACACTATTTGTTTATAGTAATTTTTCAAAATTAATAGGCGCCCATAAACATTTGCTCTATTTGATTGGGTAATAAATGAAAGGACAGTATCGATATTAAAATAACCTCCAATCAAACATAAGCCCGAAATACGTTTCGCTAGGCGTGTATGGCACGCAGCATGAAAAGCAAAAACAGAAGAAAACGAAACAGCCATTAAGAAAAACTTGTCGGGTACAAATTTTTGATACTCGCACAATAACTCCAATCTCGAAAAAACTTCATCTTCTTGACCCTTATGAATCTCTAACGAGCGGATTGATGGAAAATCTGGAACAATGACGCGATATCCTGTACGTGCAATCGACTCAGCTAACTGAACCACCCTAGGATCATCCTTACCTAACTTAGCCATCCCATGAACAAATATTAAAGTGCCCTCAACGCGCCGATGATGCNGATAATGATCAAAATCAATTCCGGGAAAATGAAACGACTTCCGTAAACTTTTCCTACGAAAAGCATGCCTATAGTAATTAATGAGAAGCCGGAGACCAAAAAAACAGCCGACAAGCGTTGTCCTATAGCCACGAACATATCTCATGATATCGCCCGCTATGCTAAGAAAGCAGGCGATATAGTGGCGTTTCGTTTCAACAATTTACTATCGATTTCACCCAAGTAGTGGGGCAATCACTAAACTCACGATTGCCATAACATTAATCAAGATATTCATCGAAGGGCCTGATGTGTCTTTAAATGGATCGCCAACCGTGTCACCCACCACTGTTGCTTTATGAGTGTCAGATCCTTTGCCACCAAGGTTACCTTTCTCGACATATTTTTTTGCATTATCCCAAGCACCACCCGCATTAGCCATCATGAGCGCTAATAAGACACAACCTAAAAGCGCGCCTCCCAACATTCCTCCAAGAGCAGCTGGACCTAATCCAAGACCGACTACAACTGGCGCTAGTACAGCTAGGACACCTGGCAAAATCATGCGTTTTAAGGCAGCTGTTGTCGCGATATCTACACAGCGCGCTGTGTCAGGCTCGGCGGTTCCATCAAGCAAGCCTGGGATTTCCTTAAACTGTCTTCGAATTTCTCGGATCATATCAAATGCTGCATCACCCACAGCATTCATTGTGATGCTCGATACCAAGAATGGAAAAATCGCTCCTAAAAACATTCCAGCCAGGACTACTGGGTCACTAATTTCGAGGCTAAAACCTGGTACATGATGGGTGACTGTCTCAATATAGGCTGAAATGATTGCAAGTGCGGCTAGTGCCGCAGCTCCAATAGCAAATCCTTTTCCGATTGCGGCTGTAGTATTACCAAGCTCATCCAAAGTATCGGTAATTTCTCTAACCTCCTCACCTAATCCTGCCATTTCTGCAATGCCACCGGCATTATCAGCAACTGGGCCATAAGCATCGATCGCCATAGTGATGCCAACTGTAGCGAGCATCCCTACCGCAGCAATCCCTACACCATATAAACCTGACAACCAACTTGAGGCAAGAATGATGACACAAATCATCAAGACCGGGATGACAACAGATTGCATACCAACTGCTAGTCCACTAATCATAACTGTCGCTGGCCCAGTTTCACCACTTCCTGCAATTTTTCTAACAGGACTGCCTGCTGTATAGTATTCGGTTACCAATCCAATGACTATGCCGCCCAACGCACCAACTAATACTGCGCCCCAGATATTAATGTTTAGATCAAAGCGCCAAATCAATATCAAAGCTGCAACGATGAAGATAATTGAAGCTCCCATTGTTCCAGTTCGAAGTGCATTTGCCGGTTTCTTTCTAGAAGCCATCCTGACCAACAAAATACCAGCCAATGAGCAAACAATCCCAATTGAGGCGAGGGCCAAAGGCAGAAACATCAACTTACCTTGACTACCACCCGCCAAAGATTCAATTAGATCCAAGGAAAGAGTTGATGCAATTGCTATAGTTGCGATAATTGCACCGCAATAAGACTCGAAAATATCTGATCCCATACCAGCCACATCGCCCACGTTATCGCCAACGTTGTCCGCTATTACCCCTGGGTTGCGGGGATCATCTTCGGGTATACCCGCTTCAATTTTACCAACTAAATCTGCTCCTACATCTGCGCTCTTTGTAAAAATTCCTCCTCCTACCCTGGAAAATAGAGCGACCGAAGAAGCGCCCATTCCAAACCCATGGATAACTTCNGNGGTCTCTGGATCGCCACCAAAAAAGANATAAAGNNNTCCAAGNCCNAAAAGACCCATGGCNGCTACTGAAAGNCCCATNATNGAGCCNCCATAAAANGAAACNGTNAATGCTTCNGCCGCNCCCCGCTCTTTCGCNGCCGTGGTAGTTCGNACATTCGCCTTAGTTGCAGTATACATACCTATAAATCCCGCAATTGCGGAACTGAACGCCCCGACTAAGAATGAAACAGTCGTACGCCAACCCAATTCGGTCATCAAAATTGCAACACTAACTAGAACTACAAATATGATTAAATAAGCATATTCTCGGCGCATAAAAACTAATGCCCCACGATGTATCTGATTTGCAATATCTGAAACCTTACCAGTCCCTTCAGGAAAAGATAAAACCGCTCGATAGACAATTAGCGCCGCTAACAAACCAATAACACCAAGAACTATAGGAACTAGAGCATACGATGACATTAGATTTTCACCTATATAAATTAAAGTTACACGAAGAAACAATCAGTTTGGAGTTAATAAGAACCCCCCCTAACAGCTAATTTTAGCACGTAATGAATGCAAGATATTTACAGAATCACAGTATTCTTGCAACAAGAAATGCCTTCTTACTTTACTTACTTACAATTTTTTTCGCTCTAGGGTGATTACTATCATAGACTTTAGCCAAGTGCTGAAAATCTAGATTTGTATAAACTTGGGTGGTAGAAATATCAGCATGGCCCAAAAGTTCCTGAACAGCACGAAGATCACCACTTGACTCCAATAAATGATTAGCAAATGAATGTCTTAGCATATGAGGATGCACACTTCGACCTAACTCCTGTCTTTTGGCCCAAAACTGCACTCGTTTCTGGATTCCTCGCGCACCAAGCCGGCGACCAGAACGCCCAACAAAACACGCTGTTTCATTTTTTGGGGCAATTTTTGCTCTTTGCTTGAACCAATCATCCAACGCTTGATGAGCGTGACGTCCTATTGGCAAAATTCGTTCTTTGGCGCCTTTACCCAACACTTGAACTAAGCGTTGTTCCATATCGACTTGCTTTAAATTAAGCAACGACAGTTCTGATAATCGTAACCCGGAAGAATAAAACAGCTCTAAGATGGCTCGATCTCTGTAGTCAATTTCGCTCTTTGCATCAATAGAAACCAATTTTTCTGCTTGATCGGTGCTAAGGTGTTGCGGCAACCTTCGACGACCTCTAGGCGCTATAATTCCGGCAAAAGGGTTGTAGCTAATTAGTTTTTCTCGCTCCAAGTATCTATAAAAGGTTCGGGCTCCAGACAGTGTTCGCTGTATTGATGCGCTTGATAAACCGGATCGATGCAATTCTGCAGGAAACATCCTTGCCTGAGCTGTCTTCAAATTTAGCAGATTAGTCTGAGCTCTAGATTCAAGGAACTGTAACAGTTTCTGCAAATCGCGCTTATAAGCAGCTATGGAATAATTAGATAAACGTCTCTCATTTTGTAGGTGCGAAAAAAATGATTTGATATGATCTTGATCAGTCATATTTTTTTATCACAAAAACCTAAGATCAATTTGACCATGAAAAACAGTCTCTGCCGGCCCGCTCAAAAGCACTGAACCTTTATCGATCCATTTTGCCGTAGCTATGCCACCTTTAAATTCAATCTCTACCTCATCATCTATTTTGCCTAATTTATGGCAGGCTACCACTGCAGCACAGGCACCACTACCACACGCTAATGTTTCACCAACACCTCTTTCCCAAACCCGAAGTTTAATTCGTGAACGAGAAACGGGTTCGGCAAATCCAACGTTAGTTCTATTTGGAAATCTCGAATGACTCTCAATCAATGGCCCTAAACGTTCCACTGGAGCTGCTTCAATATCGTTAACTAACAATACAGCATGTGGATTTCCAAATGATAAAACACTTATTTCTACTATTTCCCCTTCAATATCTAAATCATAAGTCCGGGAGATTGATGATGCTACAAACGGTATAAAAGCGGGATCAAAATTTGGTTTTCCCATGTCAACCGAGATCTCTAGCCCACTGTTGATTTGTATTCCAATGGTCTGATTGATTGTTTTAACAATAAATTGATCAAGATCCGTTAAATGCTGATCTCGCAAAAACCTAGCAAAACATCGAGCGCCATTTCCACACTGCTCAGCTTCACTGCCATCTCTGTTGAAAATACGCATAGAAAAATCTGCGTTTCCCTCGCCAGAAACAGCTACAAGTAATTGATCAAATCCAATACCTTTTTTTCGATCTGCTAGATTCCGAATAAGATCTATCTCAAAAGGAAATGGTTGTCGCACCCCATCAATTAAAACAAAATCATTTCCTAATGACTGCATCTTAGTAAAAGCTAGCATAATTTTCCTCTGGTCCTAAAAAGAGAAAGAAAATGTGATTATAACTTCTCTATCGATAGTGGCTCCTCTTTTTTTAGCTTTGATCATCAAACAAACAATCTATCCAATCGTACTTTGGATCACCCACCGCGAGAAACCAAGGATTCACTATATTTTTTTTATTGTATATAAGTTCATCACCATTACAAAGGCGAACCGAACCTCCAGCTTCCTCTAAAATGCAATGAGCGGCGGCAGTGTCCCATTCAGATGTTGGGCCTAACCGTGGATATATATCAACACTCCCCTCAGCGACCAGACAAAACTTTAGGGAACTTCCCATAGGTACTTGTTCCACGGAACATCCAATTTTTTGTTCGAGCTGAAGACAATAGTTAGCAAACGAACTACTGCTATGAGATCGACTAACTGCCGCCCGCAATTGTCCACCCTCGTAGCGCATTGTAGCTATTTTTTCTGACTTTCTATCTCTGGTTTTTCGCCAACTTCCTTTGCCAGTTGCAGCAAAATATGTAGTTTCATTTACTGGGCAATGAACGACACCAAGAATTGGTCGACCTTTATCGATCAGTGCAATATTCACCGTAAACTCACCGTTACCTTTTATAAATTCCTTAGTCCCATCCAAAGGATCAATCAACCAATAACGAGTCCAGCACAATCGAGCATCACTATCGGGTGAAACTGATTCCTCAGAAAGCAATGTTAATTCAGGCGTTAGTTTTTTTAACCCGTCACAAATAATATCGTTCGCAATGCGGTCAGCAATTGTAATCGGCGTGCCATCTGCTTTTTTTTCTACATTGTAGGCATTATTATAAATGTTCATTATGGCATCGCCAGCATCGAGCGCAATTTCATACACTGCTTTAAGGAATTTGAGATCAATCATTTATTTTCAATGTAATCTTGAATTAAGTACGTGGCAAACAATGACCGTGCATCAGTAAAGTCGTCCCTGGAGCGCAAAGCCCCAAGAGTTTTTATAGGCCACCTTAAGATTTCAATTTTTTCCGGCTCATCACCAATTAATGGATCTCTATATAAACTACTCGCCATAAATATCGAGGTCTCAAATGGTGAATAATTTGGCCAAACCGATACTTTCTTTAATAAAAGAAGTTCCCTGCTAGCATAACCTACTTCTTCACGCATTTCCCTATTAGCAGCATCTTTAGCAAGCTCACCTTTTTCTATTCCTCCTCTTACAAAACCGAGCTCATAACGCTCAAGCCCTGCTGAGTACTCCCGCACTAATAGAACAGTATGGTCTTCAATCAGTGGCACCACCATGACTCCTCCTGAGTTATGGCCAGATAATCTTTCATAATACTCACGTTTTGAATTCGGAAAAATTACCTCTATTTTTTCAATATTAAATAATCTACTTTCAGCAATAGTTTCAACATTTTTAATACAAGGTAACTTGGTCAATTTCTTTCCTTTTTTTGTTTGGTACAGATTGGATTATGTCGCGATACAATACACCAAAACTATAACAATTATTTTAATGACACCACTATCAATTAAACATATCAAAAATATTAATTTTCATAATTTCTTTGATGATCCTGAGCAAGAAAAAATTCTTCGCTATCTTGAAACTCTTTATGAACAAGTAATGAGTGTTCATACTCAGAGCGCTACAAAAAAATTAATTAATAAAACATTCAATGTTAAATCAAAAACAATCTCAAGTGTTTACATATGGGGTGAAGTAGGAAGAGGCAAAACTTACTTGATGGATATTTTCTTTAATTCGCTTAATGATATTAACCAAAAGAAACGTTATCACTTCACCGACTTTATGTTGCAAATCCATACTAGTATAAATTCTTTTCGTAACGAGACCAACCCACTAACTAAAATAGCAAAAGATATTTCAAATGATATTCAGATACTTTGCTTAGATGAACTATTTGTCACAGATATGGCAGATGCAATGATACTGTCTAGTCTTTTTGAAAGTCTAGCCAAAGAAGAGGTCACTCTGGTCATCACATCTAACACTCAACCCAAGGAGCTTTATTTAGGAGGAATAAATCGAGACAGATTTTTACCTACGATTAAGTTTTTAGAGACTAAAACTAACGTACTTCACCTAGACGGTCATACTGATTATCGTCTACTATCTAATAAAAGTGTGCAAGCTTATTTTAGTCCTCATGATTCAAAGATCGATGAGTACTTTAAAACTATGTTTCATGATCTTACTAACGGTATTTTCTTTGACACAAAGACTGTGAACATATCAGGACGTACAGTTGAGGCATGCATTGTCTCTGATAGTGTCGCATGGTTTAACTTTGAAAATTTGTGTAACCGACCACTATCAAATCTCGAATACTCGTTCATATCACATAGATACCATACATTGCTTTTATCAAACGTTCCTATTCTAGGAGCTGATCAAGACGATGCAGCGAGACGGTTCATTGAGTTAATTGACAATCTATATGAGAGACGAGTCAAAGTAATTATATCGGCCATGGCTCAACCGGAATCTTTATATATTGGGACACGCCTAACCGAAAAATTTCAGCGCACGATAAGTCGACTAGTAGAATTAAGCTCCGAAAAATACATCAGTCAACTTGATCATTCCTAAAGCACAATCATCGGATTCGTTTTTTGAGGTAAAAAATCTATTTAAGAACACCATCCTTAATGATGAGTAATCATTGTTCGTGTTTAACAGCCTATAAAGTACTTCCTTCTCTTTTGTATTTATTCTATTTGGTAACAATTACATTCATCGAACCATCTCCATAGAGAACCCGTGCTAATGGATTCTTGTAATCATGGTACAGGGGAGCAAAAACTTTTCTTATATTCTTATATTTCGGCTTCTTAAAAAATCTGTAGGCCTCCTTAAAACCGCAATCACTAAGGAGTGTCAACCATTGAGTTTCAGTATAAGTTTTATACTTAGGCGCTTCTAGCACATCCCTAATACTTAACACTAAATCGTTATCAATCAAACGAATTAAGCTTTCGATAAATAATATAGATGATTGATAAGAGTCATCATCATCATCTATTTCGATATTTTCTCGCAAATCAGTCAACTGAAATTTTAGCCATTCCTCCAGTCTGCCCTCTCGGATGATTTTCTGCATTTCCTCGCTTGTAAAATATTCGTCGCGTGCAATATCCATCCAAAAACGATTTAAAAGTCCTGTCCCGCCCGTAACAGATAAATATGCCTTGCCACCCTGTTTTAGAACTCGATAGATCTCATCTATCGCACGATGATCATCGGAGACATGATGGATCACACCTGCACAAAGGATAAAATCAAATCTTTCGTTTTCGTATGGCAACTCTAATAAAGACCCAATATCGAGAGTCCATCGCCCTTCAAAATCGAGATTATCTTCGAGTCGTTTTTTCGCTGATTTTATAAATGAATCATCTAAATCTAGGGCACAAACATGAGCAGCACCGAGAGACAAAAGGTTGACCGTGCCATGTACCGCAGACCCACATCCCAGATCTCCACATGTCAAGCCAGAAAAATAATCATTAGGTAGACTCATTATTTCTGGATCAACCACTTTCGAGTGACGTTCTCGAACATCCGGGTCCGACAAATGATCTAGGTGAATCTCATGAAACACCTTTCTGGTTCTTTTTTCCAACGACTTATCCATGCTCATATTTCGAATCAATAAACCAAATATTTTAGCGCCACTATTTCCTTATACTCAAAGACATTGCTAATTATTTTTATTACAAACGTTGTTGTTAAAAAAATAAAAAAGTTATTCTAAATTGAACCACTACACAAATCCCCCCTATTTCTCAAAAAACAGATCACCAAGTGCTAAACAATCTAAATTTGTTTTCCTAAAAGTATCAATCGCTTGCTGAGGCGTATTTACAATCGGCTGCCCCTTAACATTAAAAGATGTATTTAAAATGACTGGAACACCGGTTAATTGGTAGAACGCTTCTATGATTTTCCTGAATCGAAAGTTGTCACTTTCACTAACCGTTTGGATCCGACAAGTTCCGTCTACATGCACAACAGCAGCAATCTCTTTTTGACTCTTTTCATAAATCTTACAGGCGATCAACATGTGTGGGCTTAATTGCGAAATATTACAATAATCCGAAAGATGTTCAGATAATATAGCGCCCGCAAATGGACGAAAGTATTCTCGAAACTTTACCCTCTCATTTATAAAATCTTTCATTGACTCAGGATATGGTTTAGCAAGAATGCTGCGGTTTCCGAGTGCACGTGGGCCAAACTCTGCGCCTCCTTGATACCAAGCGATAATTTTTCCTGATGCAAGTCGATCTGCGATCAGTGCATAAAAGTCATTGGGTCTCGTATACGCTAAATCAGAACTATTTGCAATTTCATCAATCTCATTTTCTTTCGGACGATAACCTTTGTAGTAATCGTTCATACGAACTGGCTTGATACTACTGTTGAACGTTTTGCGGGCTAGATAGCAGCCACCGATCGCCGTTCCATCATCTCCACTGCCCGGCTGAACAAATATTTCGTCGAACAGGCCACTTGATTCAATCTTTCCATTCATCGAGCAATTCAAAGCAACACCACCCGCCATAGCAAGACGCGGGATGTCAAATCGTTTTCTAGCGCTCTTTAACTGATTAAGAACCACGGTCTCTAATCTCATCTGCAACGCGGCAGCTAAATTCGTATGGTGAGGATCTATTGTTGCATTTGATCCGCGTTTCGGTCCCATCAAATCTATGAATTCATCACTGACCCACTTATTTCGTTCACGATAATAAGCAAACCAACGTTGATCAACCTCATAATCAAAATCTCCGGTTTCAACAATAATTTCTTCCATTAATCCAATATAAGTTCGACTTGATTTAGGAATATTAGCTTTTGGATCACCATATGGCGCCAATCCCATAATTATTCCTTCATCGCAATGGTGGCGCCAGCCAAGATAAAAAGTGATCGCCGAGTAAACCAATCCCAAAGAGTGAGGAAAGCAAACTTGTTTTTCCTGTACATTGATCTCGCCGTCTTTTCCAATTCCAAACAGGCCAGTTTCCCACTCTCCCATACCGTCATAACTAACTAGCAAGGCTTCATTAAAACCACTTGGGTAATATGCGCTCGCAAGATGACAAAGGTGATGTCGATATTGTCTAATCTCTCCCATGAAACCAGTCTCATCGCGTATCCTGTCTTCAATCAATAATGTTTCTCGAATTTTTTCAATATCGTTCGACATAAAGTTGAGTCGCTCATTGTCTTCAAGAGCGGGCCTAAGATAACGCTCTCGAACCAAATATTTTGTATCATCACAAAAAGCTATTTGGTCAAGATCCGTAATATTTACTCCACCTATTGATAAACAATCGTTAATTGCATCAATAGGAAATCGACGGCTATGCTTATCCAATGTATATCTCTCTTGTGCACATGCCGCAACAAGCTTATCCCCTATCATCAAAGCTGCTGAGGTGTCATGTCCGCCAAAGGTTATTGCCAAAACAGCCGAAGCATCAATCGTTTTTGCCATGAGATTGTTATTAACCAGATTAGTTGATCATGGGAATTATGAATATTCCTGCAAAACTATATTCCATCGCTTCCCATATTAGTAAGAATTTGCATAAGAGTTCAACCTGCATATTAGCTCATATGCTCACATCTTAGGGGAACACCTTCATGTTCGGCAATGTTTTTTAGAGATACAATAGAATCTTTTAAAAAACTAGGTCAATAACAGCAAGTGAAAATAATCTGGCCGATAAATTTAGTACATCTCCATCGGGTCTACATCTAGCGACCAACGTGATAAGCGCCTCTCTTTGAGCTTCTCTATGTCTTCTATCCATTGATCAAGGAAATCATGTAATGAGCCTTGCGATACACTCGTCACAAGCAACTGAGCACGATAACGTCCGGCTTTACGCTCCATTGGTGATGGCACCGGATCAAATATTTGTACAGTCGCTTCATTTAGGGCCTTTAGTTTGCGCCGACCAGAGGCGGCGGCGGCAGAAACAAATTTCAGGGAAGCATCCCGAATAGCGGAATCGGCGCGCAATAGTGCGAATCTTTTAAATGGGGGGCATTCGGCTAAACGCCGCTGTGACAATTCGGACTTCACAAAACCATCAAAATCATTCTTCGAGAGTTTTATAAAGGAAGCATCATCAGGATATCTTGTTTGAACTAGAACTTGACCTGGTTTTTCAGCACGGCCAGCTCTTCCCGCCACCTGGGTCAACTGTTGATACAACCTCTCTGTAGACCTAAAGTCAATGCTGTAGAGGCCGCTATCAGCATTTAAAATACACACCAAAGTAACTGCCGGAAAATCATGACCTTTTCCCAAAAGTTGGGTGCCGACAAGTACATCCACCTCTCCCTCCCTCACCTGCGAGAGGATAGTTTCAAATTGAATTGAGGAATTGATAGCGTCGCTATCAAATCTCATGATTCGAGCGGTCGGAAGCTCCTCTTTTAGCGCGTCTTCGATTCTCTGCGTGCCTTCCCCGACTGGATGCAAATTAGTATGGCCGCAATCTGGACAATTTTTCGGTAAGGTACGTGACTGCCCACAATGGTGGCAAAGCAGGTGTCGAGTAGTCTTGTGTAGAGTCAATCGAATCTCACACCTAGTGCATCGAGCTTGCCAGCTACATGCTACACACATATAGACTGGAGCAAACCCACGACGGTTTACGTAAACAATACTCTGCTCCTGCCGATCCAACCGTTCCTGCAATGCATGAATTACCGGTGCTGTGATACCAAATCTTGTAGGTAGTCGAGTTAGATCCAATAGTTGGAAAGACGGCAGAATTGCGCCCCCAGCTCGTCCCTGAAGTTGCAGGTGGTGATAACGCTTTCGGTGAACATTGTCTATCGACTCAAACGATGGAGTCGCTGAACCTAAGACCACAGGAACTCCATCCTGGTGAGCTCGTTTGACGATCAAATCTCTCGCGTGATAACGAAATCCATCTTGTTGCTTATAAGAGAGATCGTGCTCTTCATCGATTATGTATAAGCCAGGCCGTGCCAATGGCGCAAACACTGCAGAACGTGTACCAATAATAACATCAGCAAGCCCTTGCTTGGCTGACCACCAAGCAATATGACGATCACGATCGGTAAGGCCCGAATGCATTACTGCTATTTTTCCATCGATACCATGCTGAAAACGATCCAAAAGTTGCGGAGTTAAAGCAATTTCCGGCACTAAAACAAGAACTTGATAGCCAGACTTCAATATACTAGACGCTATTCTTAGGTAAATTTCCGTTTTCCCACTGCCAGTAACACCTTGCAAAAGAAATGGTGCATAGGTGAAGAAATTAGACTTGATTTGCTTAATAGCTTTAATTTGCCATGGATTGAGACTGGGCGTCCGTTGTTGAAAACCCTGTAACAAATAATCTTCAACTCTGGACTCAGTACAAATCCAACGTCTCTTTTGCAACAAACTTAAAGTTGCAGTTGGGGCTCTAACAAACAATCCATTCATTTTACAAGCCAATAAACCCTCATTACCAACCTCTTTCAAGACAGATAGTATTTCTTGTTGGACTTTTGCGCGCTTGGATAACTCCGCCAAAGCCGCCTGGCCGAAGGGTGTCAAAAAATAGCGTGCAGGCAACCTTGGCTGCATCAACTGATTTTTGCGAATGACGCTCGGTAATGCTGACTGAATGACCTCACCCAGTGGATAATGGTAATACTGAGATACCCATATGAGGAATCTCAAAAACTTAGGTGAAATAGTCGGCTCTTGATCGATTACGGTACTCACTGCTTTGAGCCTGTGCGATGGAACATTCGAATTCAATCCCACTTTTACCACCACGCCGATCATCCGGCGCTTCTGAAGCTCAACTTCGACCCTAAATCCAGGCCTAACTCGGCATTGATCGTCAGATAACCGATAATCGAATGTCCTCCTAAGAGGTACCGGTAATGCGACTTCCACCACAATTTGATGAGTTTCTTTTGTTTGTTTTTTCAAGAATTATTAGATCCTAATTTAGAGAGAAAGGCGCGAGTCATTTCATAACGAACTTTGGTAAGGTATTGAGAAAAAAAGGACTTCAGAGTTGCCCACAGTTTGTTGTGGATAACTCTGTGAATAAGTGATCGGTAATCATTGGGATAGCATAGTATTCTCGAGTTTTCTTTGATTTGCTTATTTCTTGAGCAACTTTTTTTTCCATTATAATCAATTAGTTAAGAATAAGTTAACCTCGCGACAATGATCCACTCCATATAATTACACAAATTAGCCTAACCAATACCAATATGTGAATAAAATGGTCTTACATCGACCTAATTTGATCAACACGAGATATTATTTCCCACTTTCAGATCAACTGTTTACGTGAATGAATTAGCAACTAGATGGAAAAGATAGACATCGTGTTTAGAGGGCTTCAGTTCGTACTTGAACACTAAAAAGCGCCATTCATAGAAGGCTTGGGAAACAGAACAAACTACCAATAAAATAATAAACAATATAATTTATATGCATTACAATGCTAAACGACTTTTTTGCCACGCTGCACGTCGCACTGCAGATCCTCTAATAGGAAACTTTGTGCAGACTCGTTAATGACATGAATGTAGTAGGGCGTTTCTAACTGCGCGTCTGTGCGATAATTGGCTTCAAATCCAACTATTATTCGGAGCTTGCATCTCCTAAGGGTCCTTAAACTATGCGTCAATTAAATCTTGGAATACCAAAGGGGAGTTTGGAAGAGGCAACTATTGGTTTATTTCGACAGGCTGGATGGGAAATTCGTCCGCAATCACGTAATTACTTCCCAAGTATCAATGATCCTGAGATTTCATGCGCTTTAGTACGCTCTCAGGAAATGGCTATTTATGTAGGGCAAGGTAGCCTAGATTTGGGGCTTACTGGCCTTGACTGGATACTCGAAAGTGGAATTAAGGTTGAAGAAGTCTGCGATCTAGTGTATTCGAAAGCCTCCAACCAGCCTTGTAGATGGGTTCTGGTAGTACCAGAAAGCTCTCCTATTCAATCACTTGAAGACTTGAACGGAAAAAAGATTGCAACTGAACTTGTTCAATTTACCCGTCGATATCTTAGCGAACGAAATATCCATTGCGAGGTAGAATTCTCATGGGGAGCCACAGAAGCTAAGGCTGTACAAGGGCTAGTTGATGCGGTGGTGGAAATCACTGAGACAGGCAATACTATTCGCGCCAACGGTTTACGCATTATATGTGATTTGCTAGAAACACATACGCGCTTAATCACCAATAAAGAGGCTCTATCTGATCCCTGGAAAAGTGACAAAATTGAACAAATAGCATTACTTCTTCAAGCTTCATTGCGGGCGCGAGAAAAAGTAGCACTAAAAATGAACGCTCCTGAGAAAAATCTGGCAGCAATCATCGCCCAACTCCCGAGCTTACATTCGCCCACAATAAGTCAATTGTCAGATAAAGGCTGGGTGGCACTTGAAACCGTCGTCGATAGTAATCTCATACGTGACCTCATCCCAAAATTGCGCCAACATGGCGCAGAAGGGATCCTTGAATATGATCTCAGGAAGATCGTCTAACGAGTTTTGCGTTCTAATTCAACCGGAAGCTTTTAAACGAATACGACGTAGGAGCGGTAAAATTTCATTGTCCAACACATTTTGGTTGATTGGACCAATATGCTTGTAGCGGATCATTCCGTCGGAATCAATCACAAAGGTTTCTGGGACGCCGTAAACACCCCAATCAATAGCTACATCACCTACTAGATCAACAGCTATTCTGGAATATGGGTTACCAAACGTATTCAACCAAAGAATAGCGTCTTCAGCTTTATCTTTGTAATTGAGACCAATCAATTGCACAAGCTTTTTGCTCTCCAAAGCCTGTAAATGCTTGTGCTCATCACGACAGGCAACACACCAAGAAGCCCAAACATTGAACAACCATACTTCTCCCTGGACGTCACTGCTAGAAAATTCCGAACCACTTTTCAATAGATCTGGCAATTGAAAATCTGGCGCCGATCGATTGATTAACGGGGAAGGCACCTCTCTTGGATCAAGATTCAAACCAACAGTCAAAAAAGCAATCAATACCAAAAAAATTGAAATTGGCACCAAAAACCTTAGCGTTCTCATGAATATATTATTTTCTACAATTTAATCTTGAGAATCGTCGACAATGAAGCGGTTGAGTTTTTGCACCATTTTTTTTTGGGCAAAATCGACCTCACCTTCTGCAATTTCTATCAATCGCCCTTTTTTATCGATGATGTAAGTTGTCGGAACACCTCGTACCCCCCACTCGCTAACCACTCTCATATTCTTATCCAACAATACCGGAAAATCTAATGGTGGATCAAATTTCCCTATAAAACTTTGAATATCTAACAAATCTTCACCAACATTAATTGCTAACAACTGGAAATTTTCACTATCGAGTGTTTCTGCCAACATCCGCATACTTGGCAACTCTTTTCGACATGGCAAACACCAGGTGGCCCAAAAATTTACTACTACTACTTTTCCTTTTGATGTTGAAAGGCTCCATATCTTGCCTGTCTCATCAGGTAAATTGAAATCTGAAGCATACGGAGCATCTGGTATCATAAAAAATGGCATATGCGAAACATCATCAGCCGATAGCGAGGAAATAAAAAAGGTCGCGCAAAGCATAAGACCTCTTTGGAGTAAATTTCCAAAATTCATGCTATTTATTCTCTGACTCCTAGACCTGCTGTAATATAGACATCTAACACCGCTATAATTTTAATCGTTGATTTCAACCCACACAGAACCTACAAATTGGTTAGCAACGCTTAATCCAAGTCTACATCAATCGCCCTAATAATCTCCTCTGCAGGCACAAAACCAGGTATGATTTCTCCATTTTCCAAAACTATCGTTGGGGTGCCACGAATGCCAATTCTTTCCGCGATCTCTAAATGTTTATCTATAGATGTATCACATACTCTTTCTTCCACATAATTACCTGCTTTAGCATTAGTCATAGCTTTCTCTGGATCATCCGAACACCAAACTGAGACCAAAGCGTCATTAGCTTTAGATGGAATACCTGCCCTTGGAAAACCAGCATACTGCACTCTGATACCAGCTTTGAGCAAGTCACCTATCTCTTGATGAAAACGCACACAGTAGGGACAGGTAATATCGGTGAAGACAGTTATGGTAGTTCGAATTTGCGCTGGGCTATAAATTATTAAGCCAGATTTATCTAGACCCGACACAATGTTTTTTCTTATATTACTTCGAACTCCCTCTGCCAGATTCTTGCCAGATTCTAATTCAATCATATCGCCGGATATCGCGTAGCGACCATCATCAGTGATATAAATCACGTTAGTGCCAATCACTACCACAAATAGATTCGGGATTGGACTTGCCTTAACACTGCTAGGATCTACATCAGAAAATATTTGAGCAACCGCTTGAGTAACTGCCTCAGGAACACTATCTGCAAGCGCGCACACGGATATCCCAAAAATTGAAAAAGCTAATAGCGCAACGTTCACAATTCTTCGGTGCGCCCTAACAGCCCAAAAATATGCATCTGTCAATCTGCCTTGTCCTTTGAGTGCGTTTGATATTAAGAAAGATCTTAGCAGGCTCATATTATTTGATTTACCTTTAGTTAATTACGTCTACGTTAAGTTTAGCCGTATCACAGGCCATTTTTCCACCTCATCACTTATTTATCAACGAGTTATTGAACGAACTCTAGTTTTCAAGCACTTTCGGCCAGACAGAAATTACGTTATAGCAATGTTAGATCCAAAAATTTGAACACTAGTTCGCTTAGGCAGCATTACTGCAACAACATTCTCTGTATTAGGCATGGTGAACTCATTAGAATCTGCCCATCTGCACTTAAATCCAAACCGTCGAGAAAGTGGAACCTTTTTGAATTCCGCTCGATCAGAAAAATTCATACATAAAATCCCCTAGGGTTTAAAACGCCGACCTGTTTGCTTCAGCCAAGTGTTATCACGACTCGCTGCACGCTTAGCAAAACCACCTTGCGCGACAAAAATATCATCAATAATAGAATCAAAATTTTTACTTTTATACTCTCTCACTAACTTAGTTGCTTCTAGAAATTTTATTTTGGTCATTTTGAGAAATAATTCTTTATTACGGAACATTACATTCAATTTTTTATAATCTAGAAATATTAGAGGTAGAGCAATCAAAAAAGACCACTTTAAGAACAGGAATCTAGCCCGTGTTAAGCTTTCTCTTCCGTATATGCAATAAATTGCTAACTTATAATGGTTATTGGCCAAACGTGCTGTTTATAAAAAAGAACACCTTGATCGACTACGTCGCGAGATTGCTCTTACCAAAGAACAAAAAAAATCTAGTCTATTCTAGGCTTGCTAGTTATCGAAGGTGAATCAGTCCACCCTAAAATCGGCTAGCTTGACGTCTCGAACCGAGAATCAGGCTAATTTATCTTAGTTTAGGCGCAATATAATCAAAGTCTTCCTTGTATTCAAACCTTCAGTTTAGTTTCGGTTAAACTGTCGTTTCTTTGATGTATTGGGAACAGAATCGAGATGAAAACACTTTTTAACCTAAATGGTCGCACTGCGCTCGTGACAGGTGCATCCAGTGGTCTTGGTCGACATTTTGCAAAAACGTTAGTCGAAGCTGGCGCTAAAGTTGCTCTCGTCGCCCGAAGAACGGATAGGCTGGCTCAATTTACAGATGAACTAAAAAGTCTAGGCTTCGAAGTTGCGTTTCATGAGATGGACGTGACTAAACTAGAAACAATTGTCTCAGCCCTTGACCAATTAGAAAATGAATTAGGGGTGATAGATGTTCTGGTGAACAACGCAGGCGTTGCAAACACTCTATTGGCTACAGAAATCGACGAATCTGAATGGGACCGCGTAATTGATACCAATCTTAAGGGCGCTTGGTTAGTAGCTCAACAAGTAGCTCAAAGATTAATTAAAGAAAACAAACCGGGAACGATCATCAACATTAGTTCAATCATGGGCTATCGAGTAGCTAAAGCTGTAAGCTCATATGCTGCATCCAAAGCGGGCCTCATTCAATTGACTAAAAGCTTAGCTCTTGAATGGGCTAAAGAAAATATACGAGTGAATGCGATAGCTCCCGGTTATTTTATGACAGAAATGAACGAAGATTTTTTTGCGGAAAACCAAAGTGAAAACATTATTAAAAATATCCCTCAACGTCGAATAGGACAACCTGAGGAACTTGCTGGCTGCCTATTACTTCTGGCATCTGATGCTTCCTCTTACATGACCGGTACCACAATCGTTGTGGACGGTGGCCATATGCAATCATCATTGTGATTATTTACTTTGATACAAGATTGCACGTAGGATCGGATTATCTCGGCGAATAAGACTTACAGTTCTTCATATATCCTTATAGATAGTATCTAAAAAATTAGCTAGATTATATATATGGAGTTGGTACCAAGACAGATTTGTGATAAAAACACTTATCGAACTCAAATAACTTCTTAATGATACGCTTAGTTAAAGGCAAATCTTGATACTATCGTCGTAGAACGATAAATTTCTAAGAAAATAGACAGTACAAAAGCGACGGTAAAAAATGAACCGATGCACCTTGAATCCGGCCTGGATCGGAAAAACATTTGATGATTTTCTTTTTCGGCCTCAAGAGGGAATCGCAACCTCTAGGTCTAAAATTTCTTTAACCTCGTCATTAGTAGCTGGAGTGAACCTTGAACTCCCTATAATCTCTTCAAACATGGACAGTGTCACCAATGGCAGCATGGCGGAGACAATGGCGCTCGAAGGAGGTCTCGGGGTAATTCACCGAGGCCAATCAATTCAAAAACAAGCTGACATAGTAAAGCAAGTAAAACGTAGTCATAGTGCCATTATAGATAACCCGCTTTGCTTGCCATTGTGCGCTACTATTGGTGAGGCACGGACTTTTTGCAAAAAACATAACATAAACGGAATCCTGGTAGAGACCGAGCCGGGGAGCAACATACTTGCTGGTGTCCTCACAAGACGTGATATGCCATGGCAAGATGCATTCGACAATTCGTCAGTGAAAGATTTTATGACCCCTTTTCTGAAACTCAAAACCGCTCCATATGACATTGGTATTGATGACGCTGATAGACTCATGTTTGAGGGACGAATTGAGCGTCTACCGCTTATTAATGATAAACGAAATATTCAAGGTCTCATCACCCGAAAAGACCTGCGCTTTCTGCGCGAAAGACCATATGCCAGTAAAGATTCCAAAGGACGTCTCTTGGCAGCTGCAGCGATTGGATGTACCGGAGACTACCTAGAAAGGGCTGATGAATTGCTTAGTTCTGGCGTCGACTGCTTTTTTTTGGATATTGCGCACGGACATTCAAAAGTACTTCAGCAGGGTGTGGAACAGATTAAAAAGTACTTCCCTGACACACCTCTAATTTCTGGAAACGTAGCCACAGGTGAAGCTGCCCAATTTATGGCGCAACTCGGCGTGGATGGTGTGAAAGTTGGTGTCGGCCCTGGAAGAGGTTGTCGTACACGATTGGAAACAGCAGCTGGAGTTCCACAATTACAGGCTATTCGGGAAGTCTGGTGTGCAGTCGGTGGTCAAATTACGATAATTGCAGACGGTGGTATTCAGGTCGATAAAGACATATTTTTAGCTTTAGCTTGTGGTGCTGATTCCGTTATGTTGGGCAGCGCTTTATCCGGCACAGATGAGGCGCCTGGAAAAGTAATAGTTGATCCTGCGACACATACTAAGAAGAAAATCTACAGGGGCATGACTTCGCCAGAGGCAGTACTACAATCTCTGTATGAAACATCTGGAAATGAATCTGAACAAGAAATACTAGACACTCCAGCGGAAGGCCAAGAAATACAAGTTCCATACAAAGGAAGTGTCACTGATATTCTGCATAGAATTCGTGGGCATCTTCGATCCTCTGTAAGTTACGCAGGTAGCCATACCTTAGAACATGCTCGTGAAAAAATAACACCTGATCCACTTAAGTTTCTCGTTCCTCTGAGTCTAGCCTCTCAAAAAGAATCATTTGACCGTTAGATGGGCAACACTAAGTAAAGGAAAATATCATGGAAATAGATGCGCGCACAAAAATCGAAGCTGCGGCTTTTAGGAGCCTTGCAAAACATCTGCAGCATCGCAATGACGTACAAAATATAGACTTAATGAATCTTGCAGGTTTCTGTAGAACCTGTCTTTCGAAATGGCTTCATGCTAGCGCTAATGAAAATAGTATCGACTTAGACTACGACACAGCGCGCGAGATGGTATACGGCATGCCTTTTAATGAATGGAAACAACAAAATCAAAAAGAAGCAAGCGCCGAACAGAAAGAAAATTTTGAGAAGACAAAACCCTTACATGCTGTGATTAGTGGGCATAAATAGCTGTCCACAGTAGATTCAACCAAGAAAATTAACACAATCGCATCGCACCACTATAATGAAAAAGCTTCGCGTCGGTTTTGCAGGATATGGTGTCGTCGGTCAATTACGCAGAAAATATGTCGACAAAACTTCGATTTTCAAAACTATTGCTGTCTCCGACCGAAAGTTTGAAGAATCTGCGTTAGCGGAGTCTGGAATTAAATCTTTTGTGGACTATGAAGAACTACTCAAAGAAGAACTCGATGTCCTATTTGTATGTCTCAGCAATGATGTCGCATCGGCTGCTACGATTGCGGGCTTAGATCGTGGACTTCATGTCTTTTGCGAAAAACCACCCGGCCAAAATTTGAATGATATCGCACAAGTAATTCAATGCAAAAAAAAACACCCAGACTTACAATTAAAATATGGCTTTAACCACCGTTATCACGATTCAGTAGTCGAAGCTTTTCAAATCGTTCAAAGCGGTAATCTTGGAAAAGTAGTAAATTTAAGAGGTGTTTATGGTAAGTCTGCCATAATTAACTTCGCATCAGAATGGAGAACTCAGCGGTCAATAGCTGGTGGCGGAATTCTTCTGGATCAAGGTATTCACATGGTCGACCTCATGAGGCTTTTTGCAGGTGAGTTTACTGAAGTATCCAGTTTTGTGTCGAACAACTACTGGAATCATGACGTCGAAGACAACGCGTACGCCATTATGCGAACAGAAGATGGTATTGTCGCGATGCTACACTCCTCTGCAACTCAATGGCAGCACCGTTTCAATCTCGAAATTACTCTCGAAAAAGGTGCCATCGTTCTAGCTGGATTATTAACAGGAACACGCAGTTATGGCGCTGAAACTATTACAATTATCCACCGATCAGAGCAAGATTCCGGCAGCCCTATGGAGATCACAAAGCGTTATATCAGTGATCCATCTTGGGAACGTGAGATAGAAGAATTTGCTGAAGCCATTGTAAATAATAAGAAAATCACAAATGGATCTGCGGAAGAAGCTTTACACACCATGGAGTTAGTTTATAGGATCTATTGCGCAGATAAAAAATGGCAAAAACGTTATAAGCTTAGTGATGAAGTACCTAATCTGCGCGAAGTCTAAATGCTTGATCTAATCTCTATTTGTGTGACTTAACTTGCAAACATTATTCTCTGGAATGGTTTAAGAGCTAACTTGAGTAGCTTCACTACCAGAGAGCATCTGTAAACCGAACGTGATGATGGGAAATCATACACCCATGGACCTCTCTTCGACACAAAAAAAACAAATGGTAGGTATTGTCTTGCTTATTTTAGCAATGTTAATTGTTCCTTTTATGGATGCAATTGCTAAATCACTGAGCGACCAATACTCGATAATGCAACTTGTTTGGGCAAGGTTTTTTTTCCACTTCGCGGTTATCGCACCTTTTGCTCTATGGCGACATGGATCGAAGGCTTTCATCACGGAAAAACCAGTATTACAAACAACGCGAGGGTTGCTTCTTTTGGCGTGCACTGCCTGTTTTTGGGGGTCAATAAAGTTCATCCCCTTAGCAAACGCGATAGCGATCATATTCTTTGATGCGGTTATTTTGGTAGGTCTGTCCGCTCTATTTCTAAAAGAAAAAATCCCGAACAATCGATGGTTAGCATCTGGTGTAGGCTTAATTGGCGTCATAATGATTGTACGTCCCGGTTTAGATGGATTTCACTGGGCTTCTCTGCTAGCTCTTGCAGCGGCTGCTTTTTTCGCTCTTTACATTCTTTCGACTCGCTTCTTAGCAGGTCAAGCCCTGCCGTTGGTTACACTATCATATCAGTCTGTAGGAGGCTTTGTGGTCATGACCTTGCTTGTACCCTTTTTTTGGATAACACCAACATATACTGACTTTGTTCTAATGGTGACCATGGCATTGACAGGAGCAATGGGGCATCTGCTCCTGATTCGTTCATTTGAATTTGCGGAAGCCTCACTTTTAGCACCCTATCTCTATACAGAGATAATCATGCAAGCGATTCTAGGGTACTGGTTTTTTGGTGATCTACCTGATGCGTGGGCATGGGCGGGAATAACTGTCATCGTTAGCGTGGGTATTTTTCTATCACTAGTTACGAAAACAAATTCGGTATCAACTCGAAAATTGCCTTAGAAACCGACAACATTGTTGGTCCATTAGAAATCTGTAATCTAGATCTAATCGAATTACTTACTTTTTTTGTCGCTGACTGAGCAAGTTTTCTCAACCGCTAAAACGCCTACAGAAAAGATTTCCCAATATGCCTTTAGTAACGGGAGGAAACCACGATTGAAGCAACAAAACCAGTATTATGAGAAAAGTGCCTTGTCTAGGTTTTGTGTTGAAAGGCAAAACCAAAAAAATTTTTTGAAGCTAATGCTCTGTTCGCTGACCCCCACCCTCACCTAAGACTTAAAAAAATAGGGTATCTAATAGTAAAAATTAATTAAAAAGATGATTCTGATAATGCGATTGATCGATACTATCAAGATCGGTTACAGAGCATAGGTGAGGCTTGCTGCCCCAAATTTCAACATGCCTTGTTGCTCGAGTGATAGCGGTGTAGAGAAGCTCGCGAGAAAGTACAGGAGATGAGGCAAGTGGCAATACAATTATGACTCGTGCAAATTCCGAACCTTGAGACTTATGCACTGTCATAGCATACATTTGTTCATAAGGGGGAAGTAATTCGTTTTTAATAGGAAACCAACTAGTATCGGTTCTAGGAAAAATCGTTTTCAGAAAACCGCTATTCGCATCCTTTAACACAACTCCGATATCACCATTAAATAGTCCTAGGTCATAATTATTCTGCGTAATCAAGATGGGTTGGCCCGGATAAAACGATTTATCTTTAGGTATTAAGCCCCTTAAAAACAGCTGTTTCGTTACAATTTGGTTCAGCGAATCGACCCCACCAATTCCTCTTCTTTGAACACCCAATAATTGAATTTCAGAAAACGCTTCAAACATTTCAGGAGGTGAGGCACAGCGGATAGCCATATCTATACGATCAGAAAAACTATTCAAGCATCGTTGTTCAATTAATTTTTCTAGCTCTTCAGCTGATTTGTATTCCCTAAAGGTGACCTCGGATTGTGTATGATCAGCAAGTATTTGAAGAACAGTTTTCGCATCAGAGTTAGTTACTGCAGTAGCAAAACGCCCGATATGGCTCGCTTTTGAAAATCTCCAACTTTTCTCTAATTCAATTAGGGAATCTGATAGCGGTTTAAACCGAGCAGTATCACATATATCTTTAAATACAGTTCCAGCACCTACAGAAGATAACTGGTTATGATCCCCCAAAAGAATTAAACGACACGTTGGCATAAGAGATTCAAACAAATGGGTTATCAAGGACAGGCTACCCATTGAAGCCTCATCAATCACTACAACATCATAGGGAACTTGTCTATGGCTACCATAAAAGGAGCGAGCGCTATTACGCTGATGTCCGAGCAACCGATGTAAAGTCATAGCCTCTATCGACATCCAATCACCCTCACCCAAAATATTACTAGAAACTCCACGCACTGATTCTCGTAATCGCATCGCAGCCTTCCCAGTTGGAGCAGAAAGTGCTATCCGACCTGGCTCTACCAAATCTAAAGCTTTCAACAGCGCCAAAATATATACCGCCGTAGAAGTCTTGCCGGTACCTGGGCGACCAGTAATAATAGTTAAGGGTTTACGGATCGCCTGAATCGCGGCCTCCCTCTGCTCTGGATCATCATCGTTATGTGGAAATATTTGTGATAGGACATGGTTTATTTGATTGATGTCGATTAGAAAATCTTCCATTTCACATCTGTTTTTGATACTAGCAGCCAACCTTTTTTCTAAATCTCTATAACGATACAAATACAGACGGTTATCGTCTTCCAATACCAAGGGTCGCTCCATCTCATAAGGTCCAACCAAGCTCGACTGCTGTAACGCTACAAGCCAATCATTTATACTAGGGGCCATAAACGAGACATTCTTAATCTCCCCAAAAATTAAAGTATCTGCGACCTGGTTTAAATCAAGACATGTCTTTCCTAGGACAGAATTCTCTGTAACCAAGGTAGCTGCGAGAACTAATTCTTGAGTAGCATTAGGCTCTAGTCGCGACATTAGCGCACCAAAATGAAAAGCGATATCACTAAGTAAGCCTTGATTCCATGCCATATCTATTTGCTTCATCATGAAAATTATTTGCCGCCTATAAGGTTATTCAAATCCTCAATCAGGGTATGTGATGGGCGATCAAAAAATACTCCGTTTCCAGGATAATTTGGATCAATACCTCTTACAAAAAGATAATACACACCGCCAAAATGTTTGTCGTATTGGTAACCACTTAATTTCTGAGATAAAAATCGATGCAGAGCTAATACATAAATTAGATACTGCAAAAAATATTGCTCTTCAATCATTACCGAACTTAATTTTTCTAGCCGATAACTATTCAATCCGTCACCTAAATGATTTGATTTATAGTCGACAATCCAGAATTTTCCTTTGCTTTCAAATATGAGATCGATATAACCGTTCATAAAACCCGGGATAGCATCAAAGCTGATTTCTTTCATCAAGTCTGTTGATTTCCTATTTTCGAAAAATCGGTGTTTCTTCAAAATCGAAAGAATAGCTATCGATCGAAATTCTGTTATAGGATAAAAGAAAGCCATTTCATCAATGCGACGTGAGTTATCTATACTTTTCAAAAACATCGAGCCGGATAAATCAAGAGGCGTATCCAAAACTCTTAGGAGCATGTTGTTTATCACTTCTAACCAACTTGATTTAAATCCGTAAAGCCGTAACGCTGCTTCAACTGTAGCCTTTCTGATTTCTGCGTTTCTTTCTGAAAAATCTATTTCTTCGAATATTTTATGGATGCAAATTCCAGATCGCATGCCCTTTGGAAATGAAAAAATATCTTTTCTACTGTTCTTATCTGATGCCGGAAACAATGTACCTGTTGCGTCATAATCTGGAACGTTTATGTTCCGACCAGCTGTTAAGCTGCTGAAGCTAGCAAGTGACCAAGCTTGTTTAATTTGCCTATCAATTTTGCGCGCAGCTAATTCTGGAATCGGATACTTATCGTAAACTAAGTCATCAGTTAAAATTGGCATTTTTTCCACCATGATGGATTTTGGCGCTTGTTGCGCAAAACTATTTAAATTTTCTAAATAATCTTCCTCAATCAACTTTGGAAACTGCTCTTTGAGGTGATTGATTCTGCCTCCGTCGATCGGCATTCCCTGAGGGCGATGAAAAAGCCATGCTAGAGCAGAGGTATCTGCACCTTTGACTGGGCCCCAAGTGAAATAACATCGACTTTCAGCTCGCGTAAGCCCTACATATAACAATCTTAAATTCTCAGCTAATTGTTCTTCACTAGCGCGTAACCTATTTTTTTCGAAATTCTTGCTCTGCGACCCAAAATCCACCGTCAACGCATTCGATTTTTGAGCATCATGAAATAAGACAGTATCGATGTGGGAATGCTGAAATTCTCCTTCCCACGAAAATGGAAGAAAAACTATTGGAAATTGCAAACCTTTACTGGTATGGAGTGTCATTATCTTTACGCGTTCACAGTCACTCTCTAAACGAATGAGAGCTTCTTTGTCTTCCGTTGTTGAATCTTTTAATTTTTTTGATAGCCATATGATCACCAAGTGAAGATCATGTTTTGTACCAAAACGCGCCTCAATCAATTCGACAAGATGAAATATGTTGGTCAATTTTCGATCACCATTTTTTAGAGACAGCAACCGCTGAAAGATATTGTTTGCAGAAGCAAATTCGCGGAACATTCGCATTAAACCATTTTTGCTCCAACTGTCCCGATAACGCTGGAACTCATCTGTAATTGCATGTGAAAACTGGTTCATTTCAGACCAATTAGATATATCCTGCACATCGTAATCATAAAAACTTGTTAACAATGCGGTCTTGATTAAACTCAGATTTCTAGGCTTTTCTATAGCCATAAGGACACTTTGTAATTCTGTCACCTCATCAGTCTGATAAACACTTTTTTGCAGATTTCGCATACATGGTATTCCAATCCTTTCTAACGTGTTTTCAACCAATTCACCTTCATAATGAGTTCGAACTAATATTGCGATATCATCGGGTCCCACTAATCTGTCACCTAGAGTTGCGTTACCATTTAATATTCTTACCACTTCTGCACCTACAGCTTTCGCACAATCATCTCTGGCTTGCTCTTTAGACAAATCTTTTTTCTGCTCTTTTCCTCTAATTGGCCAAATTACCATCGGCGGGCTAATCTTCGCATTAATGCTATATTCTGGAATTGTCCCCAACGAAGACACTTCCGAAAACTCAATTTCTTTAAAAAAGAATGAATCTACCTTGTCAATCTTGGTAAAAAGCAAATTCACAGCATTCACTAAACCAGTGACAGATCTATAATTTTTCATAAGAGTGTATTTGGCGTCCACAATCTCGTGGGCTGTTAAATAGGAAAAAATATCAGCCCCTCGAAAAGAATATATTGCTTGCTTAGGATCACCAACCATAAAAAAGGGGTTCCTAGATTCATGATGCATCGAACGAAATATGTTTAACTGGACCGGATCAGTATCTTGAAACTCATCAATCAAAATAGCTACATATTCGCGCTGAAATTTTTCTATTAATTGAGCTCCAGTTTGACTCTGAAGGGCATACTGTAAGTCGAGCAACAAATCATCATACGATTTAACTTGAAGTCTAGATTTTCGCTCCCTAATTTTCTGATTTACAAATTTAAGTAGATTACCTTTCCAAATTATAAATTTTTCCTGATAACCAGACTCTAGCTGTGCTAGAGATTCGTTTAGCTCATCACATACATCAAAAAATATATGTTTCGGTGGGCTACCTCCTCCCGTCGTAGCCTGGCCACTCGCCTGAAACGATGAACAAAACTTTTTGAAAAAAACGAGTTTTTTCCAAAAATTGTAGTTGATTTTTCTACTCTCTAATAAAAGATCCATGTCATCTATCCACTTAGGAATACTGCTTTTCGGATATCTCACTCGATTTAATTTTCTATCCGATATAAGCACCTCTGCTATCAGGTCTTTTGAATCTTTCCAGATCGAAGCAAGTTTTCTGAAAATCAGATTCACATTCTCTTCGAGCTGTTCTACACTGTAGTTCTTAACTTGATCACAATATTGTTCATTTTTTTTGTTATCTTGGATCACAAAGTTAAGATAGGGTTTGCCTAGAATGTTTCGTACAATTTGTTGTAAATCGCGCGGTCTTAAAATTTTTTTATATTGCAACCAACTAACCCAAAGTCTGGATGCTGAATAGATTTCTTTTCTCCAAAAATCGTTAACCACTTCTTCGAGTAACTCAGTTTCATCCGGTATAAGTTCACTAAAAAACGTTTGGCCAGTTTCAAAAGAAGTTTCCGACAAAACTTGCTGACAAAAACCATGCATCGTAAAAATTGCAGCTTGATCAAATTCCAATAACGCTCTTCGTAAATTTCTATGCGCCTGATCAACAGCAAGAGGATCACGTAAAAATTCACTCAGCCAACTGTCTGTCATGTTAGATTTATCCTCTAACGCTCGAAGAGTGCTTTGAACTTTTTGGCGAATTCGTTTCCTTAAATCATGGGTAGCAGCCCGAGTGTAGGTTACTACTAGAATATTTTTGACAGATAGATTGCGTTCTAATAGCAGTCGAATGTAAAGTGAAGTGATAGCGTAGGTCTTCCCAGTTCCAGCTGATGCTTCAATTAAGATCATCCCCTCAAGTGGTACGGTCAAAATATCTAAAGAATTTGAGGTCAATATTTTTCTTCCTTTACAAGATGCTCTATTAGAGGCTCAAATATTCTCTTTGCTACCAATTCGAATTCTTCATTAAGAGCAGAATCTAGGTTATCTCGGAAAGCAAGAGCAAAATAAATATCTTTTTGTTCGCCAGGATATTTTTGTGATCCATGCCACACCGCTTTAGCCGAAGATAAGGGATCAGTATGCGATTTCGCATATGCCCAAGATGTACGTGGGAAAAATCTTAAAATTCTGTGCATTCCTTCTCTATACAGAAGAACATAGTCTTTTAATAATTCAAATGAATCCATAGTTGGGGGAAATCTGAAAATTTTTTTTGGTGTAAAAATTCGTGTTGTAATAGATAGTCCCTCCGTAATTGAATTTACTACTAAATGCAAAATCCAAAACTCTAATAATCTAATAGGAAAGAAAGCTTCCGTTGCATCTGTGATGGTGTACCTAATCAGTTCATCATCACCAAAATTAGGAATGATGTCGTTTAACTGCATACCACCAATATTGATCTCTATTTTTTTATTTTTCGTAAAAAGATCTGTTCCCAGTGAGCTTAATTCTGATACAAGCGATGTCGTCTCTAACCAAACATCATCTAAAAGTAGCTCTGCGGAAATCCCCACTGGCATTTTCCCATTGATCTGCAATCTATTAAAAACGGACTCATAGCTCTCACCATTGAGCCTTGCATGAACAACAAACTCGGCCACACTACGGCGCGTAGATCTCTCGACAACTATCGGTTCAAAACTTGATTCAAAACCCTTAGGTCTCTCCAAATGAACTCCTATACGATCTTTGATTAGCATCCTTGATGGATTAAAAAAAAATCGATTTAGTCTTTCTAGTGATATATATCCATCGGAAATCGGAGGCAAAGCTTGTTTAAGTAGCGGTCGAATTGGTACCGGATCTATCTTTGTGGGAGGTACTAAATCATTAGAATAACTGAAAAGATTTTCAAAACGTTCATTGAAATAATCAACGCTGAAAGGATGCAATGGATGATTTGTAGTTATAGTCGTGCTAACTAAAACCTCATTAGTTTCTTTGCAGTTTTCATCAATATAGTCAATTAATGCGGATAACAATGCGGAAGGCAAATATTCAGTTTCATCATTAATATCTCTACCGATATAACTTAGATAGAGCCTATGGCGAGCGGACAAAATTGCTTCTAAAAAAGCATGGCTATCCTCATCTCGCAGTCGCCTGTCTCCGATCCGTGGATGCATCTTTATATGATCAAAAATATACCTACTTTCTGTACGAGGAAAGGAATGTTGATTAAGACCGAGGATATATATCACTTGAGCCGGTACTATATTTCCTTGTGATAAGGATGAAAACATTACAGCTCCGGTGATTTGTTGAGCTGCGGGCTGTTGTTTTATCTTTTTTCTAAGGGCCTCTCGAAAAACTGCCAATGACAGTTCAGTGTGAGAATTACCTGACGTCGAAATATTTAAAAGATCTTCGAGAGATTTGCGCAGTAAAATGAGATCGTCAATTTCGCTATCAAATTCGAAAAAATCCTCAAGAATTTTGTTAGAAAGATCGATCCAATGATTTAGCCGGCGGGGATTTTTTAGATCCAGACGTAAGCAAAGTAGTTTCTCAAGAATTGTTTTCAAGCGACCAATAAGAGTTGCCTCTTCTTGATCAAATTCTATAGCCGACGAAAATCCAGGTAATGATGTAATATCCTTGCCATAAGCATAACTCAACAATAATCGATCAATGCCTGCCTGCCATGTATACTTATGTAGCATTGAGGAATTAAGTCCATCCATATCGTGCTGATCAAACTCCCAATAAATACCAATATCTCTAATCCATGAAAGAATCTTTTCTTTGTCAGTATCAGAGATTTTGAAACGACTTCTTAACGAATTTCCTTCAAGAATTTCGCCTATCTTATCGGCCTCGAATCTATGGAGAGGCAAATCGAGCAACAAAAAAAACGTATCGATTAATGCGCTTCCGTGAACTGCCGACAAATTTTTCAGATACCAAGGTAGACGACGATCCCCAAAAGCTGATCCAAAAACCGAACCAATATAAGGCGCGTATGCTTCAATATCCGGAGCCAAAACTAAAATATTGGATGGAGACAACTCTTTATTTCCTTGTAATACATCAAGTATTTGGTCGTGCAAAATCTCTACCTCTCGCATAACTCCATGACATACATGGATTTGCAAAGACCTATCATCTGTATCTACTTCAAATCTAGGCTCTTTAATTGGTTTTCTTGAAATAAAGACATCCCTTTGAATGCGGCCTAGCAAACCTGTTGCACTGGGCATAATAAACTCTTCTTTCGTGACGCTATCGAGCTCAATTAAAAAATTCATTTGTTCGCTACCTTGTCGACCCATTGCAAAAAGAAGCGGATTCGTTTCCTGTTCATCGGGAAAAAATTCATTATTTGAAACCAATCGATTCTCATGATCGTCGGCATCAAAAATCGCTTTTGTCCAGACCCAGTGAATTTTCGTGAAATTATTGTGATAAATCACCACATCAATGTGTCTAGACAAAACCTGAAGCAAATTTAGGTAAACTGTCGATAGCGTGGGAACTGCAAAAATATTTATACGATCAGGCAAACTAGCCGATATAAATTCATCCATATCCAAAAGGTGTAACATCTTTTTTTGTAAGATCAACCAATGCTTAGTTACGCCGTTATCAATCAAATAAGCCCAAAGCTCTGCCTGCCAATGATTAGTTGATCTCCGCTCCCATTCAAATATCCAATCAGGGCGATAGATGAGATATTGCTCAAAAAGGCTGCCAATTTTCTCTGATAATTGCCATTTTTTTATGGGATCCCCACCTTCCAGATAATTCCGAAGTGATTCATGCCTCTTAAGAAATTGAATGTCGGAAAATGCGTCATATATCCGCCAAGCTAGAGCATCTGAAGTAAATGCATTTGTTTTTGGCACATTTTTGAGAATTTTCTGAAATAAGAACCACAGCAGATCTGCCGGTAATTGCCAGAAAATGTTGGCAGATATACCCGTTTGCTGTGCCATCCGAAGTGAAAGCCAGCGGGCAACAGCCATTCCCGGCACTATAACAGGCTCTGGATCAAAAATACTATTAACCGGTCTGCCTAAATCAACTATTAGGCGATCTGATAATTGTTCTAACTGATTACCAATGCGTAAATGCAACATGGCGAAGCACAAATCATAAATTGAACTTGGTTGGATGAAATAATGATAGATTCTCTATCACTAAGTGTCTCTCCAGATGACCCACTAGATTAAATCAATAAATATCATCGAAGGCCAACTTCATTTGGTACAAAGAACTTCAAATATTTTCTAGTTGTTGCTAAAAACACCTATACCTGATCCTAAGAATAAAGTTTGTTTGCTTCTTGCAGGCGGGCTATAACGCTCCGTCTCAAGTTCATCGGAGATACAACTTCTGCATCCGCCCCGTGTCTCAAAATATCCATAATCAACTCTGTTTCATTAGAATAAGGCACGGTCAACAAATAACTGCCATCCTTTTCATATGAACTCCGTTGCTGAGAGTGCCATCTTTCTCGTGATACCCATCGAGCGGCTCGTGGTGCAAATCGGATCACCGCTTCATTAGTATTTTCACCACCAAAAATACCATATCCAGTAGCTAGCAATTTTTCAAGCTGTTCATCACTCATTTCCTTCGCTGATTCATTCTCCAAAAGGACGATATGCTCTATTGCATCAACTGAAAAACTTCTCAAGGCATTACGGCTGTGACACCAACTATCCATATACCAGTTATCTCTATAATAAACGAGTCTTTGGGGGGAAACTATCCGCTCCATATGTGTGCCCGTTCGTCTATTTAGGTGGCGGATCAGTAACCTTCGGCGACGTAAAACTGCACTAGTGATAATTTCAAATGTAGCTGAATCTACTTGTCGAGCTCCTATGTGCAATATATGAATTCGTCTTTCAACCTCTTTTGCCGAATGATCTCCACTGCCTAGTAACCGGCGGACTCGATCTTTTAAGGGTTCTATATGAGATTCTAAAAGGCCAGGCTTCAATCGGCTCAACAAATGATTCATAGTCAATAGCGCATATATCTCAGATGCGTTAAACCAAAGGCCTGGTAATACATAACGTTCATCTTCGCCATCCATACTTTCGTATCGATAACCTCTTTGAGCACGATCCCATATGATCGGGGCCGCCATACGATCTCGCATATATTCTAAATCTCGGCGAATTGTTGCTCTGGACACTTCTAGTTCATCCATCATTTTCTTTAAAGAAGTGCCACGATGACTTCGTAAGAGTCGATCTATAGTGTAAAAACGTTCAGTTCTATCCATCCAATGATGGCCTTACCATAAATCATTCGAACATATTCTAAACATAATAAATCTTTGACTTGATATCATTTAGACTCATATAATTCATCGGTGCGCGCACCCATGATTAGGTCATTGAGATGCAATCCAGAAATTTTGTGGGTCCACCACTTTACTGTAACTTTACCCCATTCCGTTAATAAAGCCGGATGGTGACCCTCTTTCTCCGCCATATCACCCACAGTGTTGGTAAAAGCAAGGGCATCCACGAAATTGCCAAATTTAAATGTTTTCTGGATTATAGATACGCCCTCAAAATCGGTTAATGTCCAACTGCTATGTACACTCAAAAACTGATTCAACTCTTCAGCAGTCACCAAAGGAGCGCCTGCTCGGCAGGCTTCACATTTCAATTTACTAAATTCAGACATTTATTTCTCCGTTAGTGTTGATCTAGCGAATTTATGCACACCATAATTTCCAAATTAGTCGCCTTTTGGCTACGATCAAGAGATCAGGATAAACTTTTTCTTCGTACCGCTCAACGAGGGCTCTTCTCTCTACAAAATTCATTTTTTTAAGACCCATTGTTATAACGATCTGAGCTAATTTCCTTGAGACTAACATGTAAATTTTCGCATATATTTCATCAATTAGCTTTTCTTTAATATCACCCTTGGTTTATTGCTAAAATTCTCTATAAATCAAGAACTTTATATTGAAACATTAATCAATAAGACAGCTATCTTTGAGCGAAAACCTTTACAATATTCTGCGCTATCGATTTCCTAAAAATCGTGGTGCCAAGTTCATCGAGACCCCAAATGATCGCTCGATTATGTACGATGATGTCGATCGACTGACTGCGATATTTGCAGCTGCAATGCTAAATTTAGGTATTGATCGAGGTCATCGGCTCTTAGTCTCTATCGATAAGTCTCCTGAAGCTATATTGATATACCTAGCGGCTCTTCGCTTAGAAGCTATTTTCGTACCACTAAACCCAACCTACACTGATCGTGAGTTTAAATACTTTTTGGAAAACTCTACGCCCACCGTAGTTATTTTAAGAAACAAAAAAGATAAAGCTAAAATAGCCGCAGCAAAACAAATGGGCGCCAAAGTAGCAACAATCAATACATCTAATGAAGGATCATTTATAGATTTAGCGAATGTTTGTAAGCCATTTAACCTCATAAACGCAACTAAAAAAACCCAACCTGCAGCTATTCTTTATACTTCTGGGACTACCGGAAAACCTAAGGGAGTAGTTTTAACCCATGGTAATCTATCAAGTAATGGCAAAACCCTTCATCATGTTTGGGGATTCCAGCCCGGAGATGTATTACTTCATGCACTGCCAGTATTTCACGTTCATGGACTGTTCGTAGCGATACATTGTGCCATGCTTAATGCCTCTAAAATCATATACCTCGAAAAATTTGATATCGATCTTGTGATCGATCAACTTCAAAGAGCGACCGTAATGATGGGAGTGCCTACCTTTTACACGAGGCTCCTTAAACATCCATCCCTCGATGCATCATTGTGCAAGAACATGCGACTTTTCATATCTGGATCAGCAGCATTATTACCTCAAACGTGGATTGATTTTAAGGCAAAAACAAAACATGAAATTATTGAACGATATGGAATGAGCGAAGCTGGAATGATTACATCAAACCCTTTGAATGGAGAACGTTTGCCGGGCACAGTCGGTTTTACGTTACCCGATATTGAGGTTCGCGTAACATCAGAAGATGGAACGAAATTATCATCTGGAAAGATTGGGGTGCTAGAAGTCAAAGGGCCAAATGTTTTTTCAGGATATTGGAGACGGCCAGAATTAACAGCCACAGAGTTTCGATCTGACGGCTTTTTTATTTCAGGCGATATGGCTACCGTTAGCGCAAGTGGTCGCATAAAAATAGTAGGTCGTAATCGTGATCTGATCATCAGCGGCGGGCTAAATGTTTACCCAAATGAAATAGAGGACTCCCTAAATATTCTACCTGGCATAATTGAATCAGCCGTGATCGGAGTAATCCATCCTGATCTAGGAGAATCAGTAGTAGCTTGCATCGTAACTGAAGCATCCTTTAAATGCGATGAAAATGAAATTATAGATGCATTAAAAAATCAATTGGCTAGCTACAAAGTGCCACGGCGCATCATTCGATTGGAATCTCTTCCAAAAAACATTATGGGTAAAATACAAAAAAATATGCTTCGTCAGCGTTACTCAGTCCTGCCATAAAATCCCAGTAGCTCTGTTGAACCAAAACGCACATCGGGACGCTCATAATACGAGAAAACAGCAACAATTCGGCTGACTTGACCGTTAACCGGAGTAACTCGATGTGCTGTTTCCACGCCCCTAAAAACACATAAAGTTCCCGGCTCAAGCGATAGGGTTTGGACCTGGGAATCACGATTAGTTAATAGTGCAGCAATACCATCGTAGTTAGGATTCCTTTTTGTTCGTAGAGAGCTACGATACTCAAATTCGCCGCCAGAGGTAGCCGACGACAAAAGGATAGTTATAGTGAATTCTGAACGATCAAAATGCCAATTCAGAGCAGGTTCGCCAGGCCTGTATTCAAGTATATTAAGTGCTGCAATAGGGTCATCCATAATATAAAGAACCTTCTTTTTTAGAATCATACTCAAAAATTTAATTAAAGATGGCCATTGGTAAATTTTGCATATTAGGTTATCAGGGATTTGATCTCCACTAATCGTATGGTTCATCGTTACACCTCGACGTAGCGCCGGGTGATCTGGTGATATTTCATCAAAAGAATCATCGAAATAGATATTGTGACTTCTGGTGTGTGTGAAAGCCGATCGAGCCAAAACAGGTTTTATATCTTTATTTATTTTTCGTACTGTTTCTTCGAGAACAAATCCCGGTAGAGTCAACATGCCAGTGTGCACTAAACATTCTGCGCTTCGACGCACTAGCGCTTTCCCTTCAGACGCATCCAGGTTTTCAATCGGATAACGGTTAAGATCTAATAATTGTTTCATGATTTAGTTAGCGATTCCGTTCGGAGTTTGGAGATCTTTAACAGTACCATGAGGACTAATTACTTCCGGATCGGCAATAATTTCTATCAAACTTGGTCTATTTTGCGAGATTGCCCTTTTAAATGCGGGTAGAAAATCCTTTGTTTGGTAAACCTTTTCAGCGTGCGCGCCGAAAGCCCTGGCATATGTGAAAAAATCTGGATTAAGCAGATCAGTCCCACTGACTCTACCAGGATATAATCTTTCCTGATGCATGCGGATCGTCCCATACATCCCATTATTTACAACAACTATTACAATAGCCAAGTCATATTGCACCGCTGTAGCCAACTCTTGACTAGTCATTAGGAAGCATCCATCACCCGCAAAAGCAACAACTGTCCGACTAGGGTTTAAAAGTTTAGCGGCGATGGCTGCGGGCAATCCATAGCCCATCGAACCTGAAGTCGGCCCGAGTTGGGTTCCTGAATCTCGATATTTGTAGTAACGATGAAGCCAACCTGTGTAATTTCCGGCGCCGTTTGTAATTATGGTATCACGGGGAACTTCATCACATATGGCTTCAATTATGCTACCTAACTGAACTGAACCAGGTTGGGGTTTTGGTTTAGACCAATCAATATAGGATGCTCTCAAATCCTGGCGCCATTTGTTCCAAGGAGGCTCGAACGATGGCTCTATCTTACCTAAAGCCTTGAATAAACGATTTGGCCCCGCATTAATCGCTAATGTGGGACGATAAACACGCCCTAATTCTTCGACACCTGGATAAACATGTATAAGAAGCTGTTTCGGCTTGGGAACACTAATTAATGTATACCCTGAGGTTGTGATTTCGCCAAGTCTCACACAAAACACTATCAACAAATCTGCGTTTAGGATCGCAGATTTCAAGTTAGGATTAATACCAATTCCAATATCTCCCACATAATGATTATTGCTATTATCAAAACAATCTTGGTAACGAAATGCGGCCGTAATAGGTAAATTCCAATTGGACGCAAATTTATGAAAAGCTTTACGCGCTCCTTTTGACCATGACCTACCCCCTGAGATAACTAAGGGTCTCTTTGCATTAGAAAGCAAAAGATCCAATGAATTAATCTCGTAATTTCCAATGCTAGACTCAGTCTTTCTGTAAGCCTCTACATCTTCCACCTTAGCAGACGCTAGAAGCATATCTTCTGGTAACGTGATTACAACTGGGCCTGGCCGACCATTAACCGCGATATGAAAAGCACGACTAACGATCTCGGGGATACGTTTTGGATCATCAATCTGTTCGACAAGCTTCGCGATAGAGCCAAACATAAGTTTAAAGTCAATCTCTTGAAAAGCTTCTCTACCTGCCATGCTCTGTTCGACTTGCCCAATAAAAAGAATCAGTGGCGTAGAATCCTGTTGAGCGACGTGTAAACCTGACGCCGCGTTAGCTGCCCCGGGGCCCCTTGTGACAAAACAAACCCCGGGTTTATCTGCTAGCTTTCCGTATGCATCTGCCATCATTGCTGCGCCGCCTTCCTGACGACACACAACAGTCTGAATAGAATCCTGATCAAGCAATGCATCCAATACCGGCAAATAACTTTCTCCAGGAACACAAAATAAATGACTAACGCCGTGCGAAACCAAAGCGTCTACTAAAATCTTTCCACCATTTCTAGTTGAACATTGGTCAGATTTCATGACTTAAGGGCGTGATACTTTGAGACGTAGTGCATCGATTTTCATGCTAGATAAACGATCATTTACTTTTTCTAATGAATTCATAGAAAAGAACGGTCCAATTCGAACACGGAAAAAGTCACCTTGATTCTGAATGCTTATGTGTTGGACACTAGCAGGAAATCCAACATCGGTAAGTTTTTTTTTCATTTGAACAGCTTCAGATTCTGAATTATATGAGGCAACCTGGAGCATATAATAACTCTGAGCGTCTTTAATATCCCCATCCTTCTCACTATTAACAGATTTATCCGCCTCCGAAAGTAGATTGGGGTTATCGGAAACCTCTGGAATCAACCGTTCAATTTCTGGCAAAACCGTAAAAAAATCAAAGGTGGTTCTAGCTGGTTCCTCGTTAGTCAATGATGGTTGTTTCATTGAGCTTTCTTTCGCATTTACAGGCTTTTCGAATAATTGATTCAAACCGCTACCTAAGCGATGTGGATCTCCACTTCTAATTCCGTTATAAAAACCAACAGCAAGCGCACCTATCAAGATTCCCGTGAAAAGTGTTGCCCAACCAAAACGAAAAGTTAGTCGCGTGCTTTCCTGTCTCCGCTCATATTTTTGATTCTGGGGCTCTTGGGGCATAAGATTTTACATTTTATCTGGCGCAGTAACCCCTAAAAGGTCTAGTGAATTTTTGAGCACTTGCCTAATTGAATCGATCAGTGACAGTCGAGCTAATCGTAAATTGTCCTCCGACTCGAGAAAAGGATATGCATTGTAATATGTATGAAAATCATTAGCTAATTCTCTACAAAAGTAGGCTATTTGGTGAGGCTCACATTTTCTCGATGCTTGACTCACTATCTCGGGGTAACGTGATAGAGATCGCAACAAATCAAGCTCTTGAGGCTCACTCAAAAAGATTAAATTTGCTTTACTCAGATCATAAGTTATCGCTCGATTTTCCATTTTTTTGAACACACTACAAATGCGTGCATGAGCATATTGGACATAATAAACGGGATTATCGGACGACTGTGTTTTCGCAAGATCAAGATCGAAGTCCATATGTTGTTCAGGTTTGTGCGAGGCGTAGAAAAATCTAGCAGCATCCACCCCTACCTCTTCATACAAATCGCGTAATGTCACAAATTCTCCGCTACGGGTCGACATGGCAATTTTTTCACCATCACGATATAAAGTTGCAAATTGTACGGTCAATATTTCTAGGTCATTAGGGTTCCTGTTAAGGGCTCCTATAGATGCTTTGATGCGAGATATATACCCATGATGATCTGAGCCCCAAACATTTATTAGCCAATCGTAACCTCGATCGTATTTATCTATATGATAGGCTATATCTGCAGCAAAATACGTATGGCTTCCGTTTGTTCGAATCACAACTCTATCTTTCTCGTCTCCTAAATCACTACTTCGGAACCACCATGCGCTATTCTTTTGATATAGATACCCACTTGTTTTAAGCTTATCTAGTGCTTCATCCAAAGCGCCAGATTTAATTAGACTACTTTCCGAATACCAGGTTTCAAATTCAACATTAAATTGACGAAGATCTTTATTAATACTAGATACTATCTTATCGACTGCGAGCGCCTGAATTCTGGAAAATCCTTCACTATCCACTTGCTCCTTCATACGAGAAACCATCAAATCAATTTTTGAATCCGGAGCGCTTGGTAAGGATTGCATAAGCCACGCTACATTTCCATAGTGCGAATGGCCGTCCTCCTCCAATAAAATGTGGGCTAGATCAACTATGTAATCACCCTGATATGCACCATCTGGAAATGCAAAAGACTCTCCTAACAAACCTAAATAGCGTAACCATACACTCAACGCCAGAATGTCTATTTGTCGGCCAGCATCGTTTATATAGTACTCACACTCTGTTGTATAGCCTGCGGCCCGTAATATCCTAGCAAGCGAATCACCATAGGCCGCACCACGGCCATGACCTACATGCAACGGGCCAGTAGGATTAGAGGATACGTATTCAATCAACACATGCTGATCCTTTCCTTCATCACTACACCCGTAAGCCGCACCATTTATTTGAATATTTCGTATAACCTTAGACCATGCTTCATTAGTGAGGAAAAAATTGATAAATCCGGGTCCCGCTATTTCTACCCGTTCAACGAGTTCAGAAAAGGGAAGATTATTTACGATTTTTTTTGCTATTTGGCGAGGGTCTGCCCTCAAAGATTTTGACAACAACATTGCCACATTGCTAGCGATATCTCCATGGTTTTGATGCCGAATGTGATCGACCTGGAAAGCTACGTTATTTTGTTTAATAGCTTTATCTACTTCCTCGATAGAAGTAATTGATTTTATCAGCAAAGAACGAACTTCCTTAAGCATGGAAAGCCCCCTTAAGCTTTATTAACATTTGGTTTCAGCATGAAAATAAGTACAGTTAATGTATAAATAGTTGATTAATTCCTAATTTTTATAAAATCAGACTGTGGATTCGACCACAACATAGTATGCTAGCACCTTTCCAAAATTGACAATAATATTAGGCTAAAAGGCCTTTACGATCTTTTGATGAATCATCTTCAGTATAGTTACCAAAATTTTTTTTCTAGCGCCACGATTGACAGGTCTGCTCGCGTCTTAGGTAGTGACAGCACTTTACAAGCTCTTATTAATAGCCGGGATACTAAATTTCTTCCAATTTGGAACAAAAAGGTGCTCCTTTCAAAAACTCAGGGGAGAGCAAAAAAATCTGAATTTACTAAGCATGAGATTTCTAGATTTAGATGCATTACCGCGCCAGTTTATATAGGATGCATTGGTAAAACACACTACTTTGCGACCGAGGTTGAACCAAATTCAGAGGATTGCAATGAATTTATTGACCTGCTTCATTCTGTAAATCTCCTAAATGCTCAAGATTCGGCAATTTTAGGCTGTGCTATAACACTGTTGAGCTGGCGAAATGATCATAAAAACTGTGGTTTATGTGGGTCGCCCACTTCTGATTCCCAAGGTGGAAATGTATTGGTTTGTTCGAAACCTGCTTGCCAACATGAACACTATCCAAAAATCGATCCAGCAATAATTGTGCTCGTTGAGCATCAAGATCAAGCACTCTTTGGTCGAAAATCAGAATGGCCAAAATTCCGGTATTCCACTATTGCTGGATTCGTCGAGGCTGGAGAAAGTGCAGAACAGGCTGTCGTACGTGAAGTTGCTGAAGAAACAGGCGTGGAGATAGCTGAAGTGTCTTACCACTCCTCTCAGCCATGGCCTTTCTCAAACTCCTTAATGCTAGGGTATACAGCAATAGCAAAGGGATCAACTGAAATAAAACTCCATGATAAAGAACTCGAACATGCGCAGTGGTTAAGTCGTGATGAACTTGCTAGCCAACTAAGCAAGGGCAAATTCATACCTCCAACATCTTTTTCAATTGCTTTTCGACTAATCGAAGATTGGTTTAATGCTAGTAACAAAACGACATTCAGAGTGTTGTGTGAAAACAACAATACCCCTTGCTAATACTGTTTCATTTTGGGTATTAACAACGGTAGAATGTCGTCAGTTGTTGTCGCGCAACGGGACAACACATTTATATTAGGTTTAAGTAAACTTTTGGAGGTGTCATGTCGGAACGGCATACAGGAACTGTAAAGTGGTTCAATGAGCGAAAAGGCTACGGCTTCATTGCTCAGGAAAATGGGGACGATGTATTCGTCCATTACCGTGAAATCAGAGGCGAGGGGTTCAAAACGCTTACAGAAGGTCAGCAAGTTGAATTCGGGTTAGTGACAAGGGATAAAGGCCCGGCGGCAGAAGACGTCGTGCCCAGTGACTGACCTACTGCTAGCTATCTAGAATCTAGATTGCTAGTTCCTCTTTCGTTTAATTGCGTCTGGCTAATGGTCGACGCATTGGGTTATTGCGGCTAAGTTAAAATTTGAGCAACATACGAGTTTGCCCGAACGGGTTCCGCTCGCCTAGTTTTGAACAACAAACAATCTGACGTTTACAAGGCATTGTTGCGGATTAACTTCGGCTGATGGATTATGGCTATTACAAATGGACGAACACCAAAAATTTAAGAATTGGATGTGTGTTGTTTGCGGTCTAATTTACGATGAAGCAGAGGGTTGGCCGGAAGATGGCATTTTACCGGGCACACGTTGGGAGGACGTGCCCGATAATTGGACCTGCCCCGACTGTGGCGTTGGCAAGGATGATTTTGAAATGATCGAAATTTAAATTATCTTTTTTCTTTGTCCTCTAGCTAATTAAAATGTTTTTTATAAGCATCTAATTGCTCTGCTGTAATAAGTAAGACAGGCGAATCACCACTAAATGATGTTAACCATGTAAAAGGTACTTTGGGCCAAGCTTCCTCCACAGATTCTGCAGCGCTACCCACTTCAATAAAAATTACTCCTTCCCTGCTAAGATAGCGATGAGCCTCTTTAAGAATTTGCCGTACAAAAAATAGGCCATCCTTACCACCAGCTAGAGCTAATTGAGGCTCAAATTTATACTCGGTTGGGAGAGAATTCATTATCGCATCGCTCACATAAGGAGGATTACAGACAATCATATCGTAATCAATAGTTTCCGGTAGCGCATTAAATAAATCACCCTGAAAAAATCGCATTTTGTGAGACACCGAAAACTTTTGAGCATTTACCTTAGCTACATCCAAAGCATCTGAAGAAATATCGACCGCATCAATTTTAGATTCCGGGAATGCCATCGCTAAAGCGACCCCAATACAACCCGAGCCAGCGCATAGATCGAGAATCATGTCAACTTTTGCATGCATCAACCAAGGCTTGAATCGTTCAGGAATCCACTCTCCAATGTATGATCTAGGGATGATAGCGCGCTCATCAATATAAAACTCATGTCCCGCAAACCATGCTCGATTCAATAAATATGGCAGCGGTCTACGTGTTTTGATTCGTTTGTTAGCAAGAGCATCAATAGCTAACATCTGTTTTTCATTCAAATTTAGTTTCTGATTTAGAGCTTCCTCTTTGAGTTCAGCCCCTGACATTATCAGCCAAACTGCCTCATCAAAAGCATTATCTACCCCATGTCCGAAAAACAGGTTGCTGTCCAATAATTTTTTTTCAAGCAGATAAGCATATTGCCAAATATTCATGATAAACGATCCGGCCAGCTAATCTCGTAATGCAGCGCGAATAGCCTCAGCTAACTGTGTGCTCGTCCACTGTTTATCGATTAGCTTTTTCACTCGCCCATTCCGAGCTATAAGAAAAGTAGTTAAACTATGGTCAATCGTATATGCTATATCAGAATCTGGATCTTTAACAATTTCATAAAATACAAAATATTTATTAGCGACCTTTCGTACCTCCTCAGGAGTTCCGACTAGCCCCAAAATATCTTGGTGAAAAAATTTAGTATACAGGCTGACTTTTTCTATTGTATCTCTTTTAGGGTCGATACTAACAAAGAGTACTTGGGTTTGATTTTTTTCATTGTCAGAAAGTTTTTTTATAGCTAATGCAATTCTTGCTAACTCGGTAGGACAATAATCTGGACACGAGGTAAACCCGAAAAATAACAATACTACTTTTCCCTCGAAATCCGATAGTGCCACCGGTCTAAGTTCAGACCTTAACGTAAAATCACCCCCGACGTTAGCATAAACATCACCCGAATTATCTACAAGACGACCACCCAAATAGTATGCGAGACTGGCAGTTATCGTTAAGAAAAAAACAAACAGATAGATGAATGTTCTTTTATTCATGCCAACGAAAATTAATTAAAATCCTGTAAAGAAAATCGTCATTAGTTGGATTTAATCCTCAAAAAAATGATGCGGCGCATTTTAATTATTGGTTCTTCACAGCCAAAACCAACTGTCGAGAATTCCACTGATAAACTAAATTTAATTGACTTGGTTGTGCTTTTTGGGGAAAAGAACCCAAGTTTCTCTTTAAGCTACTATGTAGATTAGCTTACTTAACGATTATGCTAATTAATCAAGCTCTTACATCATATCAACTTTTCAGCTAGGTCTTCCGTACTTCTTTTGAAACTTACCAACCCGGCCCGCAGTATCAACTATTTTTTGCTGACCCGTGTAAAAGGGATGACACTCAGAACAGATCTCAATGCTAAGATCCTTACCCATAGTGGAACGTGTCTCAAAACTATTTCCACAATGACACGTGACTTTTATTGTTTCGTATTTCGGATGAATATCAGTTTTCATAAAATTGAGTACCTAACGATTTAAAAACTTAATCGGTAACTGACGATAATATGATAAGAAAAAACATGGCGCAATAACTGCTTTATTATCGATTCATAGACTTAAAAAATTCAGCATTATTCTTAGTCGCCTTTAACTTGTCGAGCAAAAACTCTATGGCCTCGACATCCTCCATTGGGTGTAAGAGTTTTCGCAACAACCAAATTTTCTGGAGCTCACTGGGCTCTGTTAGAAGCTCTTCTCTACGAGTGCTAGAACGCCCAATGGTAATGGCGGGATAAACCCGTTTCTCCGATATACGACGGTCTAAATGAATCTCTGAATTACCAGTTCCCTTAAATTCTTCGTATATTATGTCATCCATTTTAGACCCGGTATCAATCAACGCGGTCGCGATGATAGTTAGGCTACCTCCTTCTTCTATGTTTCGAGCCGCACCAAAAAACCGTTTAGGTTTTTGAAGGGCATTGGCATCTACGCCCCCGGTCAGGACCTTACCCGACGCCGGCTGAACTGTGTTATACGCCCTAGCTAAACGAGTTATAGAATCAAGAAGAATTACAACATCTCGTTTATGTTCTACTAAACGTTTAGCTTTCTCTATGACCATCTCCGCTACCTGGACATGTCGAGATGCTGGTTCATCAAATGTAGATGAAATGACTTCCCCATTAACTGTTCTTTTCATGTCTGTAACTTCTTCTGGTCGCTCGTCTATCAGCAAAACCATGAGAACACAGTCTGGCTGCGATGCTGTAACCGATTGGGCTATTTGTTGCAACATAACCGTCTTTCCGGTCTTCGGTGCCGATACCAAAAGCCCTCTCTGTCCTTTTCCTATAGGCGCTATAAGGTCGATAACTCTTCCAGTTAGATCTTCCGTTGATCCATTTTCTTGCTCTAGCCTGATACGTTCATTAGGATGGAGGGGGGTCAAATTCTCAAATAAAATTTTACTTTTAGCTTCGTCCGGTGATTGAAAATTAATCGTTTCTACCTTTAAAAGAGCAAAATAACGCTCTGAATCTTTCGGCGGTCGTATTAATCCGCTTACGGTATCTCCGGTTCGTAGACCGAAACGACGCAACTGGCTTGGCGAAACATAAATATCATCAGGTCCAGCTAAATACGAACTACTAGCCGACCGCAAGAATCCATAACCGTCCTGTAATATCTCAATGACACCCTCGCCCTTTATCTTCTCGCCTCTCTTGGCCTGAGTTTTCAAGATCGAAAAGATCTGATCCTGTCTCCTCATTCGAGTGACATTTTGCAAATTTAATTCTCGTGCAAATGCAGCGAGTTGTGTCGGTGTTTTTTCTTTAAGCTCGGTAAGACTAAGAGACATAAGTAATAGCCATCAATGTTGGAATAGTAATTTACCCATTAACCGAAATCACGTAAGCGCGGCGAAAGCGAGGAGCGCTCTGACCAAGGGGAAATTCGGGTGGGTACAGACTTCGAGCTCGTTACTTCCTATAAGCTCTGTCGAAAGAGTACCACCAGCGACACCCGAAAGTCCAGTAATTTGTTATTTAATAAAAACAATACCCCGAAATTACAGATTATCATCAAGAAATGCTGTTAGTTGGGCTTTAGAAACTGCTCCGACTTTAGTAGCCTCAACCTGGCCGGCCTTAAAGACCATAAGGGTTGGGATACCACGAATGCCATATTTAGGGGGTGTTTGAGGGTTATCATCTATATTTAATTTTACAACTTTTAATCGGTCAGAATACTCGGTAGCTATTTCATCCAAGACCGGGGCGATCATCTTACATGGCCCGCACCACTCGGCCCAATAGTCGATCAACACTGGCTTTTCTGATTGTAATACTTCTGTTTCGAATGATTCATCACTAATATGCAAAATATTATCAGACATGTAATATCACCTTGAATGCTTTAATCTAAATGTATGAATGAAGAAGCGACTTTAGCCCAGTTATGTTATTATTGTGTGATAGTCCTTTACGATAAAACTAGACTGCAATTTCTCGGCGCTTGTTAAAAGCGCCTAACTTCAATTAGTAAAATTTTTAACGAGCCCCTATTCTACTTAACAAGGATATTTTTTTCAAAAGTAACGAAAAATTTTTGTAGCAACTGAACATCAGGCTTCGCACTTTATTCTATCACTAAAAAATTTTGCTTCCAAAAAGCTTGTCAGATGTCGAATTACGACATTAGAAGCAAATATTCATCAGTAAACGATTATTATGAACCAACCTTCCATTATTAAACCAAAAAAAGAGAATTTAACTCACTTAACAGATAAAAGGTTCGATCAATTTGATTTGCGACCAGAGTTATTAAAAGGCATTGTTGCTACTGGCTTTCGCTACTGTACTGAAATTCAGGCTCAGGCGTTGCCTCTTGTTTTAGAAGGCACAGATATTGCAGGGCAGGCACATACTGGAACTGGAAAAACTGCCACATTTTTGCTCGCAATTTATCAACGACTTCTAATTGGGCAGGCTCTAAACAGCGAATCGGAAAAATCGGTTCGAGCTATAGTGCTTGCTCCGACCAGAGAATTAGCAATACAAATACATGAAGATGCAAAAACTCTTGGTGCATATACTAATTTACGGTTAGGCCTAGTTTATGGCGGAACTGCTTACCAAAACCAACGATTGAGGCTTGCTGAGGGCGTTGACATACTTATTGGAACACCTGGCCGATTGATTGATTATTTCAAACAAGGCATTTTCCATTTGAAAAACGTTGAAGTAATTGTCTTAGATGAAGCAGATCGGATGTTCGATCTCGGCTTTATCAGAGATATACGATACATCCTTCGCAGGATGCCGCCACCAAACAAACGTCTAAATATGCTGTTCTCCGCGACACTATCTTACCGCATAAAAGAATTAGCCTATGAACATATGAATGACCCAAAAACAGTCATAATCGAATCTACAACTCCTGTAGCTGATCGACTGATTGAACAAATTTACTACCCTGCAAACAATGAAAAGTTCTCTCTATTGCTAGGGGTAATGAACCAAATCAGTGGTGATCGTGTATTGATATTCGCCAATACTCGAAATACCTGTGAACAATTAGGTCAATGGTTAAATGGGCATAATTACGCTGTTGGCGTGCTTTCAGGAGATGTTCCACAAAGAAAGAGAGAAAAATTACTTTCTGATTTTAAAAATGGACAGAAGCGGATATTAGTAGCGACAGATGTTGCTGCTCGCGGCCTTCACATACCTCGTGTCAGTCATGTTTTCAATTATGACTTACCACAAGACCCAGAAGACTATGTCCACCGCATCGGGCGAACAGCGCGAGCTGGGGAGAGCGGTTACGCTATTAGTTTTGCTTGCGAGGAACATGCCCTATCCCTATTGGATATTGAGTCATTCATCGGGCACAGCTTAGAAAAAATGGAGATTTCTGAAAATCTCTTGCATCGGACACAAATGCCTGATATCCCTTCACATCAATCGAAAAAGAAGTTAGGAAAGCAACAGGACAATTCTAATCAGAATAAAAAGAAACAAAAAAATTGGGGCGAGAAAAAGGGGGGCGAGAAATTTAAAACAAAACCTGTTGAACTCGACAGAAAAGATCATGGGAACACCAGCAACAACTCGCACAAGCATTCTAAAAACAGCAACAAGGGAAATGAACCACTGACTTCAAACCTTCGCATTTCCCCTCAACGTAAAAAAAGAGAAATCCCTGCTATTGGCTGATAGATTATTCCGTTTAATCTCTCAAATCATACAATAAGACTCTGTCGCCATGTTCATTTTCAATGACACTTATCGGTTTACGCTTAATCACTCTCGTTAACTCTGATTCCAGAAGAATATCATCTCGCCTAATACGTATTCCGGCGAAATCGCAACCAAGCTCTTTAACTAGGTTAGTAATTTCGGCAACTTGTGTGCCGCTATTAATTGTGAGTACCTCTCTGCTACCTTTTTGACTGGCATAAAAAGCAATTTTTCGATTATTGGTCAAAATTGGACCCGATGTTTTGGCTGTTCTATCATATAACCAATATCCAGCATCGCGTAGGTGCCCAGCTCTAGTAAAATTTGACAATCCACTGTAACTTTCACCAAGTGCCCATATCGCAAGAAGTATTAAAAAAATCTTTCCCGTTTTTTTAATCTGCTGATGCCTGATGTCTGAAATTAGCTTCTCTAGAATTAATGGCGCTGCAATTAAGATGGTTATGGTCATCGCTAGCGGGTAACGAGGCGCAAGAAATAGCATAATTAAAACAAATACTGTCAGTATTCCAAGATTGATTACAATAAAACTTGTCCATAACCTCTTTAACCTTTGATCTTTAACTAGAGAATGTGAATACAAACCATAGCCCATTAATACTAAATATGGAATTTCTAACTCAAAAACTATAGAAGATAAAATAACCTTTACTGCGGTAAACATAAACAACAAATATGCATAACCAGTAGAGTAGGGGCCTAAAAATTGTTCCTCAAAAATTAATAACTTTTCATCGATGCCTATCCGAATTTGGCTCCACCCTTCCACAAAAACAGCCAATGGATCTTGCGTCAATAAAAGCCCAACAGGGCCATCCTCTGTCACAATGAACCAACCTCCTAGCACACAACCCAACACTAGGATTAACGACAAACTAAATATATAACGTAACCATAACCATTTCGTTGGTCCCGAATAACTCGCCAACAACAAGATAGGCACTGCAAATAGAAAAACTAGTCCTTCAACACGAAATAAACTCGCGATAAGAAAACTCAATATAGCAAAAAAAGAATAGCGTAATCGTAGTGACCATCGATAACACACTAGGCTATATATTCCGAGCAAATAAGCTGCCAGATATCCCGGATCCCTGATTAAAAAAGCTCGATATTCGTTAAACGCGGGGTGAAGTAGCGCGATTAACATGGCGATGATTATGGCCATCCTTGATCGACCGCCAAAAGCGTGGACAGTCTGCACAAAAAATACTACCACGAGAGAAAAGAAAGTTGTATTTAATACATGCCCTGCTGTTTTAAATGATATTCCTAGCGTATCGCTAAACACCATGATCAACCAGGGATAAAAAGGCCATTTGTAGACACCTAGGGCACCTTGCCAATCCCCACGAGACCAAAATTCCGCTGCCTCAATATAAACAATACCATCATTATTAATCACATCGTCGATGGCTATGCTCCAGATCGAAAACAAAATACTCGCCATAACACCTATCAACAACGTCATGAAAACAAAAAGACGGCTAGCGGGAATCGATAGATTTAGCATCTTCACAATTGGAGTGGGAGCACGGAACTCAAAAAATATCAGTTCATCTGGGGAATAAACACTCGCCCTCCATTAGTTGATTCAGTGTCTCTCTTCTTCGAACAATATAAAATCGATCTTGATCAACCATGACTTCAGGCGGTCTCGGTTTGGAGTTATAGTTAGAGCTCATTACAAATCCATAGGCACCAACAGATCGAATCACTAGCAAATCCGTTTCTGCTAATGCCAAATTCCTTTCGTGGCCCAAAAAATCTGCACTTTCACAAATTGGGCCGACAACAGAATAATTGTGAGCGGCAGAGTTTGAGCCAAGCCTCGCTGGCAAAATTTCATGGTAACTCCCATAGAGGGCAGGGCGCATTAAATCATTCATTCCCGCATCAACAACAGCGAAGTCACGATGGTCGTTATGTTTCAAATATTCAACTTTTGTTATCAGCACCCCAGCGTTCCCAATTATTGAACGACCAGGCTCGATCATAACAGGTAAACGCAGTCTACGGCTCTCCATCATATCGACAACAGCATTTACATAATCAGCCGGTGAGGGTGGATTTTCGTTTTGATACCTAATGCCAAAACCGCCCCCAATGTCCAAGTGATCTATCTGAATACCATCAGTTAATAAGTGTTCCAAAAAATCTACCACTTTTCTAATTGCATCCAAAAAAGGTTGTATTTCTAACATCTGGGAGCCTATGTGGCAGGCAACACCTTTTATTCTGACACTTTCAATATCAGCCGCACGACGAAACATTTCTGTTGCTTTATTTATTTCGACTCCAAACTTATTGTCACGAAGACCGGTCGTAATATATGGATGTGTTTTTGCATCAACTTCAGGGTTTATTCGGACTCCTATTGGCACTTTCTTGCCTAGCTCAACGGCCATTCTTGCCACTCTTTCCAACTCTGATTCAGATTCTAGGTTAATGCAACCGATGCCCAGATCGATGGCACGTTTAATCTCAGATTCTCCTTTTCCAACTCCCGAGAATATTACGTTCGATGCGCTCCCACCGGCCCTAATTACTCGCTCTAGTTCACCTACAGATACGATATCAAAGTGGGAGCCTAAACGCACGAGAAGGTCCAGAACTGCTAAATTCGAATTTGCTTTTACAGCATAACAAATATGGTGTGGATATTTACCAAAAGCTGAATCGAAAACGCGCCAATTCCTCTCGATTGTAGCTCTAGAATAAACATAACAAGGAGTGCCTACTAGCTCGGCGATATTTGCTAGTGGCACATCCTCAACAACATAAGCATTATTTAAATAACGAAAGTAGTCCACAAATCCTTACCCCTACTTAGCTTTTTAAGAACTCCATAAAACAATTAATGTTTAAAATCACCCGGTCACTTTGTTGTGCGCTCTACCAAACCTAGCGCCCATCTAAATGCCTCAGATCAGAGCAATTTTTAGTGCAATAATACAATTATGTCGATCGACAAAACATCGATTGTAAAGGTTTCTTAATTATCTCGCGATCTTCAATATGAGAATTGCCATTACAACGGGCAACACGAACCGTATACTCAGTGCTCAGATATTAGAAAATGTAAGATCTCAACTAGATTCGAGAACATTAGCGCCAACTAATCTCAAAGAAAAGTGGAAAGCATGTCAGAAACAATATTATTAGTAGACGGTTCTTCATACTTGTACAGAGCTTTCCATGCTATGCCGAAACTAATGAACACACGTGGAGAACCAACAGGCGCAACCTATGGAATCGTGAATATGTTGCGTCGTTTAATTATCGACTTCAACCCTGACTATTGTTGCGTTGTATTTGATGCCCCAGGGCCGACTTTTCGAAACTCACTTTATTCTGAATATAAAGCTAATCGCCCACCAATGCCAGAAGAATTGCGAAATCAAATTCCCCAAATAAATAGCTTAATTAATGCTTTAGGGCTATGCATCATGAGCGTTAAGGGTGTGGAAGCCGATGATGTCATTGGAACACTAGCAACCAAAGCAGCTACTTCTAATATGGAAGTTTTCATTATAAGTGGCGATAAAGATTTGACTCAGTTAGTAACGAAAAACATAACCATGATTGACACGATGAAAGATATCACTTACGACCACGATGAAGTTATAAAAAAATTTGGAGTTTCGCCTAACCAGATCGTTGATTATCTTTCATTAGTAGGAGACACCTCAGATAACGTCCCAGGTGTCCCCAAAGTCGGACCGAAAACAGCGTGCAAGTTATTGCAAGAATACAGTTCTATAGAACATATCATTAAGTATCTTAACGACATCCCTGGCAAGGTCGGATCTAATCTTAAAGATTCTTTAGATCAACTGACACTAGTACGCCAATTGGTCACAATTAAGTGCGATGTGCCGCTAAAACTAACCCCAAAAGATCTTAAGCCAAATCAGCCAAACTTAGAAGAACTGCGCAAATTATATTTTCATCTTGAATTTAATACCTGGCTAGTGGAGCTAAGTGAAGAAACAAAATCTACCAACGAACATGCTGAAAAACCCCCGGAATATGATGTCATTTTAAATGACGAAATGCTTGAAACCTGGATCAAACGGCTAGAGGCTGCGCCATATTTTTCGTTCGACTCAGAAACAACTTCACTAAACATTATGCAGGCTGAGCTTGTGGGCATATCTTTTTCTGATCAAATGGGACGGGCCGCCTATGTGCCTTTCGCTCACGATTATGTGGGCGCACCTAAACAACTTAAGCTTGATCTTGTTCTTGAAAGACTGCGTCCACTTTTAGAAAATGATCATGTGATTAAAATAGGTCAAAACCTTAAATACGATCGTAGCATCTTGCTGAATTATGGGATCAATTTACGTGGAATTCGTTTCGACACAATGCTTGAATCCTATATATTGAATAGCACAGGATCGCGCCATGACATGGATACTCTTGCCCTAACACATTTAAATCATACAACTATCAAATTTGAAGATGTGGCTGGCAAAGGAAAATCACAAGTAACCTTTAATCAAGTACAGCTAGAAAACGCCGGGGTCTACGCAGCCGAAGATGCTGAAATTACCTTGCGCCTGCATGAACACCTAATGCCTAAATTACAGCTCGAGCCTGATCTTTTAAAGCTTTTTACCGCCATTGAGATGCCATTAGTGCCAGTGCTGTCAAACATAGAGCGAACCGGCGTTCGAGTAAATACAGAAATGCTTGGAGTCCAAAGTAGGGAACTAAGCGAACGAATTCTGGATATAGAAGAAAGAGCTTATGAAATTGCCAAATCACGCTTTAATATTGCGTCACCAAAACAAATTCAAACCGTGCTATTCGATAAACTTAACCTGCCAGTAATCAGCAAGACACCCAAAGGACAGCCATCAACAGCTGAAGGTGTTCTTCAGGAATTAGCAGAAGAACATGAATTACCGCGCTTGATCCTAGAACACAGGGGTTTTAGCAAACTTAGATCTACCTATACTGATAAACTTCCCCAATTAGTAGACACCAAAACCGGGAGAGTTCATACCTCTTACCACCAAGCGGCAGTTGGCACTGGCCGCCTCTCCTCTACTGATCCAAATCTCCAAAACATACCCATCAGGACACTGGAAGGCCGACGAATCAGGGAGGCATTTGAACCGGAAGAAGGAAAAACATTTCTTTCTGCCGACTATTCACAAATAGAGTTACGAATTATGGCGCATCTATCAGGTGATGAAGGATTAATTAATGCTTTCAATGCTGAAAAGGATATTCACTCAGCGACTGCCTCAGAAGTATTTGACTGTCCTCTAGATCAAGTCACCCAAGATCAGCGGCGTAGCGCGAAATCCATTAATTTTGGCCTAATATATGGTATGTCTTCGTTTGGACTTTCGAAACAACTAGGTATTGATCTAAAAGAAGCCCAACAATATATCGATCTTTACTTTGAGCGGTATCCTGGAGTTAGGATATTTATGACGCAGACACGGGAACTCGCTAGGGAACAAAAATATGTCGAAACTCTTTTGGGCAGAAGACTATATCTCAATGAAATTAATGCCAGCAATCACAATCGTCGACAAGCAGCCGAACGTGCCGCCATCAATGCTCCGATGCAAGGAACTGCAGCCGACATTATTAAATTATCGATGCTAGCTATTGATAGCTGGATTTCTGATGAAGCTCTCGGAACCCGCATGATCTTGCAAGTACATGATGAACTAGTGTTTGAGATACCAGATAACGAAATCAATAAAGTTAGCAAGAGTGTTCCTAAACTAATGTGTGGGGTCATCAAATTACTCGTTCCCCTCAGAGTTGACGTTGGAGTTGGTCAAAATTGGGCGGATGCTCATAGTTGAAGGTGGTTCTTTCAGCCATGCTAATAATCTAATTCGAGCGTCGACAATGCCAACTTTTCGCGTGACGGAAAACAACTGAACAGTAACCAACTTGGATTTAATTTCGTTATCGATATCGAATAGTGCTCTTTTTCCATTACTGCGACTCAGTTTATCGCTTTTAGTAAGCAATATATGGACGCTTAGTTTCCTCTCATTACACCAATCAAGTAACTGTTGATCAAGATTAGTTACACCACGACGTATATCGATGGGTAAAATCAAAGCCTTTAGAGATCTTCGACTTTCGAGATAGAGACGCACCATTTTCCCCCAGTGCCTTTGCAACTCTTTGGGAACTTTTGCATAACCGTAACCCGGCAAATCCACTATTCTTCTCAAATCATCGATGCCAAAAAAGACAATTTGTTGGGTTCTTCCGGGGGTTTTACTGGTACGAGCTAAACGAGATTGGCCAGTTATTGCATTTATAGCGCTAGATTTACCCACGTTAGAACGGCCAGCAAAAGCCACCTCTACCCCTATATCTTCGGGCCATTGTTGGGGCAGATGGGCGCTAGATATAAAGTGAGCTAAGCTAAGATCTTTAAGTTCAGTAACAATTTGGGTCACGAGTTATAATTACCATGTGTTTGGTTTAGCTCGACATGTCGAGTAAATTAGGATGCCCCATTTAATCGGCTCAGTAGGGCTAATCAACTTTATACTAGCTAATCTTTAGAATCAAAAGACCAGAATAGGATTATATTGCATCAAGGATATTTTCTAATGAACCGCCTAATACTAATTGTCATAGCATCTTACCTGTATATGATCCCCTCTGTTGGTTTCACGGCGGGAGATCCAACTACCGGCCAAGAGAAGTCTATTGTGTGTAGCGCTTGCCATGGAATCGATGGAAATAGCGATAATAGTGATTTCCCATCATTGGCAGGGCAAGTTCCCGGCTATATCGCTCAGCAACTTGCGAATTTCAAATTGGGGATTCGGCAAAACCCCATCATGATGGGCCTGGCCCAAACCCTCACAGATGACGACATGGCAGATTTGGATGCATGGTACTCTTCTCAAAAAATTCACATATCGACATTAAAAAATGAAGAAATCGACATGGTTAAATTGGGCGAAGAACTATATCGAAGCGGATTTAAACTCATGGAAGTGCCTTCATGTATGGGTTGCCATGGGCCTACCGGCGCTGGCATCCCAACAAAATTTCCTCGTGTAGGAGGTCAACATCCTGAATATACAGAAAAACAGCTCATTGCGTTCAAATCTAAAAAGCGATGGAGTCAAATTATGAGTCCAATTGCTTTTAGATTATCACCAGAACAAATTCGAGCACTGTCTCTATATTTATCTGTTCTGCGCTAATTTTTTGATTTCTTTGAACGATATTATAAAAACTAAGCAAATTATTAAATAAACTCTATCTAAGAAATGGTAATCGACAAGCTTTGGAGTGGGCGATTTAGCGAATCTGTGGACGCTGAAGCGGAAGCTTTTACTGCGTCTCATTCGTTCGATCGTCGATTAGTTGAACAAGATATTTTAGGGTCTTGCGCTCATGCAAAGATGTTACTACATTGCGGAATACTAACAAAAAAAGAATGCGACTCCATAATTAGCGGCCTTAAAACAATATGGGAGGAAGTTAAGAGCAATCAATTTCCTTGGTCAAATGATCATGAAGACGTACACATGAATGTCGAAGCACGGCTAATTGACCTTATCGGTGATAGCGGGAAAAAACTTCATACAGCTCGTTCAAGAAATGATCAGATTGCAACTGATTTACGCCTTTATGTACGTAAAGCTATAGGTGAAATTGGTCAAGAGATTATTGCTCTTCAAACTGAACTTATAAACGTTGCTGAACGAGAAAATGAGACGATAATACCCGGTTTGACTCACTTGCAAAACGCGCAGCCTGTGACGCTCGGACATCACCTGATGGCGTGGGCCGAAATGCTAGAACGAGATTGGCTCCGATATAATGATTGCCTAAAACGAGTTAACGTTTCGCCATTGGGATCAGGGGCTTTGGCGGGTACTAGCTTTCCTATTGATCGACACATGACTGCAAAAGAACTGGGTTTTCCCGAAGTTTCTCGAAACTCCCTGGACGCTGTAGCAGATCGAGACTTCATAATAGAATTCCAATCTACTTCAGCAATGCTTTCAATACATTTATCACGCATTTGCGAAGATCTTTCGCTATGGGCATCCCAGCCCTTTGATTTCATTGATATTGATGATGCATTTTGTACTGGGTCAAGCATTATGCCGCAAAAGAAAAATCCTGATGTCGTTGAGCTAATAAGAGGCAAAACTGCAAGAGTGATCGGGAATCTAAATGCAATTCTAGTTTTGATGAAGGGGCAAGCTTTAACTTATAACCGTGATAATCAAGAGGATAAAGAACCTCTCTTTGACAGTATCGATACTGTACTTTCTTGCTTGAGAATACTAAGAAATATAATTCCACATATAGTATTCCATTATGACAAAATGAGGGAGGCCGCCATCAAGGGCCATACTACGGCAACAGATTTGGCAGATTATCTTGTTTTGAAGGGACTAACCTTTCGTGATGCGCACGCTTTAGTGGGTCGTGCAGTAGCTACTGCTGAGAAAAATAACCTCCAACTATCAGAGCTATCCTTAAAATCTCTGCAAGAGCTCTGTGGTGACATCAAGATCGATGTTTTTGATATCTTGACCGTCGATGGCTCAGTAAAGTCAAGAAATCACATCGGCGGAACTGCGCCTGCGCAGGTTATTCAACAAATTAAACAAGCGCGCGGTCGACTTAAAGAGCGCAAATAGGCCGTGAATTCACCATACAGTTTTCAGTGTAATAAGAATTATGGTCTCAGATTTTGCTGCGGCCGAAAAGAAGCATCAACCGCGGTGATTGTTATATCTTTTTTCCTTTTGCTAACTGGTTGCGGTCAACGAGGAGCGCTTTTTATATCGCCAAAAGAATCTGGTATTCGCTTTTACAGCATTAACGAGAAAAATCAAGAAAGAGAGCTGTTGTTTTTAATGGGAACCACACAACCCGGATGCCACAATCTACCACTGAAACAATCTGTATATAGGGTGGCACAAGTTGGTTTTGAATTCTGCGAAGTATTTTCAGAAAAAAACTGCGCTCCTGGCAACCAACATGTGATGAAGTGGATTGGGCCTGAAAACGATTCTCAGGTAATGTTACCAACCACAAAAATTACTCCTGGCGCTAGATGGTTGTTTGATGGCCCTACTGAGGCTCAATTAAGTTCATGGCTCTGTCAAACACAATAAAAACTATCTTGCTTTATGCGTGGGAACTAAATTTGTGGCGATAGTTGACCCACTAATTAGTTAGATTGCTGAATCCTCGAGCAATAACCATGCTCTTCAGCAAATTCACCGCTTGCTGAATTTGACTATCATTTTGAGTCGAAGTTAGTGCGCCGATACCGCCATCCTCACTATCCAATACTTCGTCACCACCTTCATTTTTTATATATCCTGGCAAATCACGTTCTCTAAAATCGAGACTACCCATATCATTTGAGACGAAGGTGAGCGAGTTCGTCACAACATCAGGAACGATGCCGCTCGCCTGAATCGACCGATTATTCGGCGTATAGTATAGAGCAGTTGTTAATTTTAAAGCGCCACGATTTTCCATTGGCAAAATTGTCTGAACTGAACCCTTGCCAAATGTCCTTTCGCCCATAATCACTGCTCTCTTATGATCCTGTAGGGCACCGGCAACGATTTCTGAAGCAGATGCTGAACCGCCATTTACGATCACTACCATCGGTTTCCCACCCAATATGTCAATTGGGGTGGCGTTGTAGGTGACCTCAGACTTCTCACTCCGGCCGCGAGTGGTAACAATTCGGCCTTTTCTAAGGAACAGGTCGGTTACAGCAACTGCACTACCTAAAATACCTCCTGGATTATCGCGAAGGTCCAGAACCAGACCGTCCAATTGATTTTGTGAGTTATTTCTTAACAAATCCAATTGCGATCTAATCTCCTCGGACGTCCCGGGTTGAAACTGGGAAACTCTTAAGTAACCAAACTCTGGATTTAATAACCTGCTCGACACGCTATCTAGTCGAATAATCGCTCTTTTTAATTCGATTTCAAGAGGTTCAGTCTCGTTCTCTCTTAAGATCAGCAACCGAATCTCTGTGCCCGGCTCCCCCCGCATCATCCCCACTGCCTCGTCAACAGACATCCCGCTCACCAAAACATCATCCAATTTGATAATACGATCTCCGGCTAGAATTCCTGCTTCGTATGCGGGCGTACCATCAATAGGAGAGACAACTTTTATGGCATTATCTTCAATAGAAATTTCGATTCCTAGCCCCCCAAACTCACCTTGGGTATCAATATTTAGTTCACGATAAGTTGTTGGATCGAGATACACTGAATGTGGGTCTAGCGCCTCAAGCATGCCGTTTATTGCACCTTCAAGAAGCCTGGTATCTCCAATATCTTCGAAATATTCAGACTTAATCCTAGAAAACACCTCCGAAAATAATCGAAGATCTTCGATCGGTAGATTTTCAACATCTGATGCCGGCACAATGGAACTGGGTATTGCTATAGCAAACCCAACGGAGAATACCAAAAGCCATCGACGGCCATTTGGGAAAAGGGAAATTTTTGTCATAATGATAATGGAGCCGTATCCATCCTTAGATGTTCTTAGTAAACAAAACAGATGTGAAGCCTCACGCTAAACTAATTAAAAATAGCATGGTTAGCTTGACGGTAACATAAAAATGCTTAAGACGTTTGTTAACCTGATCAGGCAGAAAATAACCACATTCCAAAGCAATTAGTGAACCTGAGCACAGGTTTCATAAAATTTAAGGCAAATTCTAATATTATCGTATAATATATATGTTACAAAAGGATTTTCCAATATATCAAATAACTGTATTCTAATAGTAGCAATCACTTCAAAATCCCAAGAAATTGCTGAAAAAAAGATAAGTCGTTTCGATGAAGGTGAAGGCGACCTGGGGAAAGTCTCGCGAGAGCTTAAGGTAATCGGGCGACCCCTTCGCTTGGGGATTCTGGATATAACTACCACTAAGGAAACCACCGTGCAGGGTCTAGTTGACCAATTAGAAACTTAGCGAAACAATATATTTTCAATATCTCTCGGCTCTTAGGAACAAACAAATCCTTGCTTAACGTAAGTACGCCAACAAAATTCATTATCGCGTTAACAATCTAGGTATTTTTTAATCAATGAAAATAATGGGGGGCACTTTTTCCTAGGAAATAAATGTTAGAAAATTCGTCGGTTCAAAGGACTAACTCCCAAATAATGCCGTAAACTATCCTAAATTATGTAACGAACACGATAAGCCTTCGCATGGATCTAGAATTTTTCACACAAAATTGGTATTTATTCGCCGCATTAATTGCGATCATAGCCCTGTTATCACTTGAGCCGCTGCGCCGAAAAAGTACAGGAATCAAACCCATTAGCGCATTAGAGCTACCGCAACTCATGAATCATGAAGGTGCACTAGTGTTAGACGTCGGGGAACCGGCACAATTCAAAAAAGGTCATATCCCTAAAGCAATAAATCTTCCTATTGGCCAGTTGCAAAAAGATCTTGGGCGACTGGAGAAATATCGCAAAAAAGGGGTGCCTATCGTTCTTTCAAGTCGAGCCCCACAAAAAAGTAATCAAGCTGCCACGATTTTAAAAAAGAATGGTTTCTCTAATCTCTGCACTTTAACTGGGGGGCTAGGTTCCTGGGAAAAAGAGAACCTCCCCCTTGAGCGCTAAACAAATGAATAAGAAAATATCGGAACTCTAACGCTCATGGAAGACGAAACGATAATCTTCCACATTAACGGTATCTATCTCAAGGATGCCTCTTTTGAGTCTCCTCGTGCGCCAGAAATTTTTTCGAACATAAATATTTCTGATTACCACCCTAAAATCGATTTCGACTTAAACATCGCTTATCAACTACTTAACGAATCCCACAATATTTATGAAGTTGTTCTAAAAGGGACCGTAAAGGCGACTATTGAAAACGAAACATCCTTTATCGCTGAAGTGCAGCAGGCAGGTACTTTCACTATCAAGGGCATCAGAGATCAAGAGCTAGAAAGAGTACTGGGAGCAGACTGCCCTAATGCTTTATTCCCGTTTTTGCGCGAGCAAGTAGGACAATTAATATCTCGAGGTGGGTTTCCAATCTTTTTATTAGAACCTATTAATTTTTACGCTATGTACGAACACAAAAAAGCTTCTGATCACATCGTAAGTGACAGCATTAATTAGAAATATATAGCATATAAACTGGCGAATCCGAATGGCCTCAAGTCCAGATGCATTGGTTGTCCTTGGTGCAGGTTCCTGGGGAACCGCATTGGCAATGCATCTGGCCAAAAAACATCAAACTGTGTTTCTTTGGGGGAGGAATGCCGAACATATCGCATCAATAATACAAACAAATTACAACTCCAGATACCTGTCAGGACTCAGTTTATCCAACAATATCATCCCAACAACTGATTTAAATTTAGTAGCCAATCGTGCCTCTAAATTTGTCATTGCTGTGCCGAGCCACGCTTTTAGTTCTACACTAGTCACATTAAAAAATGAAATTCCCTTGTCTGATAAGACCTTATATTTTTGTTGTGGTACTAAAGGAATAGATTCAACAAACGGAGAATTCTTGCATGAAATTTTCAGGCAAATAATGGGACAGTCCCCTCTTTATGGCGTCTTATCTGGTCCAAGTTTTGCTAACGAAATCGTCGCCCAACTCCCCGCTGCTCTGACGTTAGCTTCGGCAAAAATACAGATCGCTAATCAGTTTGCGTCATGGTTTCGAACCCATCCAATTCGTATTTACACCACTACTGATCTCGTTGGAGTGCAGCTTGGGGGAGCAATCAAAAATATTGTTGCAATAGCGGCCGGCATTAGCGACGGCCTTCAACTCGGTGTAAATGCACGCTCCGCTCTCATTACTCGAGGGCTAGCAGAGATGGTTCGTATTGGTATCGCGCTAGGCGGGCAAATCGAGACATTCATGGGGCTAGCTGGTATTGGTGACATAGTACTAACATGCACGGACAACCAATCTAGAAACCGGCGATTAGGGATCGGCTTAGGAGAAGGGAGAAGTTTGCCTGAAGTTCTTAAAGAAATTAATCAAGAGGCAGAAGGTATCAATAGCGCTCGAGCACTATTTGACAAAAGTATTGCACTTCGTATTGAGTTGCCAATAACCGAGCAGATCTACCGGATTCTATTTGAGGGAACCAACCCAATGACTGCGGTCCAAAATTTACTCGATCGTGAACCGCAGCCAGAAAATTAATAAAAGCCGACAATCAAATTACTGCATTGCGACTTACTTTTCGATTATTTATCCAGTAACGAGTGGACTTGCGTTAATTGAATGGGGGGTAATGCCGAGATTTAACAACCCATTATGATCGGAAACATTATCCACCTGTAGCGATAAATAATTATCCGTTGTGAAGATCCGAGGTGGAATTGGTCCTAGAACTAGCGCTTGTAGTCTTGCAGCCCAATTGGGTAGATTTACGATTTGACAATTATGCTTACCTGCCACAACCAAAAGTTCGATTAGTTCGCGAAATGTATAAATTTCAGGGCCACAAAGATCAAAACGATGGCCTTCAAAACGATTAGGTTCTAAAACTATTCGCATGATTGCCCCTACAACATCTCCTACAAAAACAGGAGCAAATAGTGTGCTTGGGCACGGCAGAGGAAAAACTGGCATCCACCTCAGAAAGGAGTTGAAATTGGAAAAAAAATGATCGCCCGGGCCAAAAACTACCGACGGCCTAATACTACTTACAGATACAGATCCGGAATTCTCATGAACCATCTCCTCCCCAAGGCCACGGCTTCTTAAATATCGACTTGGTGAGTGATCGCCGTTCGCTGGTAAAGCGCTCATGTGTATGTACTGGTCCACACCTTCACTTCGACATAAATCCAATAAACGGAGCGGTATGTCTTGATGCACGTCCTTGAATTTCTCCATTGGAGTCTCATTCAAAATTCCTATGAGGTTAATCACAACATCTTGCTCCTTAAAAAAAGGTTTTAGCTTCTCGCGATTTGTATGATCACACAATGCTGTTCGTAAGGAAAAAGGTTTGAGCTTTTCAAGTCCAGTCTTGCTCCTGCCGATTGCAGTCACTAAGTGACCCTGCCTTAAAAGCGCCTTTAGTAAATTGGTTCCTATGAACCCGCTAGCCCCAAATATCAGTATCTTTTTGTGTTTCATTTAGTTATGCGCTACTAAAACGTAGGCTATAGTTATACCTACTAATTTTCGAACCTCCGAATCCTACGAATTGCAAATGAATTCTGGGTGAACAAACGACTAGCTACCAAATTTTTAAGAAGGGGTGTGAATTAATTATGCTTTTTTATGTGCCATCATAATTACGAACAAACGAAAAGTCGCTCGTCTTTAGCTGTAGTAGCCTTCTTGATTCATGTTTCCGATGAATAACTCCAACTAAAACTATTTTATCGATTTAATTTCCCTTGGCCTTAGTATTAATTTAGCCATAACCCTTAAAACCTGTGAGTGAAATATCTGAAATTCACTCTATCTGCTCAGAAGACTCATCAAATAACTCCTTAAGCTTTCGGGCAAGAGTATTTCGGCCCCAACCAATGCGTTGCGCGGCTACTTGCTTCCTACCATCAGTAAACTCCAATGTTGTCTGTAGCAGGACGCGCTCGAATTCTGGGCCAAGCTGATCAATTAGGTTCACTTGCCCATCACCCAATTTTTTTGTCACCAACATATTAAGCGCGACTTTCCAATCAATTGCTAGTGTTTCAGCGCTAACTGTATATGCCGAAAAATCTCCCGGTAAATCCTCTTTGGTTATCAGTCTTCCCGGCGCCACTACTGTCAAGCGACGACAAAGATTTTCAAGCTGGCGCACATTACCAGGCCAATCGAAATTGATAAAAATTTCCTCACAAAATGGATCGAGAATTTTAGTTTCAGACCCTGACTCAATCGATACTTGATTCAAAAAAGATCGTGCTAGTTCTAATATATCTTCCCTGCGTTCTCTCAACGGTGGCAAAGGAATCTCAATCACGTTTAGGCGATGAAAAAGATCTTCACGAAATTTACCTTGCTTTACTTGTATCATTAGGTTTTGATTAGTGGCTGCAATAATTCTAACATCGGCCACTCTCTGTTGCCGACCACCCACTCTATAAAATGAACCATCGGATAATACGCGCAATAATCTTGTCTGCAATGCTAGCGGCATGTCACCAATTTCATCAAGGAATAAAGTTCCGCCCTCTGCTTGTTCGAAGCGTCCAATTCTTTGCGCCTCAGCGCCAGTAAAAGCTCCTTTCTCGTGTCCAAAAAGTTCTGTCTCGAGTAATTCTGATGGTATTGCAGCTGTATTTATTGCCACTAAATCATGATCAAAGCGTGGGCTGCTCCTATGAATAGCCCGAGCGACTAATTCTTTCCCGGTTCCGGATTCCCCCGTAATCAAAACATTCATAGTTGTATTCGAGAGACGACCGATTAACCGATAAACTTCCTGCATAGCCGGCGCCGAACCAATTAGCTTTTCTTTTGAGTCTACTAGTAAGCTTAAATTTTTACCGATATCACCAACTAAAGCTCGCTTGACTATAATCGTTGCCTCATCGAGGTCAAAAGGTTTCGATAGATACTCAAAAGCACCCGAACGATAAGCAGATATGGTGCTTTCCAAATCACTAAAAGCTGTCATGATAATGACTTGAATGTCTGGGAATTTAACACGAAGGGTTTCCAGAAAACGTATCCCATCGGTTCCCTGCATTCGAACGTCTGTGAGGATAACCTTTGGTTGCTCCACAACTACTCTTTCAAGCGCTTCGTCAGCGTTGCTAAACTGCTGAACCGACAAACCAGCGTCGGTAAATGTCCGCCTCAAGACCCATCTGATAGATGCATCATCATCGACTACCCATACTTGACTACTATTTGTCATCAGGCTGATACACCGGCAACAAAAACGTAAATCTAGTTTCGCCAGGATTACTCACACATGCAATAGTGCCGCCTTGATTGTCGACTATTTCCTGCGATAAAGTTAGCCCTAACCCAGTGCCACCGATACGGCCTGTAATCATCGGCAAAAATATTTTGTCTTGTAGTTCTTTTGGTATCCCTGGCCCAAAATCCGTAATAGTGGTTTCAAGAACGTGTCGGTAACGTTGCCCAGCAACCGTTAACTGTCGTTGCACTCGAGTACGAAATTTTATCTCTCCTGCTCCATTAATTGATTGGGCAGCGTTGCGGGCTACATTCAAAAAAGCTTGAATTAAATACTCTTTTTGGCCCCTCAGGGCTGGTATGCTTGGATCATAGTCACGTGTAACTTTCAGTCCATTTCCAAATTCGACTTCTATTAAATAACGAACTCGTTCAAGCGCTTCGTGCAAATTAAATTCTTTCGACACAAGCGATTTTCTAGGACTTACCATCCGGTCAACAAGTTTAGCAAGACGATCTGCCTCATCAATTATGATTTTGGTATAGTCTCTAAGCCCTGGTGCATCTAATTGCCGATCAAGCAATTGGGCCGCGCCACGTAACCCGCCGAGTGGATTTTTAATCTCGTGAGCTAAAGCTCGGACAATCTCGTGCGTGGCCGATTTTTGCTCTCGCCACTCCGACTCTCTTCCCAAGGGTTCAGCTGTCGCTATCTCGGCTACCGCCCAAGAAATTTTAGGCCTAGCGAAAAAAGGAGATATGGTACAATTAATTCTGATAGTCTCATCATTCTCATGTAGGAATGATTTTCTAATTTCAACTTCACGAAACGTCGTAGTGTGACCTTCGATTGCCGCCATCACGGCGCCTTGCAACACTGTTTCCATTCCTAAAAATTCTTTGGCTGAGCGTCCTAAAAATCGCTTAGCGCTTACATCAAAAAACCCTTCTGCCGCATTATTCATATAAAGCAAGCGACCTTTCTTATCTAGCAGCAAAACCCCAGTGGCTAAACCATCTAACAATTCCAGTCCAGATAATCCGGCAACAGATTGGCTATTAACATCAACTAGCATAGTAAACGTCTAACAACTGGGTTGGCCAAACTGTCAACACCAACGTTTCGTAAAAAATCAAACGCTGTAATACATAGAGAACTCCAAGGGATGAGTGGCTTGTCGGAGACTTTGTACCTCATCCATCTTGAGAGCTATGTATGAACTAATCATGTCATCGGTCATTACGCCGCCAGCTTTTAGGAAATCTCTATCGTTGTCTAATGATTCCAGTGCTTGATCCAAGGCATGGCAGACGGTAGGAACTTTCGCTTCTTCTTCCGGGGTTAAATCATATAAATCCTGCTCCATTGGGTCACCAGGATGAATTCTGTTCTGTATTCCATCGAGACCCGCCATAAGTAACGCTGTGAATGCGAGATAGGGATTTGCTGTTGAATCAGGGAAACGAATTTCGATGCGTCTAGCCTTGGGATTTGACACATAAGGTATACGACACGAAGCGGATCTGTTTCGAGCTGAATAGGCCAATAATACCGGAGCTTCGAATCCCGGCACAAGCCGCTTGTAGCTGTTGGTACTAGCATTTGTAAAAGCATTCAAAGCTTTTGCGTGCTTGAATATGCCTCCTATATAGTGCAGAGCTGTAGTGGAAAGCCCACCATATTCATTGCCTGAGAACACTGCTTTAGGGCCATCAAATATAGATTGATGAACATGCATCCCGCTACCATTATCACCAACCAGAGGCTTTGGCATAAATGTCGCGGTAAGGCCATAATTATGAGCAACGTTATGAACACAATATTTGTATGTTTGCAGCTGATCGGCTTTAGCGACCAATGTATCAAATCGAGTGCCAATTTCTCCTTGACCCGCCGTTCCAACCTCGTGATGATGTACCTCAACATCTAGCCCCATGTCTGCCATAGCCAAGCACATCGCTGATCTCACATCCTGAAGTGAATCAACCGGCGGAACTGGGAAATAGCCCCCCTTAACCGCTGGCCGATGCCCAATATTGCCATCTTCATGATCCCGCGAAGAACTCCAAGCGGCCTCATTTGATTCGATGTTATACGACGCTCCACTGATATCATTGGCCCATGTTACTGAATCAAAAACAAAAAACTCTGCCTCAGGACCGAAATAAGCAGCATCACCAATGCCGGTTGATTTTAGATAAACTTCGGCTTTTTTTGCTATTGATCGGGGGTCGCGGTCATAGCCTTGCATGGTATTGGGCTCAATAACATCACAACGCAATAACAAGGTAGTATCTTGTAGAAAGGGATCCAACACAGCAGAACTAGAATCCGGCATTAAAATCATGTCGGACTCATTTATTCCCTTCCAGCCCGCTATAGAGGAGCCATCAAACATCTTACCCTCCACAAACGTATCATTATCAAGTGCGCTTGCCGGTATTGACACATGTTGTTCTTTTCCCTTCGTGTCGGTGAACCGAAAATCGACAAACTTCACTTTTTTCTCCTGAACCATATCCAGGACATCTTGGAATGACATTTGCCACCTCCCAATTGGTTAAATATTGATTATTGTGTAATTAGCTATTGATATTTACGGCGAACGCAGTGTGAAACCTCTATCAAAAACCTTAATCACCCAATAACATAGGTAGCAATTTCTATGCCACACAAAAATCATCAGGATTAAGCCCAATATGCACTATTATAGAGCATACTTCTAGATTATGCACAAATAAGGGGCATCTAGCACTATCCGATCAGACTAATGAACTCGAATGTGAATCAAACACTCTCCGTTTTCAGCTTCCGCAAGAGAAACAACCTCATGGCCTTCTAGCTTACACCATGCCGGAATATCAGATAGCGCACCAGGATCGGTACAACAAATCTCAAGCTCATCCCCAGGAGAGAGGGTGGCTACCCTTTTCTGTGTGTTAATCACAGGCATTGGACACAGTAAGTTTCGAGCGTCTAGTTGATATAAGGTCACAAATACCATTCCTCTTTAATTTGAGCAGCCTTAAAAGGCGAAACTGTTATGTGCTTTTCCAAACCGTCAGCATTCGCTGCGACGAAAGACACAGCCTTCGCATCTTTACCTTGACCAAACCGGGCCGCTATTTTAGCAGCAAAAGAAAAATCGATTTTACTAACATTTCCCTGGAGTAGGGTAATTGGGCCTTTGTGACTGACCATCAACAAATGATGAAACTTCTTCCTGTAACCCATTAGATAGTTTGTTTCGCCTTTATCCCGCGAAATAATCATCTTTAAATGCTCATTCGGTCTCAAATGTCTGCCAACCTTTAACAACATAATATCATCTAGATCATAGTCTTTTTCGCCGCGACTTTGCCATAGATCTCTCATCTTTGAACTGTAGCTTGAATCGGTCAGAAAACAACAACCTCCGGCTGGCTGGGAAAATTCCTTAATATTTAATTTATTAGCGAGACTAATCTGAGGTTTTCGGCTACGTCCACTAAAACTCAAAAGCTTTTCTCGGTCAACCCACCCCTCCAATTCTGGTTTTGATGGCGACTGGGTTTTTGCTGAAAGAGGCCTTAACAATAGATTATTAGCGCCAGATTCCTTTTGCACAATAGGAAAGGTCGCGCGCCGCTGAGACATCGGTCGTTGACCCAAAACTTCTCCGGTAACAATGAAATCGAAATTATTTTGTTCCATCCACTGCTTAGCTTTGCCAACCATAAATGATTTGCAATCAAGGCAAGGATTTAGATGGGCACCATAACCATGGCGCGGATTAATTACAACGCTCTTGTATTCTTCAATAACATCTATGATGTGTAGGCGAATACCCAGTTTTTCCGCCACCCAAAGCGCGTTATTTCGCCTCCCTTTTTTATTTTTTCGAATCGCATGAGTGTGGCCCTCAACACAAAAACCAGTAAAAAAGTTAAGTCCTTCAACATAAATACCTTGATCTTTTACTAGCTGGGCAGCAAGCATGGAGTCGAGCCCTCCAGAAATAAGTGCTACCGCTTTTTTGTTGCTATATACCATAATCAGCCACTAAAAATGTAGTTCCTCATCATAGTATTCTAGCAAGTCTTACAAACGGCTATAATTTAGGATCACTCACTAACTTAATGAACGCTTATCCTTGCAATTTCAAAGGATAATATTGAGCCTACACCACTATTGGGCAGATCAGGGTTGCCTGATCCTGCAGCCGCACGATATGGAGGTGGGGGCTGGCACATTTCATCCGGCCACCTTTTTGGGTGCTATCGGACCGGAACCTATGATGGCGGCCTATGTCCAGCCATCGAGGCGTCCGACGGATGGTAGATATGCCCAGAACCCTAACCGCCTTCAACGATATTTCCAATATCAAGTCATACTAAAGCCATCGCCGGACAACTTTCAGGATCTTTACCTTAAATCTCTTGAGACGCTAGGAATTGATGGGCAAATTGACGACATCCGATTCGTTGAAGACGACTGGGAATCACCGACTTTGGGAGCATGGGGTCTTGGTTGGGAAATTTGGCTAAATGGCATGGAGATATCACAGTTTACGTACTTTCAACAAGTGGGTGGGCTCGATTGTCGGCCAGTAACCGGTGAAATTACTTATGGCTTAGAACGTATAGCGCTTTACCTTCAAGGCGTTGATAGCGTGTTTGATCTTCAGTGGAACGATGAACACTCTTACGGGGATCTTTATAAAAATAGTGAAGTAGAGCAGTCAGCTTATAACTTCAAGCATGCTGATGTTGGCGAGCTCATCTCGCAATTTGAAGCCTGTGAGCGGGCAGCAAAAAAACTAATACTCCTCGAGCTACCGCTACCTGCCTATGAGCATGTTTTAAAAGCATCCCATACATTCAATCTATTAGACGCTCGTAGAGCAATTGGAGTAACCGAGCGCTCTCGTTACATAGGAAGAGTAAGAGATTTAGCTCGCGACACAGCAAGTGCTTATCATGCAAGCCGCGAACGATTAGGCTTTCCAGGGAAAGGTTAGAGGCTTCAAACCATGAGAAATAAGCGTAAGGATGTGCTATCTTCTGCAACCCTATTGGTCGAGCTCGGCACCGAAGAGCTCCCACCGGTTTCGCTTTGTCATCTTGCTGAATCATTCGCCGAATCACTATCTTCTTTACTTTCGAACGTTGGTTTGTGTGATCGAAAACCGAAATGGTTCGCGACACCTAGGCGATTAGCCATCTTGATCCCAGAGGTATCACTAAAGCAACCAAATACAATAAGCGAAAAACGCGGCCCTGCGCTTTCTGCAGCATTTACTGTCGATGGAGTTCCCACTAAGGCTGCTTTGGGTTTCGCAAAATCCTGTGGCGTTGCCTTAGACAAGCTCAAAAAAATCGACGGCGGCGAAAGCCGGCTTGTTTTTCGGGCTCAAAAACCTGGCGAAAAAGCGACAGTGCTTGTGCCGCAATGTATTAATGAAGCTGTATCGACTATCCCGGTTGCAAAACGGATGCGTTGGGGGTACGAAAGCGCGGAGTTTGTGCGCCCGATACATTGGGTCGTAGTAATGCATGGCATTTCTAATATTCCATGTCAAGTGCTAGGTGTCGACTCACAAACAAAAAGTCAAGGACATCGATTTCTATGTAAAAACCTGGTCCAAATAAAAAGTGCCGAAACTTATGCTGAAACATTAAAGAGGCAGGGGTTTGTCATCGCTGATTTTGAAGAACGTCGCACAATGATTCGTCGTCAAATTATTACGCTAAGTAATAGGGCAGAGGCACAACCAGTAATCGATGACGCATTGCTTCAAACCGTTACGGGTTTGGTGGAGTGGCCCCACTCGCTGATCGGAAAATTTGATCCACAATTTTTGAAAATTCCCTCGGAAGTTCTTATTTCATCTATGAAGGATCATCAGAAATTTTTCCACCTTACTAATCAACAAGGTAATTTACTGCCAAAATTTATTGCGGTATCTAACATTAAGAGCAAGAAGATCGGTAGAGTGCGGGCGGGAAATGAACGGGTGCTAGGAGCGCGCTTGTCGGACGCGAAATTTTTTTGGGACGAAGACCGAAAAATACCTTTGACTGACTGGGTCGAACAACTACGTGAAATTAGTTTTCATGCGCGTCTTGGAACGCTTTACCAAAAAACAAAACGCATAGAAAAGCTTTCTGTTTTGATAGCAAAAAAGCTTGGGTGGAACCAAGATCGTATTGCACGATCGGCTTTGCTATGTAAAGCCGATTTAGCGAGTCAAATGGTCGCTGAATTTCCGGAACTTCAGGGAACAATGGGCTATCATTATTCTCGTGAGAACGGCGAACTTAAGGAGATATCAACGGCCATAGCCGAACATTACCTGCCCAAACATGCGGGAGATAAGCTCCCAGCTTCTCGCGCCGGAAAAATCTTGGCAATTGCAGACCGAATCGACACGCTTACGGGAATCTTTGCTGCTGGAGAAGAACCAACTGGAGAGCGCGATCCCTATGCTTTACGGCGGGCTGCTTTTGGTGTTATTAGAATCTTGATCGAAAAAAGATTGGCTCTTGATTTGGTTGAACTAATCAGCCTGAGCTACTCAACTTTCTCAGAAAGCGATTATGATATAGATAAAACTAAGACTTTGGCAGTTTTGCAATTCATTACAGACAGATATTACAGTTATTTCGACGCTTCTGGATTTACAAAAGATGAAATCAATTCTGTACTCGCAGCTGGTACAGTTGCGCCGATGGATTTTTATAAACGTCTCGATGCGATATCTAGCTTTCGGAACAATCCATCTGCCGCTAGTCTTTTAGAGGCAAACAAACGAATTGGTAATATCTTGCGAAAAGCTGATATAGATCTATTCTTAGATATTGACGACACTCTTTTCAGGCATGAGGCAGAGACATCTCTTGCTAGATCACTAGTTGAAACTACAACAACGTTATCACCACTTATTCAAAGAGGAGAGTATAAAAAGGCTTTAAAACAGCTCGCTATGCTACGTAAGCCCATTGATCAATTCTTCGCCGATGTCATGGTGCTAACTGATGATGTGCCCCTGCGAAAAAACAGGTTGGCCTTGCTAAATCAATTGCGTCAATTGCTAAATTCAGTTGCAGACATTTCTAAGCTACAACCTAAAACCCCCAAAGGTTGAGGCAAACGTTGGAAAATCCGATATGCCATTTGTGATACTTGACAGAGATGGTGTTATTAATTTTGAAACTAAAAATTACGTCAAGTCGCCAGATGAATGGGAGGCTATACCCGGGAGTCTTGAAGCCATAGCGCGACTCTGTCGTGCCGGCATTCGGGTTGTGATTGCAACGAACCAATCTGGAATAGGGAGGGGCTTATTTGATATTGACGCGCTCAACCGTATTCACAAAAAATTGATCCGTCAGACTCTAGAACGAGGCGGCAAAATAGACGCAATATTCTTCTGTCCGCATGCACCTGATGTGAGATGTGATTGTCGGAAACCGAAGCCGGGTTTATTGCTTGATGCTAGCAACCGATTGGGAGAGCCACTATCCGGTATTCCGTTCGTAGGAGATTCAATGTCCGACATAACAGCAGCTAAAAATGCAGGGGCTCGACCGATTCTCGTAAAAACAGGTAATGGCCTATCCACCTATACGGAACTAATGCGCAAGAAAAAAAGGACTTTTGATGTGTCTGACACTTTCGAGAATCTATTAGATTTCGTCGACGACTTTATAGTCTCTGAACACAAAAATTAGACCAGTTGACAGTGAAAACGTATAATCATCTTTCCCAGACGGCGCCCAAAGCTATCTGGCTTAGATCACTGTTGTTCTTCCTGGGAATGGTGATCTCTGCAATTATATTCAGCCCCTTTGCGATAATGAGCGGCTTTTTACCAATCATTCCTAGGATGCGTTTTATTAGCCTCTGGGCAAAATTCATATCTATGTGGCTTCGAATAGCCTGCAAAATCAATTATGAGGTGGATGGTTTGGGTCATTTACCACATTCGCCAACTGTTGTTCTTTCAAAACACCAGTCCGCATGGGAAACAATAGTTTTTCAAATTATTTTACCACCACATACTTGGGCTTTAAAAAAAGAAGCTCTCTGGATCCCATTTTTTGGCTGGGGCCTCGCGGCCACAAAACCCATTGCTATTAATCGAAGAAAACGCCACAGGGCTCTGGATCAGCTAATTAGTCAAGGCGCCGAACGATTGGCCGAGGGTCGCTGGGTTGTAATCTTTCCCGAGGGTAGTCGCATGGCTCCGGGGCAGCAAGGTAGTTATTCTCCAGGCGGGGCAATGCTCGCAATTAAAGCAGGTGTTCCGATCATACCAATTGCCCAAAATGCGGGAGTATATTGGGGGAGGCGAAAATTTGTGAAGTACCCCGGGACGATCTCAGTATGTATCGGGCCTGTAATTGAGACGAAAGGGAAAAATATTCGTGAGGTCAATAGGGAGGCCGAGACTTGGATCGAGAATAAAATGAAAACGTTGGCCAGACAAATTTAAGGCTTAAGGGATGAAGCCATTTGTGCGAACTGTTCGATGGACAAGTTTTCCGCCCTGAGTTTCGGATCGATGCCGAGTTTAGTTAGAACTTCATCTGCTTTATAATTTTTTAAAGAATTTCGCAGGGTTTTTCTTCGATGCGAAAAGGCATCACGCACCAATCTTGAGAAAAATTCGGGGTCTACACTTGGACCAATAGGCTGCTGTCTCGGGCGAAATCTAACCACCGAAGACCATACCTTAGGTGCTGGGTGGAAAGCGTCCGGACTAACCTCGAAAAGTTTCTCAACTGAATAAGAACGAGCAACGTTTACCGTTAAGCGCCCGTAACTGCCGTTGCCTGGCTCGGCGATGAGTCGCTCCGCTATCTCACGCTGAAGCATAAAAGTCATCTCCCGAATTGATTTCACATGTAACAACAGATGAATTAATAATGGTGATGATATGTTATATGGAAGATTTCCAACAATTAGAAGCCTATGTCCCACCTCTTTGGCTAGCGCCGAAAAATCAAAATCTAGCACATCACACTGGCGGATCGTTATAGAGGGGCGGTCCGCATAACGTTGGGACAGTATCGCAACAAGGTCTCTATCAATTTCAATAAGTTCAATTTTTTTGTATCTTTCAACTAAAAGATCTGTCAGTGCTCCGCGCCCAGGACCAATCTCTACAATGAGATCGCAAGAGCTGTCATCAATATTGTCAATTATTCTCCGGATAATCTGCTTATGCCGAAGAAAATGTTGACCAAAACGCCTTCTAGCAATCGGCCTAGTTTTTGCCATAGGACATGGTCTCCGCGAATTTCATCGCCGCAACTAAGCTTTCTATCTTCGCGCGCCCCGTGCCGGCAATATCGAGCGCGGTACCATGATCAACTGATGTGCGAATAAAGGGTAGTCCGAGCGTAACATTCACCGAAAAGCCATCTCCATGGTGCTTAACAACAGGAAGACCTTGATCGTGATACATCGCAACAATGACATCGAATTTAGAATAGATCGTTTTCCGAAACGCGGCGTCTGCTGGCAAAGGGCCTTCCAAAATAATGCCCTCAGCTATTAACCTCCCTAGCACCGGCTCTATAACCTCGTTTTCTTCCTTTCCGAGGTGTCCGGATTCACCCGCATGTGGATTCAACCCGCATACACCAATAGCTGGCTTAGCGATGCCGAAACGGTCTTGCAAACTCCCGTTGATTACTCTTAGCACGCTCTCAAGATGCACTTGAGTTAAAGCAGATGCAACTTCTAAAAGAGGCAAATGACTTGTTGCCAAGGCTACACGAAGTTTATCATTCACTAGCATCATCACTGGAGTTTTAACTCTAGCTTTTTCAGCAAAAAATTCAGTGTGCCCGACAAAATCATGCCCCGCTTCTCGTATCACGCTCTTTTGTACAGGCCCAGTGACGATAGCTGCTGATTCACCAGACCTACAACTCTCGTATGCATTGTTCAGCATTTCGATGACATAGTCGGCATTTCTCGAGTCTGGCTTACCGGGCACGCTTGGGGTAGCCATTGAAACGTGGTTCAAAGTTGCGGTTCCGCCAGGGCCAACTAATTTGTCGTCACTACAGATAAGATCAACGCCCAATAGTTTTGCTCGGTGCAGAAGAAGCTCTGCGTCTCCTACTACGGCGAGAGGAAACTCAAACGAGTGCTGCAAAACTTGAACAACAAGTTCAGGCCCAATACCAGCTGGTTCTCCAGTAGTGATTAAAATTGGAGCGCTGTTTTCTGTATCGCGTTCTGATCTCATCTTTGTTGCTATGGAAAGTGCGTCAACATTGTGCGCCACTATTCCACCGTCATAAAGCGTTTTGGTTTGGTGGCAAGTCGGTTCATTTTTTTTACCTGTTCTTTTCTGCCAGAATTAATAACCATTGATGTTTTCTTCTTACCCTTGACTATGATGTAGGTGGTGCACCGTACCAAAATCCTTGTTTAGCTCTTGCAATCTTTCCCAATCTACTTCCTAATATCACCTCTTTTGAAAATTTATACCAAACGGATGTTTAATAACAACCACATATGACAAAAAAAATTCTGTTCCTCCTTCGCGCCTTTAATGATATCGACCATATTGCTCCGGTGATCTGGAAGGCTGCATCATCCGGACTTTATCCCGTCTTCTTATTTGTCGATATTGACCATACTAATGACTATCGTATTCAGTTCATTCAACGTGCTGGTGCCGTTAAATTGGAGAGTAAACTCATTCTCTTTTACTACAACAAATTTCGGCGTCGTTTACCAAGGTCCTACTTCACCGCCATCTTCGATTATCTGGTTGAAATAACATTTGGCGTGTCTTTCCTTAAAAAACATAATATCGATATTGTTGTTAATGAGTGGTCAGGACCAAGTGGCCGGGTTATGGCGCGATACTTTATTAATGCCGCTAGAAAAATTAACCTGCATGTCTACTCTATTCCCCATGGTTGTCCTATCACAATCAATTCCGATATTACTAGAGCTATGAGGGAACAACAAAAAAACCAAGGGGTTTTAGCAAGTTTCCACAGTAGAAGTTTATATCTTCGATATGTAGTACCAAATGCAATTACGAAAAACTTTGTAGAGTCGCTTGGCTTACAGTCGGACCGAGTCCAAATTCTAGGCAGTGCGAGATTTTGCCGATCGTGGCAACAACAAAATCTTGATCTCATACGGGACATCTGGCCAGAGATTCCCGATACATCGCATTGCAAGGTGGTATTTTTTCTTCCTCAATGGAATTACAATGTCGATCAGGATGGGTGTCTTGCACTGCTGCAAACCTTAGCGCACGTACCAACATTGAAAGTCATTGTGAAAACTAGCACAAGAACACTAGAATCTTTCGGCGAAATTCAAAACCAGAAATTAACTGAATCGGGGGTAATAGAGTTTGCTGCAAACGACACACCTTCCCCGTTAATTATTAGTTGGTCAGACATTGTGATCAATTTTGGGTCTAGCATCGGTTATGAAGCAGTACTACAAAACAAACCGATTTCCAATCCACGGTACCTTCATAGCAACATTACTGTATTTGACGAAAGCGAGGTAGCATACGATGCATTCACTCATGAAGAAGTAATCCAGAACATTCAACAGATTGTTGACCAAGAGGAAAAGAAAATAACTGATGCCATGCGAGATATATTTCTCAAAAAGCATGTTTACGGGGGATGGCCAGAAGGCGGAACACTAACTAGGTACCTAGAATTAATTACCCAATAACTCCTCGAAAGGGAAGATTCCAATGCTATAATTTCAGCGTGATGACTATCACGCATAGATGAAATCCTTAACAACTAATGCCTCGTAGTATAAAAAGACGAGGGTAGGATATCAAAATTCGGTTTCCAAGATTTAACAATTAATCATTCATGGAACACGCGATTTCCAACATTGCTTTACCTGCTTATAATCATATACAGGAGCTGCATGCTTTATCGTCAATGGGGCTAACCGGTCTAGAAGTGGCGCCTAGTAGAATCTGGAAGGACACCTATGGCGGACTAACAAATCGGCAAGTTAATGACTATCGGCTTCAGGCTGAAAAAGCACAACTCAGAATTGTTGGCCTGCATTCGTTATTCTTTGACCAACCAGATCTGGGCCTTTTTAAAGATCCAGATCAGCGGGACAGATCAATCAATTTTCTTGTACATCTCTCTGGAGTCTGCCGTGATCTCGGCGGAAAAACCCTCATCTATGGCGCTGGCCGGCGACGCAATGAGCTCCCTGCAAATCACGCCAGATCAGAGGCGCTTCGGTTCATGGATAAGCTCATACCACGCATCGAAAATCACGGTACGATTTTATGTTTTGAGCCTCTCGGGCCTGAGGATACTGACTTTCTCAATTCAGTCGAAGAGACTTTGGGGCTAGTTAAAGAAATCGGTCATCCGGCGCTGCGCATTCAAGTTGATGCCAAGGCTTTAGTACAAAATGATGAACTAAAAGAAGATGTTTTTGAGAAAGCTAGATCATACCTAGTCCACGTCCACGCTAACGAGCCTGATCTAGGCATACTTGGTACCTCGAACACAATAAATCACGCTAGAATTGGAGAACTACTGTCAAACATTGGATATGATGCTTATGTATCGGCAGAACAACGCATGATCGATCGCGATCACGCACTTGAAGCTGTAGCACAAAGCGCAAAAGTATTGATAGAGAATTACCGTTGATTTCACCAGAAAAAACTGCGCGGCTAAATGGGTTTTTGGATCCTTGTTGGGTTCCGATAGTAGAAAAAAATACGAGGATCTTGATTACCGGAGCAACAGGAGGGCTAGGGCGCGCTTTAGTCGCGATGCTACAGAAAGGTTCCGATGTAGTTGTTGGCGCCCATGGAGGCTCCAAAGATTTTGATACTTCTGGAGCAAAAAACATTATTGGATTTGTTCGAAGATTACGAACAGAACAAGATTGTATTAGTACGGTGGACGCCTTCGTTGAAAAAGTAGGTGGTATCGACGCGTTGGTGTGTCTGAACGGTAGGCTCACAAAAACGGATCATTGGGACACACTAAGCGGGAAAGAGTGGGAAGACGACATCCAAGACAATCTGAACACGCCATTTTTTTTGGCCCGCGCCGCCCTTCGCTATATGAAAAGGCAGGAAACTGGTGGCAATATTATCTTAAATGGTACCGAATCTGCATTACATGGTGGTAGCGCTCAATCGTTTGCTTATGCCATTGCCAAACGTGGAACCGAGGCGCTAGTTCAGGGTCTGGCACGTGAAGGAGCACCCTACGGTATCCGGGTGAATGGTGTGCGAATGGGGTATATCAAAAGCGGTTTTCACGAACGGTGGGCAGGTAAGGATACTCCTACCCTGGAAGCCCGAGCCAAAATGATCCCCATGAAAAGAGGTGGTGAACCAGAAGAAGCGGCTGCATTATTCACATACCTGTTGTCTGGGTGGAGCAAATTTATCAGCGGCCAGATGTTTTCTATTACTGGCGGAGATTGGCTTTAATGCCGGTTGCATAAGCTTTTCAACACGGTATATATCTTTAATGCTTTGGGTTTAACGCACCGGACCAAATATCTACTGATGTTTACCGACTTTTATCGATCAAACAATGACTTCGTCAGATAAATTAGTTGGCCTAATAGGGTGTGGGCGTATTGCCGGACACCATGCCCGGTCAATCTCTGAGGTAAACGGGGCAAAGCTTGCAGCAGTGTGCGATCTTGTAGAAGAACGAGCTGCAACCTATGGGCGAGAATTCAATGTACCGTGGTACACCAATTACCGGAAAATGTTTCTCGATTGCCCAGATCTCGAAATTGTTTCGATTAACACTCCGTCAGGGATGCATTTCGAGCATGGTATGGAGGTAATCGAGCGTTGGGGCAAACATGTCATTATTGAGAAACCTACGTTCCTTAAACCAGACCAACTACTCACCGCCTATTCCTCTGCAGACCGAAAGGGACTGCAAGTCTTCCCTGTGTTCCAAAACCGTTACAACAAAGCTGTCAAACGTGTTAGGGATTCGATCATCTCGGGTGAATTGGGTGAGATCTACATAATGAATGTGCGCACTCGGTGGTGTAGACCACAGCGCTACTATGATCTTGCGCCCTGGCGTGGCACTTTTTCTCATGACGGCGGGGCGCTAACGAACCAAGGTATTCATCATGTTGATCTATTGAGACATCTAGGTGGAGAGATCGAATCGGTTAATACGACCATGCGTACCCTAGGGTCGAGCGTGGAAGTCGAAGACACAGCAATCGCCATGTTTAAATATTCCGGAAACGCGATTGGTTCTCTAGAGGTCACAACGGCAGCACGGCCTAACGATTTCGAAGCATCGCTCAGCATTGTTGCTTCCAAAGGTCTCGCACAAATTGGCGGAATTGCAGCCAATGAGCTGCAGATTTTTACGCCCGCGCCAACAGATTGCGGGCAGCATTCTGAAGAATTTCCAGACGCCTATGGCTTCGGACATCAGGCCATGTATTCCGATATTGTCGAACATTTCCAAACTGGGGCAACCTACCCGATATCGCGTGATGACGCTTTGATGACGATTCGACTGCTCCACTCATTTTATCGCTCTGACGAAATTCGTGACTGGGCTGTAGTAGACACTCCTGAACAATCTAGTCGTCTTGGTCGACCCTCTGACGAGATCAGCAAATTCTATCGCCTCGCCGAGGACAATTAAATAATGGAAATTCCCTGCGTGTTGGATTCGCTAGGTATGGTGTTGTTGGAAAACTAAGGAGACACTTCATCGATCTCCATCCATCCCTCCATACAGTTGGAGTATCTGATAGAACTTTTGATGGTCAAGGGACCTTCGATGATAAAGTAAAATGCTTTTCAAGTTACGAAAATCTCCTACAAAAAAATTTAGACGTTCTTTTCGTCTGTCTAATTAACGATATAGCCGCCGATGCAACTATCGCCGGGTTAAACAAAGAACTCCACGTATTCTGTGAAAAACCACCGGGCTAAGACTTAAATGATATAAGCCGAGTGATCGAATGTGAGAAATATCACCCCAGTTTAAAACTCAAGTATGGGTTCAATCACCGCTGCCATGATTCTATTGTTGAGGCGATCAAAATGATCCGCGACGGATCTCTTGGAAAAATTCTAAATATGCGTGGTGTGTATGGTAAGTCATCGATCATTAATTTTACTTCTGAGTGGAGAACCGAGCGCAAATTTGCAGGCGGCGGAATCCTCCTTGATCGGGGGATCCATATGGTGGATCTAATGCGATTATTCTCCGGTGAATTTAGCGAAGTTTTGAGCTTTATTTCCAATAAGCGTTGGGGGTCAAGGATGTTGAAGATAATGCATATGCTATTATGCGCAACAAAGATGGTGTTGTTGCCATGCTTCATTCTTCAGCGACATAGTGGCAGCACCGTTTTAGACTAGAAATTGCTTTGGAGGAGGGTTCCATTATCCTATCTGGACTTCTAACAGAAACAAGGAGTTATGGCGCAGAAACGATCACCACAGTGCATAAGTCTGATCAAGGGGATGGCATTCCGATGGAAATCGCTCAGCGCTACACTACTGACCCTTCGTGGGCCCGTGAAATCGATGAGTTTGCAGATGCTGTAGTCTCCATCACAGGGAAATTGTTAATGGCTCTTCGAATGAAGCTCTATGTACGATGCAGCTCGTGTACAAGATTTACTGCGCGGATTCCAAATAGCGAGAGCTCTATGATCTTTCTGACAAAATTCTAGCCTCCTAGAAGTTAAGGAACAAATCTAAAGAATGAAAATTATAGGCATAGTGCCGGCCCGCATGGCTGCAAGTCGGTTTCCAGGTAAGCCTCTGGCACCAATTAATGGGCGCCCGTTAATAGAACACTGTTTCGAACGCGCTCGCCTTTTCCCTAGTTGGGATGGTCTTTTCCTAGCTACTTGTGACAAAGAAATTGAGGAATTTGGAAAATCCAAGGGATATCCAATCATCTGGACATCAAATACACATGTTCGAGCTCTTGATCGAGTAGCCGAAGCGGCGGAAAACTGTGGTCTTGATCTAGATGAAAACGATATCGTCTTGAATGTACAGGGTGATGAACCCATGTTGCACCCGGAAATGATTGAGGCAGCGGTCCAACCATTGCTCAAACAAAATCATACTGGGGGGACGATTGTTGCGATAGATATTATTGAGGAGTCTCAATACCGAGATCCCAACATACTGAAGATCATCCACGACCATGAGGGGCGGGTGCTCTATACGTCGCGTGCTCCGCTACCTTTTTGCGAGCCTGGAGAATTTACTTTAGCTCTTGGCGCAAAACGCATCTTCGGCATTTTTGGCTTCCGCCTCAAATTTCTCCGACTGTTCACTGAGTTGGCGCCTTCGCACCTTGAGAAAACCGAAAACTGCGACTCAAATCGTCTTCTCGATCATGGCTATCATCAGTACATCGCTCAATGTAAATACCGCCCGAGCTATTCAATTGATTGCCCTGATGACGTACTAAAAGTAGAGCAACTATTGGCAAATGATGAATTAGTACAAAAATACTAAAAGAATTATTTCCCAACAACAATTATTCGTTCATGAAAGTTACTGTTGACACTTGGCTAGTGTACAACCCAGAGATTGGAGAAACGACAAGTAACTGTGAAGGTAAAAAAATACGTCAGTAGTGTTAGGATTGGTAGGTTTCTTGCTACCGAGCAAATCTATTCCACGGTCACCGATTTTGCTAGATTTCGAGGTTTATCGACATCGGTGCCCTTGATCAAAGCAACGTGATAGGCCAAAAGTTGCAGTGGCACAGTATATAGAATCGGTGCTATAGCGCTGTCAACTGCTCGATTGCTGATACTGCCATTTAGATCGTTTGGTTGGGTTATCCGAATGATCTCTACCCCGTCCTGAGGCTCAAACTCCGTTCCTGGGCCTGAAAAGACATAGAGCCGCCCTCCGCGAGCACGCACTTCTTCCATATTCGATTTCAACTTTTCCAACAATTGATCATTGGGCGCCACAACCACGACTGGCATATCTTCATCCACAAGCGCCAATGGGCCGTGCTTCAGTTCACCAGCCGGATAGGCTTCTGCATGCACGTAAGAAATCTCCTTTAGTTTCAACGCGCCCTCCAATGCTATTGGATAGTGTGCGCCTCTGCCCAAAAAAAGTGCGTGCTGTTTGTCACCGAACTGGCGAGACACTTCAGCAATCCGGGGCTCCATTGCCAACACGTCTTCTAACGCAGAGGGTAGGGCGCGCAACTGTTTAACAATATGGGCCTCAAACCCCCGATCAAACCCATATTTTCGCGAGAGAGCCAACGCAAGAAGCATTAAGCCAGTCATCGCTGTGGTAAATGTTTTCGTTGAAGCAACGCCCACCTCAGGCCCTGCATGCGTCATAAATCTTAGGTCTGACTCGCGAACCAACGAGGATTCGGGAACATTACAAATCACCATGGACCCTAAAATATTCTGGTGCTTAGCTTCTTGAAGAGCCGCCAAGGTGTCAGCGGTCTCGCCTGACTGAGAGATAGTTACGGCCAACGTACCGCTTCTTTTCGGGTGGCGACGGTAACGGTACTCGCTTGCGATCTCAACATCACAGGGAACCCCCACGTACTCTAGCCAGTTCTTAGCTACTAGTCCGGCGTGATAACTAGTGCCACACGCAATTATTTGAACGCGCTGAGTTTCGCTGAAAAGTTTGGCTGCCTTGTGACCAAAGGCGTCTTCAAGCACGCGATCACCACTAATTCGGCCTTCAAGTGTATCCGCAACTGCGCGTGGCTGTTCATGTATTTCTTTCTGCATGAAGTGCCGGAACTCACCTAACTCTGCCGCATCACCGCTTTGATGGCTGTGAAGGGTTGGTCTTTCCACTTCATTTCCTTCATGATTAATGATCGTGCATCCGTCTTCTCTCAGATCAGCTACGTCGCCGTTCTCGAGCACTTGATATGTACGAGTGACTGGCAGGAGCGCTGAAATATCAGAAGCTACAAAAAACGCGTCATCACCTACCCCCACCAACAGGGGTGGCCCCTGTCGTGCGACCACCAAACGATTCGGCTCACTGCTGTGCATGACCACAAATGCAAAACTACCCTCGAGTTCTCCTAGGGTCTTTTGCACGGCTTGCAGCAAGTCAAGGCCGCCTGATAAATGAAGATATACCTGATGCACAACAACCTCTGTATCAGTTTCCGAGGTGAAAGATAGGCCGGCCTCATGCTGAGAGCGTCTTAGGGTTGCATGGTTCTCGACAATTCCGTTGCATACCAAAGCAAGCGTGTTTTGGCAAATATGTGGGTGTGCATTAGGCTCAGTAACGCCACCATGTGTTGCCCAACGGGTATGTCCTAGCCCGACTTTCCCGGACAAAGGCCGTTCAGCTAAAACTTCCTCGAGCGCCTTAACGCGACCAACCGCCCGCGAACGTTTTAGTCCACCTCCATCTTCCACAACGGCTACGCCGGCAGAATCATAACCTCGATATTCTAGCCGCCTCAACCCGTCAACCAGATAAGGAGCGATATTTTCTTTTGAAACAGCCCCAACAATTCCGCACATGGTTTGCGCTACCTATTGATTAAGCATCGTGTCTATAGCTTCAGCACTATGAGGCCTACGTGCTCCTTTTTTTCGGTCGTCGCCAGTTTTGTAATGTTTTAGCCCTAGCGCGAGTTATTGTTAATTTACCGGGGGGAGCATCATTGCGAATGGTTGAACCAGCACCAATTGTGGCATCTTTGCCGACGGTAACAGGCGCGACTAACTGGCTATCAGACCCAATAAAGGCCCCATCCTCTATTATAGTACGATGTTTATTGACACCATCATAGTTACATGTAATTACACCCGCCCCGACATTCACCTCTTTACCAACAGTGGTGTCGCCCAAATATGCGAGATGATTTACTTTAGTTCCAGGGCCCAGTCGAGTTTTTTTTATTTCCACAAAATTACCTAGCTTTGATCTTGGTGCCAGTTCAGTATCCGGGCGGACTCGTGCAAACGGTCCGACATTACAGCCTTCTTCGATCCTAGCGCCGTCAATCACACAGTTCGCTTCTATAATAACGTCGTCACCAATAATGCTATCGCGAATGACACAGTTAGGGCCCACCTTGACTCGATTACCGAACCGCACTTCGCCCTCTATGATGACATTGATATCAATAACGCTGTTCTCACCCACGAACAAAGTCCCGCGCAAATCAAATCGAGCAGGATCATGTAGCGTCAGCCCATTAGCCATCAAATCAATGGCCTGCCGCCTTTGAAAAATTCGTTCTGCCTTTGCCAATTCAGTTCGGCTGTTAATGCCGGCTGCCTCATCTAGGTCGGTAGTTGGGCACGTAACCGCCGGCGGTGAAGACGCGGCTGCAAACTCGACCACATCTGTTAAGTAGCGTTCGCCCTGGGCGTTTGAATTGTCGTCAAGGCGACCAAGCCAACTTTCTAACAAGCTAGCCGGTGCAGCAATTAGGCCAACATTGATCTCGCGAATCATTTTTTCTTCTTCGCTAGCGTCAAGATCTTCTACAATTCGCTCTAATCTTCCGTTCGCGTCTCTTACAATCCGACCATATCCCGAGGCATCTGTGGCCACAGCGGTTAATAGCGCTAGGCGTTCAGAATGTGTCATTTCAACCAACCGAATTAAAGTTTCCGAACGGATGAGTGGAACGTCTCCGTACAGTACGAGCACGTTTGATTTGTCATCAACAAATGGGATCGCCTTTGCCACCGCATCACCCGTTCCTAGCTGGGATTCCTGTTCAACCCAATTGAGCTCCTGACCAGACATTGCCTCTCGCACCTGTTGTCCGCCGAAGCCGTAAACCACATGAATTTTCACTGGCTTGATAGCTCGCACACTGTCTAGCACATGTTGAAGTAGTGGCCGGCCACCCACTTTTTGTAGCACCTTAGGCGTGTCCGAATGCATCCTCCTGCCTTTTCCGGCAGCAAGAACAATCACTTCCGTTTTATTTTTCATTTGCAGAATAGTACGCCAACTAGGGATTTCGCGCTTGATCCTGGGGGTTAAAAGGGCTTGCATCCTGCGCGTTAGTCATTTTGTGAGCTCCAAGCCGGCTTGAGATATGAATTTAAGACGGATTTATTGCTTTTTTAAAGCGCCTTACGATTCAAAGTTCGCTACCGGCGAGCGCTATCAGCCCCTTTTCGACCGTAATTTCTGAATCGCCCTTATCTGAGCGGCCGCTTGGATTAGTTCGGCCTTGGCCTTAGCTAATTCGAGTTCGCTAGATTGATCTGATAGGGCTTGCTCAGCCCGTCGCTGTGCCTCCAAGGCGGCGGCTTCGTCAAGATCCGCAGCTCTAAGCGCTGTGTCGGACAGGATGGTTACTACGTGGCCTTGCACTTCAAGCATACCACCAGAAACATAGAAAAACTGTTCTTCGCCAGATTCTTGCTGAACCCTGACCTCTCCCGGCTTAAGCCTAGTAAGCAGTGGTGCGTGCTCTGGGGCTATGCCCATCTCCCCCATCTCTGCCGGTGCAAAAATCATGGTTCCCTGGCCGGACCAAATTTCCTCTTCGGCACTAACAATGTCGATCTGAATCGTTTTGCTCATTAGCTTTCGGCTTTAAGAGACGGTTTTTGCTTTCTCGACGGCCTCTTCTATGCCGCCTACCATATAAAACGCTTGCTCAGGTAGCTCATCATACTCGCCATTAACAATGCCTTGAAACGCTCTTATGGTATCTTTGAGTGACACAAATTTTCCTGGTGACCCAGTAAATGTTTCGGCAACAAAAAACGGCTGCGACAAAAATCTCTGAATTTTTCTCGCACGACTTACAACCTGTTTGTCTTCTTCAGAAAGCTCATCCATGCCGAGAATAGCGATGATGTCACGCAGCTCTTTAAATCGCTGTAATGTGCCTTGAACCGCTCGCGCAGTATCATAATGCTCTTGCCCAACAACTAAGGGATCGAGTTGCCGGCTAGTTGAGTCTAACGGATCTACTGCTGGATAAATTCCCAACTCAGCCACTTGCCGAGACAGAACTAATGTTGCATCAAGATGTGCAAATGTTGTGGCAGGAGACGGGTCGGTTAAGTCGTCTGCCGGCACATAAACAGCCTGAAAAGATGTGATAGAGCCGCTTCTAGTGGATGTTATACGCTCCTGTAAAATTCCCATCTCCGCCGCTAATGTTGGTTGATACCCGACAGCGGACGGCATTCTTCCCAACAATGCTGAAACTTCTGTGCCCGCCAATGTATAACGATAAATATTGTCAACAAACAGTAAAACGTCTCGGCCCTCTTCGCGAAAGTGTTCAGCCATAGTCAGCCCGGTTAAAGCAACTCTCAGCCGATTGCCCGGTGGCTCATTCATCTGTCCAAAAACCATGGCAACCTTGTCGAGCACGCCCGCCTCTTTCATTTCATGATAAAAATCATTGCCTTCGCGGGTACGCTCTCCAACCCCAGCAAACACTGAGAGACCAGAGTGCTCTTTGGCGATGTTGTTTATAAGCTCCATAATGGTCACCGTTTTACCAACACCAGCGCCGCCAAAAAGGCCAATCTTGCCCCCTTTTGCGATGGGCATGATTAAATCCACCACTTTGATTCCCGTCTCAAGTATTTCCACAGTCGGTGTCTGGTCGGCGTAACTCGGAGCACTTCGGTGAATTGGCAAATGATGTTCTGAGTTCACTGGGCCCGCTTCATCGACTGGCTTGCCCAAAACATCGAGAATGCGGCCCAGGCCCGCCTCTCCAACTGGAACAGTTATCGGTGCGCCGGTATTATTAACTTCTATTCCCCGTTTGAGCCCATCACTAGAGCCCATCGCAATTGTCCTGACTACTCCGTCACCTAGTTGCTGTTGAACCTCCAATGTTAAGCCGGTTTCATTGACAGTTAGGGCTTCATAGACTTTTGGTACCGATTCCCGTGGAAACTCAACATCCACCACCGCTCCAATAATCTCGACAATATTTCCAGTACTCATGAATTAATTCCTCTTAATTACGCGACTTTGTTTTAGGGCGGGCTATACAGCCGCTGCGCCCCCCACTATTTCTGCAATTTCTTGAGTGATCGCAGCCTGCCTGGCTTTGTTGTAAACGAGTTGGAGTTCGTCAATTAACGTACCAGCATTATCTGATGCAGATTTCATGGCCACCATGCGGGCCGCCATCTCACAAGCGATATTTTCGGTGACGCTTTGGTAAATCAGAGATTCGATATATCGCGTCATCAAGGCGTCGACTACTTCATGGGCATCGGGCTCATACAAATAATCCCAATGCTGGGGGAGCTTCTCATCTGGTTGGTCCGCATGTATTGGCAAAAGCTGCTCAACACTTGGCACTTGTGACATAGCTGACACAAATTGGTTATGAACAACATATAGTTTGTCGATACGGCCCTCCGAGTAAGCATCTAGCATGACTTTCATTGCCCCAATTAAGTCTGTAAGTTGGGGGGCGTCACCGAGCTTAGTGGCCTCTGAAACTATATTCGCGCCGATCCTTTTGAAAAAGCTAAGGCCCTTGTTGCCAATTGCTGCCACATCGATCTCGACGTTTTCTGATTGCCATTCAGACAGGGCGTTAACAGCTTCCCGAAAAAGATTAATGTTTAATCCGCCACACAGCCCTCGGTCGGTTGAAACGATAATAAAGCCAACGCGCTTTACGTCTCGAGACTTGGTAAAACTGTGCTTATATTCCAAACTGGCTTGCGAAAGATGGGCGACCACACTCCGCATCTTTTCGGCGTAAGGTCGGGCCTGGCGCATTCTTTCTTGCGCTCGACGCATCTTGCTCGCTGCGACCATCTCCATTGCTTTGGTGATCTTCTGAGTGTTTTGAATACTCTTGATCTTTGTTCGAATTTCCTTTCCAACAGCCATGGGGGGTTCCTTGTCTCTAAATTGGTGGCCGTACGGCCCTTACCAAGCGCCGTTCTCTTTAAAATCTTTTAGTGCCTCATGCAACTTAGCTGCGACGTCTTCATCGTAAGACTTTTTTTGATTTAGCTCATCAAGAAGCTGGCCATGCTGGGCCTTAACATAGCCTTGAAGTGCTTCCTCAAAATCCACCGTTTTGTTAGCTTCCACGTCATCAAGGTAGCCTTCATTGGTCGCAAACAAACTAACCGCCATCGCGCCAACCGACATTGGAGCATATTGTTTTTGCTTCATCACTTCTGTGCTGCGTTCGCCACGCTCCAACTGCTTTCTTGTGGCCTCATCGAGATCAGATGCAAATTGTGAAAAAGCAGCAAGTTCTCGGAATTGGGCTAGTGCCAAACGAATGCCGCCACCCAATTTTTTTATTAGGTTGGTCTGGGCAGCGCCGCCCACACGCGACACAGACAGTCCTGCATTAATAGCTGGCCGTATTCCGGCGTTAAACAGGTCTGTCTCTAAAAAAATTTGCCCGTCTGTAATAGAAATCACATTTGTAGGAACAAAGGCTGAAACGTCTCCGGCCTGTGTTTCAATAATAGGTAGCGCGGTCAAAGACCCCGTTTTGCCGGTTACTTTTCCGCCCGTAAGTCTTTCAACCTCATCAGCGTTAATTCTGGCAGCCCGCTCCAAGAGTCGCGAATGCAAATAGAAAACGTCTCCAGGGTAAGCCTCTCGACCCGGCGGCCTCCGCAGTAAAAGGCTAACTTGGCGATAGGCCCACGCCTGTTTGGTCAAATCATCGTAAATAATCAACGCGTCTTCGCCTTTATCGCGAAAATATTCTCCCATACTGCAGCCTGAGTATGGAGCTATGTATTGCATTGCGGCTGATTCCGATGCTGAGGCTGCAACAACAATGGTGTGCTCCATAGCACCATGCTCCTCTAATTTAGCAACCACAGTCGCAACCGATGATGCTTTTTGGCCGATAGCAACATAAATACATTTTATTCCTGTGTCTTTTTGATTTATGATGGTGTCAATTGCAACTGCCGTCTTCCCTGTTTGCCTGTCCCCAATTATCAATTCACGTTGGCCTCGGCCGATCGGAACCATTGAGTCGATTGACTTGAGGCCGGTTTGCACTGGCTCCGATACAGATTGGCGGCTGATTACTCCTGGCGCCACTTTTTCAATAGGAGATGTCCCATCCGTTTTTACAGCGCCTTTGCCATCTATGGGGTTTCCTAGCGCATCTACCACTCGACCTAAAAGGCCATCTCCCACTGGAACCTCTAAAATTCGTCCGGTGCATTTAACCGTATCCCCCTCGACTATATGTTGATAATCACCAAGCACAACTGCGCCCACAGAATCTTGTTCTAAGTTTAATGCTAACCCAAACGTGTCTCCCGGAAATTCCAACATCTCACCCTGCATAGCGTCTGCAAGGCCATGGACTCTCGAGATCCCATCCGTTAGGCTAACTACGGTCCCTTCAGTGCGAGCCTCTGTGCTTGCATCAAAATCTTTGATTCTTTCTTTGATCAGTTCGCTAATCTCAGATGGGTTTAACTGCATAGCCATATGTCTTATTCCTTTTAATTACGGGGTTTAAGGGGGGCTTGCCCCTATTATCGCAGCGAGCTTGTTTAGCCGGGCTTGAACAGAGCCGTCAATAACTAGATCACCGGCACGAATTACCGCCCCTCCGACAAGCTTTTTATTGATTCTACACACAAGCTCTACATTGCGGCCTAGGCGCTGCTTCAGGGCTTTGGAAATACGCTGCTGCTCTTGATCAGAAACAGGCAAAGCCGACTCTAGCTCTGCTCGCACAGTTCGTTCAGCCTCTGCTTTTAATTCTTCATACTGGTGTGCTATTTCAGGCAAAACAAGCAACCGCCGATTCTGCGCTAGTAGCCGGACGAGATTTGCTGCCTCAACATCAACCTGACCGCCACATACCTCAAGCAGAATCTTACCAAGATCCTTTTTTGAGATCTTTGGGTTAATACATAGTGCCTTCATGTCACGATTAGCGGAAACCGTTGCCATTAAAAGAAGCGAGTTAGACCATTGGCTGAGCTTGCCGGCTGCATTAGCCAACTCAAATATTGCCTGTGCGTAAGGTCGAGCAATGTTAGCGTTCTCTGCCAAATCTATAGTCCTTTGGCTAAGTCATCTAGCATCTTGGAGTGGGCGCTAGCATCAACCTCACGCTCGAGAATCTGGCTTGCGCCTGCCACCGCCAAACCTGCCACCTGTTGGCGCAGCTCTTCACGAGCATGATTTGTCTCCTTGTCAATTTCGCCACGCGCCGCTACCAGAATCCTCTCACCCTCTGCGCGCGCCGTAGTCTTGGCCTCTTCAATCATTTCTGTTTCGCGCCGCTCTGCTCTACGAATAATTTCTTGAGCTTGGCCCTTTGCCTCTTCAATTACCTTAGTCGCGTTTTCCTCCGCTTGTGCTTTTTCCTTTCGCCCCTCGTCTGCTGCGGCCAAGCCGTCTGCAATACGAGCCTTCCTCTCATTGAGCGCTCCAATAATTGGGGGCCATACAAACTTCATACAAAACCACACAAACACCGCGAAAGCAATGCTTTGTCCAATAAGGGTCGCGTTTATATTCATAATTATCTTTTATGTTAAGTGGAATAAGGCGCCTCAGCCGACAATGGCGAACATAATATAAAGAGATATCGCCACACCAATAATTGGTATTGCGTCTACCAAGCCCATGATGATAAAGAACTGGCTGCGCAACATCGGCAAGAGCTCGGGCTGTCTAGCAATTCCTTCCAAGAATCGAGCCCCCAACATACCGACCCCTATCGCTATACTAAAGCCTGCTATACCAAGAAGTGCTGCACCAGCGACGTACAGCAAAGCAATATCCATACCCATAACTTTCTCCTATATTTAGAAAAACATCAGCTTGAAATCGTTAACAATATTTTCACCTATATTTAATGGTGGCTATGAGCCATCTCCATATATACAACCGTCAGCGTCATGAAAATAAACGCTTGGAGCATCACGATCAGGATGTGAAACACCGCCCAAGCCCACTGCAAGACCCCTCCCGCGACCCCTAGTACTAAACCGCCAGAAAACAATAACGCAATAAGTATAAAGATTACCTCTCCCGCAAAAAGATTGCCAAACAAACGAAGTGACAGCGAGACAGGTTTTGAAATAAGACTAACAAACTCCAAAAAGAAATTCATTGGAATAAATAAGATTTTTAAGATTGGGTTTTTCGCTTGAAATGGCTGCATTGTCAGCTCTGCCGCGAAACCCAAAGGCCCTTTGACCTTAACACTGTAAAAAATTGTCAGGATAAAAACACCTAACGCCATTCCAAAGGTGGCGTTCGGATCTGTGGTCGGAACGACCTTCATATATTCAATTCCCATAAGCTTTGCTAGCTCTGGAATCCAGTCTACAGGAACTAAATCCATAGTATTCATCAACAAAATCCATACAAATAAAGTCAGCGCCAAGGGGGCCACCATGTCATTTTTATGAGTGAAGGAGCTTCGAACCCGGCTGTCGATAAAATCCACCACCCACTCAACAAAATTTAGAAAGCTGCCAGGAGTATCCGCCGTCGCTTTTACGGCCGCCATCCTAAACAGCCAGAGGAAAGCCACGCCCAACAACACGGACCAAAACATAGTATCAACGTGCACTGCCCAGAATCCCATTTCTTTCGCCTCCTGGGCTGTGTGGGCAAACCCCCAGGTTCCGTCAGAATGCTGTCCGTAAGTAAGATTTTGAAGGTGGTGTTTTATGTAGCCAGTAGTTGTTAATTTTTCGGTCGCCATTTTTTGGCCTAGTTTTCTGTATTTTCGTTAAGAGGCAATTGTGTTTTTTGAAGAGCCAACAACACAATAGTCGTAATTAGCGCAACCAACAAGCCAATCGCGAAACCGCCTATTCGCACTTCATCAACAACCACGAAAACAGCCACGCACAAAACGGTAACAATTGCCAACTTGCCAAACTCTGCACTATACATTAACAAAGCCTCGTTCTGTGCCCGCCTTTTTTTCGGCAAAACAAACACCTTCCATATGGCATAGCCGTTTCCAATCACCCCTACACTGAACCCCATGACCGCGGATTGGGTCTCTCCTGGAGCCAACACTAACAGCACCAAAACCACTAGCACTAGCGAAAATACGTGCCACGAGATCACTCTAAAAAATTTAGCGCCCCTAGCGTCCATTCGGTCGATCCGCCACCTTCGATTAGGCGCCTTAGGCCAGAAGCGTAACACCCATCGGCGCCGTTGTTTTGGGTTTACGACCAACGGCCGCGCAGTATAGGGTAAACCCCACAAAACGGTCAATGTTCCACAATTTATGTTTGCCCCAAATTCGTCACTAAGAATTATAATTGACTTAGGTATAACTAATAAAGACTGTTTAGTTAAGCCTAGTTTATCCTGCCTAAAAATAATATTTGTCTAATCCCCCTCAACGAGCAATTCACGCGTGCTAAACTGCTGCTCCACTCTCACCCCAAGACATTATACCCATGGATCTTGAGCTGGCTCGTTTCAATATGATTGAACAACAAATTCGCCCGTGGGGCGTAACCGATAACTGGGTTCTGGAACTTTTTGAAGCAATACCTAGAGACCTTTTTGTGTCTGCCAATCAACGAGCATTGGCTTTTGCTGATCTAAATCTACCAATTGGCAAAAATGAAACAATGTGGCAGCCAAAAATAGAAGCGCGAATTCTGCAAGCCCTGTCTCCTCAAAAAACGGAACGAGTTCTTGAGATTGGCACTGGGAGCGGATACTTTACTGCCTTGTTGGCTAGTTGCTCACAACATGTTACTAGCGTTGATATCTATCCCGAGTTCATTGAGCAAGCAACCGTCCGATTAAATTCCCATAAAATCAATAACATAGGCCTAATCGAGGGCGACGGAGGGCTAGGTTGGCCTTCAGCAAATCAGTGGGATGTTATAGTTTTGACCGGCGCTGTTGCCTGTTTGCCTAACAGCTACCTTGAGGCCCTTGCACCAAAAGGAAGGCTTATTGCTATAGTTGGGCAAGAACCAGTGATGGAGGCACAAATGTTTTCACATAACAGTAACGAAGGCTGGGTTATAAAGTCTCTATTTGACACGGTGGTTCGCCCACTAACTAACTCGGAACAACCAAGCAAATTTAGCTTTTGATTGATAGATTAAAGTTTTGAGAGCTTCTTCAACATTGACAAGCTTTGTGGCCTCGGTTTTGGTTGCAGCTGCTTTGATAGCGCTGCCTTGGGGTTCCGCGGCTTTCGCTGATCAAGAGTATACGGTTGTCGCCGGCGACACAGCCTGCGAAATCGCCCAAAAGTTTTCCGTGGCCTGTAAGGGCCTAATAAACCTAAATAATCTAGGAAGTGATGCGCTAATAGTCGTCGGTCAAACACTGCAAATACCTGTCTCTTCGGCGCCCGTACTAAAACAAGTAGTCGTAGAGCCTGGGCCTATCGCTTCGCCGACGGAAACTTCAATTGTTCAGGATATTGAGGAGCCGCCCCCAACCGTAGACCTTAACGACGAGTTCGATGACTTGGAGGCTTTAAAAGGGGCTGACCTCTGGGCTGTCTTTTCCGAAGCGCGGGCCAACGACCCCGTTTTCGCGGCTCAACGAATACGCCATACCGCAGCAGCGCAAGCAGTTCCTCAGGCCCGCGCTACGCTGCGACCCCAACTTACCTTCGGGAGCGATTTGACCCGCACATACGACGATGACTTCAAAGATAGTGATTCGTTGCGCACTTCTATATCGGCAACTCAGAGCCTATACAATTCCTCGGCCTCTATTGCCCTCGATCAAGCCAAATACCGGGTCTCTATGGCTGATGCCGATTATCGCGCCTCAGAACAAGATCTAATTCTTCGGGCCGCCAGGGCTTATTTTTCTGTGCTTAGCATGGCTGACAACTTAATTTTATCTGAGAAAACTCAGGAGCTAGCAAGCAGGCGGCTTGGCCTGGCTACAGAGCGGCTTAATGCCGGAATTGGGACACGGACTGACCTTTTTGATGCGGAAGCGATGTATGAAGGCGCCATTGCCGATGGAATTGAGGCGACTAAGCTTTTAGATGATGTCAAACAAGCTCTAACGCTTTTGACTGGCAATGAAACTGGGCGACTCTTGAGGCTAGGATCAAAAACGAGCTTAGGCCAGCCTTTGCCAAATAATCCGGGTGCCTGGGTTGAGGCAGCGCTTGCTAATAATTTCAAGCTTTTGGCCGAGAAACACAATCTGTCGGTTGTGAGGCTTGAGGCCGAGAAAAAAAGAGCGGCTCGCTTTCCTACATTAGGGGCATCGCTAACAACCTCTTTTACGGATACTGAGAAAAAAAATACTACACAAACAGCGCTGACTTTGCGGCTCTCGGTGCCCCTTTTGAAGGGAGGGTTGATGAGATCTCAAATAAAAGAGGCGGATTTGAATCTCGAGGCTGCGTATGCCAATTTCGAAGCTAGTCGGCGGGAAATTCAAATTCAAGCTCGGGGCGCCTTCTTGTCCATCAACAGCCGTCTTCGAAGAATTGACGCGTTAGCTGGCGCAGTTAGGTCAAAACAAAGCGCTTTGCAAGCTAAAGAAGGTGGGCTAGCGGCCGGCATCAATACAGTTACTGAGGTTTTAGATGGTCGGCGAGATTTATTTCTAGCCCAATTTAATCACCTCAAAGAACGATACGACTTTATCCTAGAAACTCTTGAGCTAGAAGCATTGGTCGGCGACCTAACCGCCGATGACATTCGCCGAATTAGTGCGCTACTAGAATAGCGCAACAACAAAATTGGCGGCTGAAGCAAGCAACATGTTATTTTTACGTTTGCCTTTCTAAAATAACAGCGATGTCGCGCCGTATAGGCGGGTTTTGTCCTGCTTGCGGACGCCTCTAGCTACTTCCAGTCGAATGTCTGTTCGCACAAACCACCGCAACTTCCACACCAACCCAACCCCAAAACCAACCACTAAATTGTCTTTACGATTTTCGGCTTTTTCCGGCGTGGTCATTCCGAGGTCTGCAAAAACGGTTCCTTTGATTAGTTTATTGCCTGGCTGCAGAGGGGTTAAAAGCTGTATGTTGCCTAATATGAAAGAATTGCCCTCTACTGAGCTCCTTGTAACGCCCCGGATCGTCGAGTCACCGCCCAAACCAAAACAGGGATCACCGAAAATTGAACCTGAGCACCAGCCAAAGTGAGCGCGGCTGTTAACTTGTAAGAAATCTAGAAGAAACCCATGACGGTAATTTTTAAAAAAGCCTTGGCTTTGATAAGTTTCGTTACCATCGCTTACAGTCCGCCTTATGTCATAGCCGTATTCCCAGCCTTTTCGCCAGCCTGACAACAGTTCAAGATTGCTGTTCCTAACGCCGACTATCAATGTAAGCGCCTCAGTGTCAAAAAATAAGCCTGGGTCACCCGAAATTAGCCAGTGGTCATATGTTTGGCGCTCAAAGCCCAACGAAACCGACCATGTTTCGGCGATCATAGTCTCTCGCGGTATTGGGGCTGATACCAAAAAACGGCTACTGGTGAGGGCTCTTTGATATTGCCCGCTCAGTCGGCCACGACGCTCATCCAAGCGAACGCGTTCCGAGTAAAAACCTAGCTCAATGTCAGCCGTTTGGACCAAAGCCTTAGGCGCCCGATATAGCAACTCAAGGCGATTTTCGTATTCTATATCCGCCTTATGGTAATCCTTGCGCCGTAACGACGCCTTAAACTCTTGGTTGAGGCCGAGAAAATTATCATTTCTAGCGGTAATTCCATATGTCCGGTCTCCATCACCGCTGATATTCATGATGGGAACAGGAACAAAAAATATCTTTTCTTTTACCTTAATCAGCAACCTATAGGCATCGCCGGCCGGATAAAGGCTTGTTTTCACCGAACGGAATAGCCCTAGCGACATAAGCATTTTTCTTGCTAGGGCTATATCGTTATGGTCAATCGTTTCACCGGCTGAAAAGCCCAGCTCTTTCAAGATAACCTCAGCGTGCGTGGTATCATTCCCCGATATTGAAATCTGCTCTAGTTTGTAGGTTATAGCTAAAGCTGGTAAGCTGATGAGCCACAACAAAACGACAAGAACACCCTGGCCGCTCTTCATCACAGGGAAGCGTCTTCTCGAAGCCGGTTTCGGGCGAGTTGCGTGTGTGTTAACGGGGCAGCCCGGATGGTCGAGTCAGGGGTGTAATCTATTGGCAAATTTTCGACCCAATATCGTGCCCGCTCTGAAGTTGTCCCAGAAGCATTCGTTTTGTTTTTAAACACAGGCGTCTCGAAAGAGCTCTTCCAGGACATCAATAATGGCCTCTAATCTTCGATTCTGCTATTTCGTTTTGGCGCTTTCCGTTAGCCTAACCACTACAGGCTGTGCTCCAAAGTTAGCAGGCGGCGGCCTTGCCGCTGAGCCTCTAAACGACCCTCTGGAAAGCACAAACAGAGCATTGCATGGCTTCAATCAAGCAATTGATCAAACCACCTTCAAGCCTATTGCCAAGATTTATCGAAAAAGGTTGCCGTTGCCAGTTCGACTTAGTATTAACAATTTTTTCAGGAATCTCGGCGAGCCCACCACCATTGTAAATGATATTTTACAAGGAAAAGGGAAGCAGGCAGTAAATGATGGGGCCCGTTTTGCGATAAACACAACGCTAGGCCTGTTGGGTTTGCTTGATTTGGCAACTCCGCTGGGGCTGCCATATCACACTGAAGATTATGGCCAAACTCTCGCTCTTTGGGGCATGCCAAGCGGGCCATACTTGGTTCTACCAATTCTAGGGCCGAGCACGCTCCGCGACACGTTTGGCAAACTGCCCGCGCTATTCATCACAGATCCTCTTCTTCTTGTGTCTGACGAGCCCTATTTAGGCGGCGGACGTTATGGTCTGCTACACGCAAGCTTCCGCACCCTACATGCTATTGATTTAAGGGCACAGCTGCTTCCTTTGGATTCGTTGATGAGCCTACAAGTAGACTCTTACTCGTTTCTGAAAGCAACATTTAGACAAAACCGGTTGAATCAAATTCACGACATGGAGGAGAAATCAAATCAGCTCTCTGTTAGGGAAGAAGATGTGCTTTTTAGTGATTAATTAATACAAAAGATTGAACCCATTTTAAAAACTCATTGTTCAAATTTGCTACACTACCGGTCGATTAAAATAAGCCTACGCTTTATACTGCTTGGCAAATTGATTGACCGGGGAATTATGAGCTCATTGACAAACGCCTATGATATAGAGGTTTCAGTCGAAACGACCTACGTCGCCGAACACTCCGAGCCGGACGAAGATAGGTTTGTTTTTGCTTATACAATAACCCTTTTTAATCGCGGATCAATATCCGCGCAACTTCTATCTAGGCATTGGGTGATTACAAACGCCGATAGCCAGATCGAGGAGGTTCGCGGTGAGGGCGTGGTGGGGGAACAGCCAGTCTTGAAGCCCGGCGAGGGTTTTCGTTACACAAGTGGCGCAGTCATTGAAACCCCTGTTGGAACTATGCACGGCAGCTACCAAATGATTGCTGAAGACGGTCAAGAGTTTGATACGACTATTCCGGAGTTCGTTTTATCGGCGCCTCGAACCCTTCATTAAGTATTTGATAAATAATGCTTATCAGATATCTAGATTAGATACCGCAAAAGCGTTCTTTTCAATAAATTCCCGACGAGGCTCCACCTCCTCTCCCATTAATTCACTGAAGGTGTCATCTGCGCTTTTAATGTCCTCCACCGTTACCCTAGACAGCCGTCTGTTTGATGCGTCCATGGTTGTTTCCCAAAGCTGGTCGGCATCCATCTCGCCTAGACCCTTATAGCGCTGGATAGTCATACCTTTTTTTGCTTCTAGCAAAAGCCATTCTAGTGCGGCAGCAAAATTTTCGACGTTTGTCTCTTTGTCTCCTCTTCTAACTGTCGCGTTCAGCCCAACGAGCTCTAGGGAGTGTTTCCCCAATGCGACAATCCCTTGATATTCTCCCGAATCAAAAAATCTACTTTCAAGCGTTGTGCGTCGGAAATGGCCATGATTTTCTGATTCAATGAGAATCGCCCAACTGCCGTTAGCGATTTGATCAGCCGCTCGTATATTGTAGGTTGCTGAAAGGTGTTTAGTTGCTCCGCTTGTCAGTTGGTGTGTTAATCTTTCAGCCCACCTTTCAGCGTCGGTTACCGTCGCTCTGGCGCCGCCTTCAAGGGCAGGTATGTCTTTAAGGGCCCACAAAACGGCGGCTTCGTACCGACGGCTTAGCCGCTCGATGGTCGTGCTTACCGCTTTATAATTCTTCACAAGACCAAGCAGCTCTATTCCCGCCAATGTTCCTCCGTTTTTGTTCTCAATTGTGGCCCCCTGAATGGCTATATCTACAAGATACTTTTCTAGCTCATCGTCGTCCTTAATATAAACAGAAGCTTTCCGAGTAGTTAGTTTATATAATGGTGGCTCGGCAAAATAGATGTATCCTTTTTCTAGTAAAACCCTCATATTGCGATAGAAAAACGTCAGTAGTAAAGTCCTTATATGTGAGCCATCCACGTCCGCATCTGTCATAATGATTATTCGGTGATATCTTAGCTTGTTTACATCAAAATCTTCGCCAATCCCTGTGCCAAGGGCGGTTATCAATGTGCCCACCTGGTCTGAAGCCAACATCTTATCGAGGCGCGCTTTCTCAACATTAAGAATCTTTCCCTTTAGCGGTAAAATGGCCTGATACCGCCGGTCACGAGCTTGCTTCGCTGAACCCCCTGCTGAATCTCCTTCCACCAGATAAATCTCACTTTCTGCGGGATCCGTTTCTTGGCAATCAGCGAGCTTGCCCGGCAGCCCCCCCATATCTAAGGCGTTTTTCCGCCTCGTAAGATCTCTCGCTTTTCTTGCTGCCTCTCTCGCCCTAGCCGACTCAAGAATTTTATCAATTATCGAGCGTGCGTCAGTAGGGTGCTCTAACAAAAAATCTGACAAGCGTTCGTTCACTAATGATTCAACAGGTCGCCGAACGCTCGAAGACACAAGTTTTTCTTTTGTTTGAGATGAAAATTTAGGGTCAGCCATCTTTACAGAAAGAACAGCTGTCAAGCCTTCTCGGCTATCCTCTCCTTTCACATCTATCTTCGCTTTTTTCGCGAGGCCGGAAGAGTCGAGATATTTGCTGATAGCCCTTGTAATGCTAGAACGGAGGCCTTCTAGGTGAGTTCCCCCATCTCTTTGGGGAATATTGTTTGTATAACAAAAAACTGTTTCTTGGTAAACGTCGCTCCACTGAAGCGCTAACTCTATCTCAACTTCATCTCTCTTTGACAGCATATGGAAAATCTCTGGATGCAATGGCGTTCTATTTTGGTTGAGGTGTTGAACAAAAGCGCTTATGCCCCCCTTGTACTCAAAAACCTCTTCCTTCCCGGTTCTTTCGTCAATTAGGTGGTTTCTTACGCCCGAATTTAGAAAGGACAGCTCTCTGAGCCGGCTTGTCAATATGCCATGATGCAAAACAACATCACTAAAAATAGCTGTGTCTGGTTGGAAATGAACCTCTGTGCCCGTTCGTGTGGATTCACCAACCACTTGCAGTGGGGCCTTAGCAATTCCCCGATGATAGTCTTGTTGGTGAATTTTCCCGTTTCGATATATGGTTAAACGCAGTTCGGAAGATAAGGCATTTACGACCGAAATACCCACGCCGTGAAGCCCCCCAGATACCTTGTAAGAGTTTTGATCAAATTTACCGCCGGCATGAAGCTGAGTCATAATAACCTCAGCTGCTGAGCACCCCTCTTCTGCGATCATTCCTGTCGGGATTCCCCGCCCATCATCTTCAATTGTCACGGATTCGTCTGCATGCACTCGTACCGTTATTTCAGAACAATGGCCTGCTAACGCCTCGTCTATGGAGTTGTCTACCGTCTCAAACACCATGCGGTGCAACCCGGTGCCGTCATCTGTATCACCAATATACATCCCGGGGCGTTTACGAACAGCCTCTAGGCCGCGCAACACGCGAATGCTACTTTCGTCGTATGAGTTATTCACTTAGTAACCTATGTGGGGAGATTGCTTTAATTATAGCATTTTTCGCGGTTTTTCGGCATTTATTGAGTTGCGGGGGGTCTGGTGTTCCACGTGGAACACTTTCGTTAACCTGTGGCGCGTTATGGGCACTAAAGGCGCATCGGCATAATCAAGTATTGGGTATTTTCAACCCCGGGGCCCCTTAAAAGACACCCGCTATTTTCGTCCTCCAAAAGAATCTCTATTTTTTCTTCGTGAATTGCCCGAATAGCGTCCATTAAATAAGCCACATTAAACCCGATTTCTATTTTCTCGCCACTATAGTCGACTGCTATTTGATCACTAGCCTCTTCTTGGTCCGGGTTGTGCGCGGTAACCTTAAGGCCTCCGCTTTCAACCTCCATACGAATTCCTCGGTATTTTTCGTTGGTTAGAACCGCCGTTCGAGCCAACACCTCATAAAGCTCCACCCGATCTGCCAGCACGGTTCTTGTGAGGTTTTGCTCTACTACCGAGCGATAGTCAGGGAATTTCCCATCTATTACTTTAGTGGTTAATACCGCCCCTGCTCGGCTAAACCTAAGGTGGCTGGGGTTCATTTCTACCGTTACTGGGTCATCTGTGTTGTCCAAAAACCTGTTAAGCTCTTGGGCCGCCTTTCTTGGAACAATAGCTTGGCGTGAAGACGTTATGGGCTCGCTCAACAACATCGCGCTGCGCGCTAAGCGGTGGCCATCGGTCGCTACTGCCGCAAGTTCGGTTTCGCTCAGTTCGAGCAAAACGCCGTTCAAGAAAAACCGCACGTCTTGGTGGGCCATTGAAAAAGAGGTTTTATCAAGTAGTGCTCGTAGTGCGCCTTGGTTGAGCCTCACTCTTTCTTCCCATCGCTCTGTGTCATCTAACCGAGGAAAGTCCTCTGCCGGCAGTGATTGCAAGCTGAATCGGCTGTTGCCACACTGGATGTTCACTTTGCTCTGTTGCTGAGATATTTTCAAAAGAGACCCCTCCGGAAGGGCGCGACAAATATCTAACAGTTTACGGGCGCTTACGGTCGATTTGCCGGCGATCAGGCCATCCATATCGACGGGTATTTCGATTTGCGTTTCTACCTCTAAGTCTGTGCCAATTAGCCGCAAGACCCCGGTGTCTATGGTTTCTAAAAGAATGTTGGATAAAATAGGGAGTGTTTGTCTTCGCTCCACCACGCCCGTTGTTAGGGCCAACGGATTTATGGCGTCATCTCGTTTAAGTTGAAATTTCATAAGTAATAAAGTTTTATAGTGTTAACTAGTCCTGTGGATAAGCAAAAAAAAGCAAAAAAATCATTTTTTTCAGTTATATGTGGCGTCTCTCGTTGTGGATAAAAAAAGTAATTATCTGTTGACGGGCGGGGATAACAATAAGATCGGCAGGGCAAGCCCACGAACAGCGTATTTTATACACAAATTATCCCCCTAATAACCTTTGCAGGTTTAAATAGTCTTCTTTTGTCTTGCTGTCAGTTCCGACCAACCCTTCAACCTTTCGTTGCGCGTGGAGCACGGTGGTGTGATCCCTGCCGCCAAACGCATCACCAATCTCTGGCAGGCTCATCGAGGTCAGCTCCTTTGTGAGCGACATTGCTATTTGGCGTGGTCGCACAATCCGTCTCGTCCGCTGCCGAGAGTGAAGGTCGGAAACCCGTATCTTAAAGTATTCTGCTACAGTTTTTTGAATATTTTGGACCGTGACCTGGCGCTCTTGAAACACCAACAGATCGCGCAGAGCTTCTCTCACCAAAACTAAATCAATCGGTCGCCCAGTAAATCCTGCGCTAGCTACTATGCGGTGTAGGGCGCCCTCTAACTCCCTAACATTGGATCTAATCTGCCTTGCCACAAAAAAAGCCACTTCTTCCGGCAGATCCACTGCTTTCTGTTCCGCCTTGTTCTTTAATATAGCAACCCTAGTCTCTAGCTCCGGCGGGTCAATGGGAACCGTTAAACCGCTTCCGAATCGTGAAATCAGCCTTTCTTGAACCCCTCCAATCTCCCTTGGAAAGCGATCGCTAGTAATAACTACCTGCCGTTGACCATCTAACAAGGTGTTGAAAGTATGGAAAAACTCCTCTTGCGAGTGGCTTTTGCCAGCAAAAAATTGGATATCATCAATTAGTAAGGCATCAAGAGATCGGTAATAACGCTTAAAATCATTAATAGCATTGTGCTGCAACGCCTTAACCATGTCAGCGACAAACCTTTCCGAGTGAACATAGACCACTTTAGAAGTGGGGTCGGACTCTTTAATTAAGTTGCCGGCCGCCTGCATTAAGTGGGTTTTCCCTAATCCTACGCCACCATAAAGGAAGAGAGGGTTGTATGCACGACCAGGATTCTCGCCCACTTGTTTTGCGGCCGCCCTAGCTAATTGATTGGACTTTCCTTCTACGTGAGTTTCAAAAGAGAAAGCGGGGTTCAAGCGACCGTCGAAACGAGGCTGCTGAGGGTTTGTTTTCTGCGCAGTTAAGTTTGAGCGAGGAGAAGATAATTGTTCTCCGCCAACACCAACACTGATTGCTACCTTGCCGGTTGCAAGCGTTTTTACTAGCCTAACGATATCATCAAGATAGTCTTTTTCAATTCTATCTTTAACGAACCGGTTTGGGGCTAGTAGGGTCAATTGGCCGCTCTCCAGAACAGCTTGAAGAGGGCGGATCCAGGTGTTGAATTGATTTTCCGGCAATTCGTGCTCAAGCCTGCCTAAGCACAGAGCCCACAATGATGATGCTGAAGTCAAATCGGCGCCTGCCCTGCCTGTTTAGTTTAGTTGTATTAAGGTCAAAGACCAACAGTCGCCAGTATACGTTAAGATCGTAATGTTATCCACAGAAGATCGACAAAAAATAGTTATCCACAAAATTTACAAATTGCCCTTAAATCTTGACAAAAACAGTGAGTAGACCTTAGAGTCGGCACCCCCGACCTAAGCTTAGCGTTTTTAGTTAAGAACTAGATTAAAATGAAGCGAACATTTCAACCAAGCGAGATCAAAAGAAAGCGAACCCACGGGTTTCGCGCCCGTATGCGTAGCCGCGGCGGTCGCGCGGTTATCAACGCCAGACGGGCCCGAGGTCGGGCGCGACTTAGCGCTTGAGCACCTAAGTTAGTCGTGTCAAATTTGTTGTCCGCAACAGAGGGTGGCGGCCGGTTAAGAAAAAACCGGCGTTTGAGCTGTCCGGCTCAATTTTCTTCAGTGCTCCCATCAAAATTTCGCAGCTATGATGATCTTTTTAGTGTTGTTGCTTTAAAGAATGGCGGAGAGCCTAGCCGCCTAGGGATTTCAGTTTCCAAAAGAATAGCAAAGCGGGCCGTTAACCGAAATCGCATAAAGAGGGTTGTAAGAGAGTCATTTCGAAAAAAACAAGAAGATCTTTTGGGCCTAGATTTAGTTGCTGTGGCAAAATCCGGGGCTAGCAACTCAGAAAACACCACGATGTTTGATAGCCTAGCGCGCCATTGGCAAGATGTCATGCGGAAAACAGAATGCGCAGACTAACAATTTTTTTGTTGCGAGGCTATCAGTATCTCATCAGCCCCCTTTTTCCTCCATCTTGTAGGTTTTGGCCTAATTGTTCAGCATATTCCATTGAAGCTGTTGAAAAACACGGGCCAGTTAAAGGCCTGTGGTTGTCTGTTAAGCGTGTTGCTCGTTGCAATCCTTGGGGCGGCGGCGGTATAGACACAGTTCCAGACAGCAAGATTGGATAAAAGAGGCCGGAGATAGGAATGGACTTTCAGAGGCTCCTGTTATTGTCTGGCTTGGCCCTAGTTCTTATGTTGATCTGGCAAGCCTGGATTGAGTATACGTCGCCCCAAACTATAGCTCCCACAACACAAGAAGTCGCCTCTTCCAATAGCGGAAATCAAGAAAGCAGAACCTCTTCATCGAACATCGGTAACGATGATTTACCAAGCGTGCCAAGCGCCCAGAACAAAACCACCCCTAACGTTGCTAACCAACAGAAAATCGCTGAAAAGGGGCGCGTTGGGCGTGGGAACAGAATAGTAATTGAAACAGATCTTCTTAGGGCAGAATTGGATAGTCATGGTGGAGATTTGAGGGTTTTGGATTTGCTGACCTATCCGATTGCGGTAGATCAGCCAGATAAACCGTTTCAGTTATTAAGTGATAACGGCAAAGATTTGTTCTACATACAAAGCGGTCTTTTGGGTCTTGAGGGCTTATTACCAAACCACCACACGCTGTTTGAGCCAGAATCGACATCGTATGTGATGGGCGACGACGAGACCGTTACGGCGAGCCTAATATGGAATGACGGCGATGGTGTGAAGTACAAAAAACACTATAAATTCTACAAGAATAGCTATTTTTTCGATATCGAGTTCGAAATAGACAACGCAAGCAATGCCGAGTGGGCGGGCTTTTTGTACGGGCAATTATCGCGCACCGAAATTAAACCAGAACAAGGCAAGTTGGGGTTCATAGGGCGCCTACCTAGCTATAGTGGCGGGGCAATCTACACCCCAGAGAACAAATACGACAAAGTCAAGTTCGCTGACATGAGGGAAAAAAACCTCGCCGCAACGACAGCCGGTGGATGGGTAGCAATGCTTCAACACTATTTTGTTGGCGCCTTTCTTATGGCTGAAGAATCAAGTTACGAGTTTTATTCGAGAGTGACCGAGAAGAACAATGACCCGCGGTATCATTTAGGCTTCAAGCACCTCGAGCCAACGGTCGTAGCGGCGGGCGAAAAAGGGGTTGCTACAACCCGAATGTATGTAGGGCCTAAAGAACAAAGACGAATGGTTACCGCGGACCAAAGGCTCGAGCTCACCGTCGATTATGGATGGCTAACCCCAATTTCGTCGCCTTTATTTTGGCTAATGACCTACATAAATAAGATATTTCCGAACTGGGGCGTCTCAATTCTTTTGTTGACATTGCTAGTGAAACTTGCCTTTTATCCTTTATCCGCAGCAAGCTACAAGTCAATGGCTCGAATGAAAAAGCTGGGCCCAAGAATGAAGACTTTGAAGGAGCGTTATCCAGATGATCGGCAGAAGTTTCAACAAGAAATGATGGCCATCTATAAAAAAGAAAAAGTCAACCCGTTGGGCGGCTGCTTGCCGATCGTAATTCAAATACCGGTTTTTATTGCCTTATATTGGGTGTTATTGGAGAGCGTTGAACTAAGGCAGGCTCCTCTGGCTTTATGGATACAAGACCTTTCCATACCAGACCCCTTCTATGTGTTGCCGATATTAATGGGCGTTTCCATGTTCGGGCAGCAGTTTTTGAATCCAACGCCTCCTGATCCGCTGCAGCAAAAAATAATGATGGCGCTCCCGGTAGTGTTCACAGTATTTTTCCTTTGGTTTCCAGCAGGGCTAGTGCTTTATTGGCTAGCAAACAATGTTCTATCCATTGCACAGCAGTGGTATATCACCAGAAAGATCAACGCCGCGCAAAATTAAGACCAAAAACCTGGGCCCTTCTACTGTGGAGTCACCTGAAAAAACTCAGCTGAGTGAGCATAGCGACACAGTTGTCGCGATTTCGACGCCGCCCGGCTTCGGCGGGATAGGAATAGTGCGGGTTTCAGGTCAGGGCGCCGAACAGATAGCATTAACCTTGCTCGGCGATGTACCTAGACACCGTATCGCCAAGGTTTGTCGTTTTCGAGACGGCCAACAAGGATTTATCGATGAAGGTGTAGCGTTGTTGTTCAAAGGGCCTCAGTCATACACCGGCGAGGACACGCTAGAATTATATGGGCATGGTGGCCCGATGGTTATGGACTTGCTCGTAGAGCGCATATTGAGCATGGGTGCGCGCGCAGCACGCCCGGGAGAGTTCACCGAGCGAGCATTTTTGAACGGCAAAGTCGATCTTACTCAAGCGGAGGCCGTAGCGGATTTGATTGAGAGCCGAACAAAAGCAGCGGCTCAGGCAGCACTAAGGTCGCTTTCTGGCCAGTTTTCATCTGAATTATTTGAGTTAGACTCTAAGCTTGGTGAGCTCAGAGCGTCGGTGGAAGCGGACATCGACTTTGCCGACGAAGATTTAAGCCGACTTGAGCCAGAAACAATAAGGGCCCAGATAGATGGAATTGTTGGGGCGCTAGATAAGCTGCTCAACCGTGCTCGCCCTGGATCATTTTTAGTCTCAGGGGCAGTGGCAGTTTTAGTAGGGCCGCCAAACGTTGGGAAATCAAGCGTTTTGAACGCGCTATCAGGACAAGACCGAGCAATTGTTAGTGCCCGCCCGGGGACAACAAGAGACCTAGTTGAAGTAGACATTAATTTGAATGGCGTGCCTTTGCGCCTCATTGACACCGCGGGCCACCGAGCTAGCCCTGACCCAATAGAAGCGGAAGGAATCAAGCGTGCCAACAGAGCCATCGCCAAGGCCGACTTGGTGTTAGTTGTAAGCGATGATGCTTCGACCGAAACATATGACCTTAATATGTTGGAAAACACCGAAACGCCGGTTTTTATTTTGATAAACAAATGTGATTTAACAGGTCAACCATATGGAGAAATATTAAAGCCGGCCAAATCGAACCGCTCATTCGCAATAAGCGCCACCCAACAAGAGGGATTAGAAGAGTTGCAAGATGCTATGGAAGGTGTTTTCGGTAAAACAGGCGGCGCAGAAGCCCCGTTCGCTGCGCGCCGAAGGCACCTAGATGCTATACAGCGCGCCAAACACTGTTTAGACGCTACTAACAGCGGGGTAACGTCAAGCGCCATCGAGCTGCTCGCTGAGGAGCTGAGGCTAGCACAAAACATCTTAGGAGAAATAACAGGGCGTGGCAGCACTGAAGAGCTGTTGGGCCAGATTTTTTCTCGCTTTTGTATAGGAAAATGAACTTATTGTACTACATAGATATACATATATACTTAAAAAGAGCGGCTCGAGGATCGATTTCGGTGCTGCCGCACCGCCCAGCTTTTAGAAAGCCGCCTGTATTCGTCATTAGGCAAATTCTGCGCGGCTTTTGTAACTATTTGATAAACAGAGTCGCTAGAGACGCCCGCTTCACCCAAAGCGTCAAGGAGCGCCCGCCTTTGGTATTGCGCAAGATAGCCGAGAAGCCACCAACCGGGCGGCACTTTTCGTGGTGCTGACATTCTGTCGAGTAATGTACTACGATGTAGTATTAAAATCAAATAAAATAGGCTTGAAAGTTCGGGTGTTTTGCAATTTAATGGCCTCAGGGCCCAACAATTTTGTACAGTGTTTTAAAATAGTTGGGAAATTGAATGCTAGCGGCGAAGAGGTTGGCGGTTTTGGGGCTCAAATTAGGGTGTTACGGAGGATTTAACTTGAAAAAAAGAAAGATGGGTCAGGCTGTGCGCCCCAGAATTGCTCGCAATGCTCTGATGCAGCTAGTGATAGCGGCAGGGCTGTTGTTATTGGTGGGCTTGTTGCAACGAGAATTTTTGTCAGAAGTGTATGTAAGAAATCAGCTGACCACCGTAAGCTGGACAATTAATGGTGGCATCGTAATCCTCTTCTTGGCGGCCATAATTCGTTTAGTACAGTCATTTTTAAGGTACGACGCAGAGGAGCAGGCCTTGAATCATTTCTTAGACCAAGTAAGCGAGAAAGGCGAGATTGTACAAGGCATAGCGGGCGATACAATAATTGCTGATCGCTATAGAGCCCTTAGAGATTTAAATCAAAAACGCACCAGGATCGATCATAGCGCGCTCGCCGCAACCTTGATAGCGAAAGAGTCTAGCCGTGCAAGCTTTCCCAGATTTGCTCACAATGTGATGATTCTAACAGGCGTGTTCGGAACGATCGTGTCACTATCGATCGCGTTGTTGGGCGCATCAGAGATGATAGTCGGAAATACTCAAATTAGCAGCTTAGGCCTAGTTGTTCATGGAATGTCAACAGCGCTCTCCACAACAATGACAGCGATTCTCGCATACTTTTTTCTGGGTTATTTTTACCTAAGGCTCGCTGATGCTCAGACCCAAATTATTGGACGAGTCGAGCACGCCACCACTACATTGCTTTTGCCGCGCTTCCAAGTTAAGGAAGAAACGCTAATCGAGGACTTCTCAGACATTATTCGAGCAGCCGGGGCTTTAGTCAAAAGGCTTGATGCCTCGCAAGGCCAATACGCTGAGACAGCGAACCAACTGAACGAAGTGCTAGCCGCATATCGGGACGAGATGCGGCAGCACAGCAAGGGCCTGTCAGAAATAACTGAGCTTTTAAGAGACGGGTTTCGCTTAAGAGATATAGATCGGTGATACAGCTCGGCGGCTTTGTAGACCTAAGGTCGGAAGGGCGAACGCGAACCGAGGAAGACAGCGTATGGCCTTCCTTTACTGACATAATGACTGTGATCGTAATGATTTTCCTTATGGCGCTAGTAGTGATTTTGATTCGAAATGTGGATCTAGTCAGACAACTAAGGCAGACCATACAGCTTGAGCAGGAATCTGCCACTCAGAGCGATACTTTGGAGCTTAGGGTCGCAACTCTAGCAGATGAAGTGGCGAGACTGCAGTTGCGCCTCGGCGAGACTAATGCCCTCAGAGATCTGGCTGAGTCTAAGGCCGAGGATCGACAAGGAAAAATGCGCCAGCTCTTAAATAACGTCATGGCGCTAGAAAAGATAAGAAATGAGCTGACAAGCAAAAATAATCTTTTAGGCTCGACAAACAAAACCCTAAAAGCCGAGCTACTTTCGGCAGAAAAACAACAAAGCTTGCTAGAAAATGTTGAAAGAGGTTTGCGGGATGAAGTAGCAGTGCTTGCGCTAGAAAAAGACCTCCTGTTAGAAGAAAAAACTTTACTCGTCGAGCAAAACGCTTCTTTAATAGACAGGCATAAAGCTGAAACCGAAGTTTTGCAATCAGAAAATTTGGGCCTAGAGCAACAACTAGTTGACTTAATAACTTTAAAGAGCGTTCTTGAAAAGCGTATCGAAAATCTTGACCTTGACAAAAAACAATTAGAGCAAGAGCGAGAGCTGCTGAGCGCAAAGAGCGCTAGCCTCGCAAATAAGCTTTCAGCGCTGACAAACTTTCAGCTGAAACTAGAAAAGCAGGTTTTAGACCTTGGGTTGCTAGTTTCCCGCCTTCGTGAGGAAAAGAATGCCTTGACATCGGAAAATAACTCTACCACAGCATGGTTGGGAGAGCTGTTAGAGCTTAAACAGGCCCTCGAAAAAGAAAAGAAAATATTAGCCGCAAATCTCAGCGAGACCGAAGAGAAAAGATTAATATTAGAGACCGAAAGAAAAAATTTTGAACAAGAAATAAGCCGACTTGTCCAGAAGAGATTAACTTTGGAGCAAGAAAAGGCGGGGCTTCTCGATCAAACCCAATCGCTTGAAGTAAAGATGACTGAACAAAAAAATATATTTCAGGCCGAAATCGACCTCATAAAAGCCGAGAGAAATCTGGTTATTGAACAAAAAGACTTGAGCGAGAATCAACGCGCAAAGCTTTTAGACGATTTGAAAGAAAGCAAGCAACGTTATGAGTTAACCAAATCTGAGCTTGATTACTTGGTCTCAAAACACGCTAAAGAAATAGCGGAATTTCAAGATCAGAAAGCGCTCTTAATCAAGAACGAAGAGGCGCTCAAGCTTTTGCAGAGAGATTATGGCGAACTGGAAATGGATTACAATCGGATGGTGAGGCCTGCACGAAACGAGGTCGGGCGACATAGGGTAGAAATACGGCACTGGAAGGATAATGGTGAGCTTTTTTATTCCATAAGGGAGCCAGATCAAAAAAAAGCACTAGAAGTTACAAAGGATAATTTACACGAGCGGTTGAGCAAACTGAAACAAGTTTATCCGGGCCAACTTTATACGCATGTAATTTTTCCAAAAGGAAGAAACATTTCACAAGAAGAGGCTTACCTGTTCGAGAGGGCAATTGTTTCACAATATGACTATTATTATTCAGATTGAGCTGAGACGATGCAAAAACGACTGAAAGAAAGCCGCATGGATGTCATCGTAATTGGTGGGGGTCACGCCGGTGTTGAGGCTGCGCTTGCCGCTGCCAGGATTGGCGCAAACACCCTTCTAATTACGAATCGCCTCGACACCATCGGCCAGATGTCTTGTAATCCGGCAATTGGAGGAATTGGAAAGGGCCACATCGTGAAGGAGATCGACGCCTTAGGGGGCCTGATGGCGAGCGCAATTGATCAGGCAGGAATTCAGTTTCGAACGCTTAATGCTAGCAAAGGGCCGGCAGTAAGAGCAACGCGCGCCCAAGCAGATCGCGCGCTTTATCGACAAGCGGTCCGCAGAATTCTTTCGGGGCAGCACAACCTTTCAATTTTAGAGGGCTCGGTTGAAGAACTAACCTTTAATAAAGACGTCATCTCTGGCGTAAGAATAGTTGGTGGCCAGAAGATCGACTCAACTACCGTTGTATTGACAACGGGAACTTTTCTCGATGGGAGAATTCATGTTGGCCTAAGCAGCCAGCCAGGAGGGCGAGTGGGAGACCCTTCGTCTCGTCGGCTAGCCGAGAACATGAGGGCGCTATCATTTCGCAGAGGCCGTCTGAAAACAGGCACACCGCCACGCATTGATGGCCGCACTATTAACTATAGCCAGCTTGTTGAACAAAAAGGAGACCAGCCGGTACCGGTTTTTTCTTTTATGGGCGCCTCATCGGAACACCCACAACAAGTCAGTTGTCACATAACCGAGACAAATGAAAATACCCACGAAATAATCCAAAAAAACTTGAGTCTTTCGCCAATATACAGCGGCTTGATTGAGGGCCCGGGCCCTCGCTACTGCCCCTCAATCGAGGATAAAGTAGTGCGTTTTTCTGAGCGCACAGGACATCAAATATTCCTCGAGCCAGAGGGACTAAATACTCAAACGGTCTACCCCAANGGAATTTCAACTAGNCTNCCGGCANANNNTCAANAGGAGTTTGTTCGAACNATCAAGGGNCTNGAGGNNGCAAAAATCGAACAGCNNGGCTANGCTATAGANTANGATTNCTTCGACCCACGNGANCTNCTTCTGTCTTTGGAAACNCGNACCGTNNAGGGGNTGTTTTTNGCGGGNCAAATAAANGGGACTACNGGTTANGAGGAGGCAGCNGGNCAAGGGCTTATAGCNGGATTGAATGCNGGGCGGNTTGCTNGGGNNNTGGAGCCATGGACGCCNCGACGNGATGAGGCGTANATTGGAGTGATGATAGANGATCTTGTNACTCGTGGCGTTACNGANCCCTATNGAATGTTNACGTCACGNGCAGAGTATCGCCTTNAATTGAGNGAAGACAATGCNGACTTNAGNTTNACNGAAANNGGNCGCGCCTTAGGNNTANTNAACGAAGCACGNTGGACNCGCNTTTGNNAAAAAAATGANCTNCTGAGTNGNGANCNANCNCGACTCAACAAAACATGGGTGTTNCCAGNCACNGAANCTGCCANNTGNNTTGAGGCNGTAATTGGTCAAAAGNTAAAAACNGNNAANTCTCTANCNGANCTGTTNCGNCGCCCAGAGNTCTCCTANNGNCATATNNGTGAAATACCNAAACNNGGGGCNGCTTGTCNNGACGCAGAGGTTANTGCNCAAATAGAAATCNATTTATGNTANGAGGGTTATATNAACCGCCAACAAAAAGANATNNATCGNCAGAANCGCTTNGAAAATATGTCAATNCCNAAGACCACTAATTTNGCAGANATNCGNGGNCTTTCTGCCGAGTCTGTNCAGATACTAGGNGAGCATAANCCCGAAACTCTGGGNCAAGCGAGCCGTATATCNGGAATAACNCCNGCNACTATTTCTTTATTNNTNGTTCATCTNAAGAANCGTTATNCNCAACANAAAGTNGTTGCTTNATNTNGATGTCCGCGCTNCCNCCAGANTTGNTGTCAANACTTGCNGAGGGNGCAGANATTCTNAANTGNCCNTTNCCNGNGNCGTNNATTGAAAANTGCTCNCAGCANGTCGANATANTGTTNCGTTGGAATNNGGTNCATAANTTNACNACAGTNATTGAGCCNGAGCAGATACTTACTCNNCACCTGCTTGATAGTCTAACNATTGCNANCCTTGTCAAAGGNACNCGCCTTTTGGANATTGGNTCAGGNGGNGGGTTTCCNGGNATTCCTTTGGCGCTTGCGTTNCNGGAAACNAANTGGATNTTNATTGACAGNCGNGGNAAACGTGCTAGATTTTTACAGGAAGTAATTGAACTTTTAGCCCTTGATCGGGTCACGGTTGTGCATCAGAGGGTTGAAGATTACCTCCCAAAGGAGAATTTTGATACGCTTGTCACGCGGGCTGTTGCCCCACTGCCAAAATTGATATCTTTAACAGAGCATTTGTGGGAAAAAGGGGTTAGATTGATTGTGATGAAAGCGGACGGCGCCACTAAAGAATGGAAACAGCTACCGCTGTTCCTGCGGAAGAGGTCTGAAATTGTCCCGCTCAGTGTGCCTGGAACAAAACTCAACCGAACAGCGGTGGTTTTTCAAAACTGAAAGATCGAAAACACGACCAACTAATGACCAAAATCTTAGCAATAGCAAACCAGAAAGGAGGCGTTGGAAAGACAACGACGTCCATAAATTTAGGAGCTTCTTTAGCCAAGATGCGGCGCCAAGTATTGTTGGTTGATATTGATCCTCAGGCGAATGCGACAGTAGGGCTTGGTGTTGACCGACAAGACATCGTTCACAGTACATACTCTGTGCTTTTGGGCGAAACAAACGTGCCTGACGCGCTAATTCAAACAGAAAGTGGTGTTGATGTTTTGGCGTCTGAACCTTCCCTCGCCGGCATTCAAGTCGAGCTAACAGGCGCAAAAGATCGAGATACCCGTTTGCGTTCCGCTCTCGCTGATATACTGAAATATGACTACGTACTAATAGATTGCCCTCCGTCGCTCAATGTTCTAACAATTAATGCGCTTGTAGCAGCGAGCGGTGTACTCATTCCAGTTCAATGCGAGTATTTTGCGCTCGAAGGCTTATCTGGGCTCTTGGAAACTTTTACAAGAGTCAGACATAGCTTGAACCCCAATCTCGGTATTGAAGGATTGCTCAGAACGATGTTTGATGGCCGTAACAGCCTTTCGAACGAAGTCTCCGAGCAACTAAAGCAACATTTTGGTGATCGAGTTTTTCGAACTGTTGTGCCTAGAAATATCCGACTTGCGGAGGCCCCAAGCTATGGGAAGCCCGCAATTGATTATGACAATAGCTGTGTCGGCGCCCAAGCTTATTTAGCCTTAGCTAGCGAGCTGATTCATTCGTCTCGCACATCATCTGATGAAAGTATTGGTTTTGGTAAGGCAATCGCAGGCGAAAAAAAAGAACCGATAGATATTTCGGGTAGATAAAAAATGGCGAAAAAAGCGAGATTGGGGAAGGGATTGGATGCTCTTTTTGGGTCACTGGAAGAAATCAGCCAAGAGGGACAACAACTAACTGGGTTGCGAACACTTAAGATTGATGAGATTAGGCCGGGCAGGTATCAGNCAAGGATAAATCTCGACGAGACAGCATTGTTGGATCTCGCCGCCTCGATAAAAAAACAAGGAGTTTTGCAGCCGGTTGTTGTTAGGGAAACAACCACTGGAGGTTTTGAATTAATTGCTGGCGAGAGACGTTGGCGAGCCTCAAAATTGGCCGGGCTTAGCGACATTCCAGCAGTTGTTAAGAAAACTTCAGATGAAGCAGCCCTCGTGCTAGGGCTGATAGAAAATATTCAGAGAGAAGACCTTAACCCCATTGAAGAGGCCGCAGGGCTAAGACGATTGATAGAAGAGTTCGGGATGACTCATGAACAAGTAGCAGAAGGCATTGGCCGCTCAAGAACTGCAGTGACCAACTTACTGAGAATACTGAACCTTGATCCTATAGTGCGCGACCACTTAGAGCATGGGCGCCTCGAGATGGGCCATGGCCGAGCACTGTTGTCTTTGTCGCAGATCAAACAGCAAAGCGTAGCTGAAATTGCAATAAGACAACGTTTGTCCGTGAGACAAACAGAGCAGCTAGTTCGGAAGCAGTTGTCTGGCGACAAGAGAAAAAAACCAATTTTGTCAGACAAGGATGCCGATATAAAGCAGTTGGAAGCCCAGCTTTCGGAGTTATTGGGCACAACAGTAAGCATAGACGACAAAAGAGGACGTGGGAAACTGTTGATTGATTACCATAATCTAGATCAACTGGATGGAATAATCAAAAAGCTAAAATCTTAATGAAGGTACAGCCAAAAACTTAACTATTTTTTCCCGATGCCAATCGTGCGCCCGCACTCTTCCGGCCAGGGCAGTTGACGATGCTCGTCCATAAGTCGAGCAGCCAACGTCCGAACGTCTTCCGGAAACGTGCAAGAACGACGAGTCTTTAGATCAACATGAATTATGATTTGTTCGGAGGTTGCTGCAATATAATCATTTTCGGAATTAAACATTCGCAAAAAGTAGTGTACACGTTTCGAATCAAAATCCAGGAGCTGGCAATCGATCCGAATCGGGTCGTTTAAACAAAGTTCCCGAAAATAATTGACATGTATCTCTAGTGTAAAGACAGATGCTTGTCGCGTCTGGATGTAAGTTGGTGTGATTCCTATACTGTTCATTAAGGCATCGACCCCATGATCGAAAGCTAAAACATAAAATGCAACATTCATATGCCCATTAATATCAACCCATTCAGGCAGGACCTTAAGGGGCGGCATTTCGAGCAACCTCAAACCTGTATCAGGAGCCATTCGAAATCGAACTAAATGTTAAGGGTGGATTATTCATGCCCCCGCCACCCGGTCTTTATGGATACATTCTTGTGCTCCCGAGTATCCGAGCTGACGCCATGCTTCATACACTACTATAGATGCCGCATTAGACAAGTTAAGGCTTCGGTTGCCCGAGCACATCGGTATAGAAAGCCGAGCTGATTTGTCTGCAGACATCCGTACGTCCTGAGGGAGGCCGCGGGTTTCCGGCCCAAACAAAAAAATGTCACCAGCGCAATAGGCGAAGCTAGAAAAAATTCGCTTGTGTTTAGTGGAGAATGTTACGAGCCTTCCACTGCTCTTGATGTGCGCCTTACACGCTGATAAGTCATCATGTACTTGTAATGATGTTAGATCCCCATAATCTAGCCCAGCCCGACGAAGATGACGACTTTGCAAAGAAAAGCCGAGCGGCCTTATTAAATGCAACTGACAGCCAGCATTAGCAGACAGCCTTATTAGGTTTCCTGTATTCGCAGGAATTTCAGGTTCGTAAAGGACTATATGAAACATTAGTGTTTAAAAAGTGATAGCCTATTTATTGTTACGCAATCAAGGTAAAAATAATTCAACAAGATCATCCAAAAACCGATAGCCAAGGCTAGTCGCACACACAGTGCTGCCATTTATTTCTAATAATCCTTTGTTTTGTGCGACAGTTAGGGGGCGAAACAGAAAAGACCAAGATACGCCAGTTTTTCTAGTGAAATCTTTAAGCTGAAATCCTTTTTTTAATCGAAGAGCATTTAACATAAATTCGAAGCAAAGATCTTTTGGGGCAACAGCGCTTTTGCTAGCAAGGCTTGCGCCAGATAATGCTTTATCAATGTAGCGCGAGGGATGTTTTTCTTTTGAGTAGCGAAAAATACCGTTTACAGAAGTTGTTTTTCCATGGGCGCCGGCCCCAACGCCAATATAGTCTCCGAATCCCCAAACATTAAGATTGTGTTGACACTGGTAACCTGTTTTAGAAAATGCTGAAACTTCATATCTATGATAACCACGTTCTTTTGCTTTGTTATAGATAGCTGTTCTAATCTCCCAATCAGTGTCTATGGTAGGAAGCAAGGGGGGGTATTTTGAAAAATATGTATTAGGCTCGATTGTCAGTTGGTAAAGAGAAACGTGGGGCGCTTCGAAGCTTAAAGCAATGTGTAGATCATTTAATGCTTCGTTTTTTGTTTGATCCGGCAACCCAAACATAAGATCAATATTTATGTTTTTGAACCCCGCTTGTTGCGCGGCTAATATACCACTGCTGGCCGCTTCGGAGTTATGTAATCTTCCTAGAGCGCATAGTTGTTTGTCTGAAAAGCTTTGAGCCCCTAAAGACAGGCGATTAACCCCAGCAGCCAAGAAGCCATCAAACTTTCTTATCTCCGAAGAGCCAGGGTTAGCTTCTATAGTGACCTCCAATTGCTTCGATATTTCTACGAGCCCCCCAACGCGGTCCAATATTTTCTTTATCGAGGATGAGGAAAAAAGGCTTGGTGTGCCCCCACCAAAAAATATTGTTCGAAGCTCTCGATCTTTAAAAGCTTCTGCCTCGCTCTCTAGATCAACGCATATAGCTTTGATGTATTCTTGTTCCGGGAGAGCGGTTTTTAGTGGGTGCGAATTAAAATCACAGTACGGACATTTGCTCTCACACCATGGTAAGTGAACATATAAAGAAAGCGGTGGCGGCTGTAACTCTAAAAAATTCATTTTTGAATTCGGCGATAGCCAAGGCTGTTATATTAACGATTAATAACAGAGGCTAAAGTCGTTCCTTTTTCATTAAACCAGCTCAAGATGTTTAGGCTTTGATGCGAACTATATTATAGTCTCCATGCGCTCAGGCAACTAGCGGTTTCAGCGTTAAGATTATGGGTTTTTTTCGCAACGGCGAAAAACAAAAAAAGCCTATGATAGGCCCAACGACTGAATTTTCGGTTAGGCTTGAGCTTNGTGGTCTTTCTAAAAAAAAGGGGGCTGTGTGCTGAAGCTAGAAGAAATCGAGTCGCAACTACGTCACCACAAGGCCAACTTGCTCGAAACGATTGGCGCCTCAAAGGCGGCCGTGGCGCTGATTATTTTAGAAGGATCGACTGTTGCGGAACCGGCGGTAGTATTTATAAAACGAGCTGAGCGCCCTAATGATCCTTGGTCTGGGCACATAGCTTTCCCTGGCGGTCGTTTTGAATCTCAAGACTCTGGTATCTTTGGAACCGTTTGCCGCGAGACACGAGAGGAAATTGGCCTTGATCTAGCCTCGGTCCAGCCAATTGGAAGGNTNGATGATCAAAGGGGCAGCCAAGAAGGCCNATCCATAAATTTGATTGTTTCATGNTTTATTTTTGGTCTGCGCAGCACTGNGGATTTGATACCAAATTATGAGGTNGCGGAGATNNCTTTAGTACCGCTATCTTCACTACTAGATCCGAGCGCTCAAACTAAGGTAGCTCGNNCCAAAGGCGNANANACTTTNCCCGGTATATGCATGGGAACCGGTGAGAGCATCATTTGGGGNTTAACCTATAGATTTGTNTCACAATTTTTCGCGATATTGGGGCATAGGTTGCCGGTCGCTTGAGATAGATTAGTTTGGCAGCAACCGTCGCTATCCGATATCATTGGAACATTGAAACCCGGGATCAAAGTTGAATTGCAAGCTCTTCCTGTTTATCTTCCTAATGGCAACTTGGTTGTTTTTGTCGGGCCATTATAGTTTTTTGCTAATAGCTGTCGGCTCGCTCGCGAGCTTGTTCGTGATTTTTTTAGTGAGTCGAATGCGCTTGCTAAATAGCAAGAATGTTTCATTCAAGCCAATACTAGGTTTTTTACGTTATGTTCCGTGGCTAATTGGGGCTATTGTCCGCTCAAATATAGATGTTGCCGGAAGAGTCCTTAATCCTCGGTTACCTATCAATCCAACCGTTGTGAGAGTTCCGGCGGAACAAAAAACGGACATAGGCCGAGTTGCTTACGCTAACTCCATCACTTTGACGCCAGGAACTGTTTCTCTAGACTTAACAGGTGATGAAATTGAAGTCCATGTCCTATCACAAAAGTCGCTTGATGAGCTTAAAAACGGAAGCATGGCGCGACGAATTTTAGAGATGGAGAAAACCTAATGCTGGCATTTGTGATGATAATTCTCTTGGGAGCTATGGGCCTATCACTAATTCGCGCTGCGCGCGGACCCACAGTCTATGATCGTATTCTTGCGGCGAATGCATTTAGCACAAAAACCATTGTGATGTTGGTGATATTTGGTTTCCTTATGGGAGATCCCGCGCTCTACCTCGACATCGCGTTGATGTACGCGTTGATCGGCTTTATTGGCACGGTTGCAGTTTTGAAAGTTTCAGAATTCGGTGATCTGGGATATTCTAACCAACAACTTTCGGATGAAAGTGAATGAGCAATTTTTTAACAGTCTTGAGCGGGGTTCTATTATTTGTTGGAGCTGCAGCTATGTTCATAGGTGGCGTTGGCATTTTGCGTATGCCAGATATTTTTACTCGTTTACATGTGGTCGGAATCACGGACACAGTAGGGGTGGCTTCGATTTTATTAGGATTAACGCTTATAGCTGGATGGAGCTTAGTTTTGATAAAATTAATCATTATTTTAGCGCTTCTAATGCTTTTAAACCCAACGGCTTCACATGCTTTGGCTCGCGCAGCGTTACATGGCGCCAAAAAGCCTTGGCTTGCTAATTCGAAGTAAGCGATGGTTTCCGAAGTAACCATTGTTCTTCTGGGCCTGCTAGCAATCACAGCAATAGCCGCCATCCGGCTGCATGATTTATTTGCGGTCGTGATGATGTTTGGAATTTATAGTTTACTAGCGGCGGTGACATTTGTAGTTTTAGACGCAGTTGATGTTGCTTTTACTGAAGCGGCAGTNGGGGCNGGGATATCCACGGTTCTCATGTTGGCTACCATTGGACTAGTCGGTCGTTGGGAACGGCGCCCAAAGCATCGCCCTCTCTTGCCGTTGTTAGTAGTAATTGTGACGGGCGCAGCTTTAATTTATGGGACGCTTGATATGCCTNATTTTGGCGACCCCAGTGCGATTGTGCATCAGTATGTNNCNCCNCGTTATTTGCAACAATCATCNATGGAGACAGGGATACCTAATGTTGTGACAAGNATTCTTGCCAGTTATCGAGGCTATGATACNTTAGGAGAGCTTACNGTTATATTNACTGCCGGAATCGGGGTGTTAGCCTTGCTCGGAATTCGGCATCGCAGGCGAGAAAAAAAACATGATGGATAACATCGTTCTTCGGCTTGCCGGGAGGATCGTAATCCCACTGATTTTCCTGTTTGCACTCTACGTCCAATTTCATGGAGATTATGGGCCAGGAGGAGGGTTTCAGGCAGGCGTTATCTTTGCTTCAGGAATGATTCTTTATGGGTTGATATTTGGAATTAGGTCTCTTCAGCGCCTTATNTCAGAGCGCNTNTTGCATGTGNTTATNGCNTCAGGTTTGNTGTTGTTNNCGATNGTTGGNATTGTTCCGATGATGTTGGGGCNNAACTTTCTTGATTTTGATNTATTAGCTTTAGAGCCTCTTGCCGGACAGCATTTGGGCATTTTGTTGGTGGAGNTTGGAGTGGGCATNACCGTTGCAGCAGTGATGATTACAATATTCATTGCGTTTGCAGGGCGCCGGAGCGGGCGGTGAACGTTCTTGGCCTCTACAATTACTGGATTGTTATTTTCTTGATGATGACCGGCTTTTATGTCGTGATTTCAACCGGAAATTTAGTAAAGAAAATAATTGGATTAGGTGTTTTTCAGGCGTCTGTCTTCATTCTGTACATCAGCCTTGGAAAAGTGCATGAAGGATCTCCGCCTATAATTCGAGACGGCGTCGATCTATATTCGAATCCATTGCCGCACGTATTAATCCTAACAGCGATTGTTGTTGGGGTTTCGACAACCGCACTAGGGTTGGCGTTGGTTGTCCGTATCAAGGAAGCCTATGATACGGTGGAGGAAGACGACATTCACCAGCAGGACGAATCTCTTTGATTAGCGCTCAACTTCCGGCGCTGCAGGTCGTCGTTCCACTGATTACAGCGCCATTATGTTTATTATCACCTAGTCGGTTTCTGGCGTGGCTGTTAGCTTTTCTAGCNAGNGCTTNATCTTTCGTTGTTGCTAGTTTTTTGGTGGTTCGNGCCCTAGAAGAGCAAATCATTTCTTATAATTTTGGTGGATGGNCTGCNCCATGGGGAATTGAGTACCGAGTAGACATTGTCAGTGCTTTNGTATTAATCATGGTCACCTCCATTTCAACGATTACTTTGTTTTTTGCTCGTGAGAGCATTGGATCAGATGTAGAAGGACAAAAACAGCCNTTTTTTTATAGTGCTTGGCTTNTATGCCTCACAGGCTTAACGGGCATTGTTATAACNGGNGACGCCTTCAACTTATTTGTGTTCTTAGAGATATCGTCACTNGCTAGTTACGTTTTAATTGCTCTTGGAAAAGACCGCCGAGCCCTTACGGCCTCTTACCAATACTTAATTATGGGTACGATAGGCGCTACCTTCATACTCATTGGGGTGGGCTTGTTGTATATGATGACCGGCACGCTGAACCTTATAGATCTTTCTGATCGTCTGCCTTCCGTCGTAGCCACCCGAACGGCACAAACCGCCTTAGCTTTTTTGGTGGTAGGGATAGGCTTGAAATTAGCCATGTTTCCACTCCATTTGTGGCTTCCTAACGCCTACACCTTTGCGCCGTCCGCGGTAAGTGCTTTTTTTGCTGCCACAGCTACCAAGGTAGCTGTTTATGTTTTGCTAAGGTTTATATTCACTGTATTTGGAACGACTTTCGTGTTTGAGGTTATGCCGCTTGGAATTATTTTTGTGGTGCTAGGCGCCGCCGCTGTTCTTTCAACCTCAGTCGTAGCTATTTTTCAAGACAACATTAAAAGAATGTTAGCCTATTCTAGTATTGCTCAGATTGGTTATATGATTTTGGGAATAAGCATGGGTTCGATAGCCGGTCTAACGGCATCTATACTGCATCTTTTTAATCATGCGTTAATGAAGGGGGGTTTATTTCTGGCTCTAGGTTGCATAGCTTATCAAATTGGTGGTGTCCGCCTTAGCGCATTAGCTGGCAGCGGTTACCGTATTCCTTGGACAATGGCCGCCTTTTTAATCGGGAGTTTAAGCTTAATTGGTGTTCCGCTAACAGCAGGATTTATCAGTAAATGGTTCATTATTGAAGCGGCGCTCGCTAAAGGCTGGTGGTTTGTCTTAATCATTGTAATCATTGGCTCATTTTTATCACTGCTATATGTGTGGCGGGTAGTTGAAATGGCATATCTAAGGAGCTATTCGGAGGCAAACGATACGAGCATGAAAGAAGCTCCATTTAGTCTTTTGGCTCCGACCTGGCTTTTGATAATAGCTAATGTATATTTCGGCATAGACACTGGATTTACTGTGGGAGTTGCTGAAAAAGCAGCAGCGGTTCTCATGGCCTACAGTCTATGAATACAGTAGCATTTGCAATTGTAGTTCCCTTCATTTGTGCTGGCTTAGTCATGCTTTTTACAAATAGACCTAACGGTCGGGAAGCTATTAGCCTTCTTGCGAGCGCCATTCTTTTTGTTTTAAATCTATCGCTGTTGCCCTCAGTTTTAGCTGGGGACCTGCCCACAGTTGGGGTAGCCGAACCGATTCCCGGCCTACCAATCATCTTCCGAGTGGAGCCTTTAGGCCTGCTTTTTGGTATTTTGAGCAGTTTCCTGTGGTTAATTACAACAGTTTATTCTATCGGCTATCTGAGGGCTCATCATGAACCCAACCAAAGCCGATTCTTCACGTTTTTTGCTCTCGCTATTGGCAGCACTATAGGTGTTGCGTTTTCCGGAAACTTACTGACGTTGTTTGTATTCTATGAACTGTTGACTTTTTCAACATATCCACTGGTAACGCACACGGGTACTGCAGAGGCTCGTCAAGCCGGNCGGNAANATCTGATAATTTTGGTCGGAACCTCTGTGGCTTTCCTGTTAGTCGCTGTGATTTGGACTTGGTTACTTGCCGGCACCGTCGAGTTTCGTGCTGATGGCATTTTGAATGGGGTCGCGTCTCCCGTCATTATAGGGCTGTTGTATGTTCTCTTCGTTTTTGGCGTAGGTAAAGCTGCTCTCATGCCATTCCACCGCTGGTTGCCAGCGGCGATGGTTGCACCCACTCCGGTTAGTGCGCTTTTGCACGCTGTGGCAGTGGTTAAGGCGGGGGTTTTTGCAATCCTTAAGATTACGATCTATGTGTTCGGGGTTGACTTGATACATGGCGCCAGTGTCACTGATTGGTTGATGTGGGTTGCAGCTGGNACGATAATTATTGCTTCACTAATCGCCCTGTATCAGGATAACCTGAAACGTCGGCTCGCTTACTCAACAGTNAGCCAGTTGTCGTACGTTGTTGTAGGGACACTACTGGCTAATGCTAGCGGAGTTACCGGCGCTGCTTTGCACATCGCCACACATGCGTTTGGGAAGATTACGCTTTTTTTCTGCGCTGGAGCGATTCTTGTGGTGACTCATAAAACTGAGATCAGCAAGATGAATGGTCTGGGCCGNCAGATGCCNATCACCATGGGGGCATTCCTTTTGGCAAGTATAAGNATTGCTGGACTTCCACCTATGGGNGGCGTTTGGGGTAAGTGGTACATAGCATTTGGAGCGCTTGATGCTGGATACGGAGCGCTTGTTGGCGTCCTGATGTTGAGNACNCTTCTNAATATTGCCTATCTGCTCCCAATTCCAATCCGTGCTTTCTTTAGCGCTGACCGGGCCCCCAGAGCGGGCATCACCGAAGCTCCTGTAGCTTGCCTTATCGCGATCGTTTTAACCACTACAATGTGCATNGCACTGTTCTTNTATCCGGCNCCGATCTTGNGGCTAATCGGATCATTGGTGCGCTAATAATCTTATGTACAATCATCAATTTCAAGCTGGGGGNAAATCACAAAAATGATTTTTAGAGCGCTTGTTTGCCTATGTGTTGCCCTAGTGATCTTGGAGTTTATCGTTCATCGGCATGCGATTTTCGACTGGGAAGGGTGGCCCGGGTTTTATGGCCTTTGGGGATTTATTTCGCTTTTTGCTATCGTTATGCTTGGTAAGCAGTTGCGTCGTCTGCTCAAACGGGACGAGAGCTACTATGATGATTAACCTTCCGCCAGGCAGCATTATTCTGCTGGGTGCTTTAATATTGCCATGGTTACCTCGCAGAACCCAGGCCATAGGCGCGCTCTTACTTCCAGCATTCAGCCTAGCTCAACTTTTGCTTCTTCCTGAGGCGACGTCTCCCGGAATTGAAATAGTGGGCCTGAAGCTGTTGCAGGTTCGGGTAGATCGGCTGAGTCTAGTTTTCGGGTATATCTTTCATATTGCCGCTTTTATCGCAGCCCTTTATGCATTGCATGTACGAGACACGACCCAGCATGTCACGGCAATGGTATATGTTGGAAGCGCGATCGGCGCNGTGTTTGCNGCNGATTTAGTCACATTGTTTATCTATTGGGAGATCACAGCCNTGGCTTCCGCGATCTTGATCTTTGCGGCCCGAACTGANCAGGCGTACCGAGCCGGCATACGNTATCTTATTATCCAGGTNGGTTCCGGCGTTCTNCTCCTNGCGGGCATCCTTGTCCACTACCAGCAGTCGGGTTCAATTTCTTTTGATCAGATGATTGGTCCTAGNGGCAGTCTCACAGAAGTNAGNCTCGGAGTCTGGNTGATATTTGCGGCGTTCGGNATTAANTGTGCTTTTCCATTTCTTCACAACTGGCTTCAAGATGCNTACCCGAAAGCGAGCGTTACTGGCGCGGTTTTCCTTAGTGTCTTCACTACTAAACTTGCCATTTATGCGTTGGCACGAGGTTTTCCCGGCACTGATGTGCTGATTGGCATTGGCGTTGTGATGACCCTCTTCCCAATTTTTTTTGCGGTCATTGAGAATGACCTGCGTCGGGTTCTTTGCTACAGTCTCAACAATCAATTGGGCTTCATGGTTGTGGGGATTGGGATTGGCACTGAGTTGGCATTGAATGGCGCCGTTGCGCATGCCTTCGTCCATATTCTTTACAAGTCACTTCTTTTCATGTGTATGGGGGCAGTGCTTTATCGAGCCGGGACAACACGCGCATCTGACCTTGGCGGGTTATACCGCTCGATGCCATGGACGACGATCTTCTGCATCATCGGCGCAATGTCGATTTCCGCCTTTCCACTGTTCAGCGGTTTTGTCGCCAAGTCGATGACTCTGTCAGCAGTGGTCGAGGGCCACTATGTGTTAGCCTTCATCGGCTTGTTAATCGCGTCTGCAGGGGTGATGGAGCATTCGGGAATAAAGATTCCATATTTTGCGTTTTTTAGTCATGACTCAGGCATTCGATGCCGAGAAGCACCTTTTCACATGTGTCTGGCAATGGGTGTGACCGCAGTCTTGTGCATCGCGATTGGTTGGTTCCCAACGCCGCTTTACTCTATCCTTCCCTACCCAGTGGTGTATCAGCCTTACGCTGATTTAGGGCACTCTCTAACCCAGGTTCAACTATTATTGTTTGCTGCGCTAGCTTTTTTCGTGTTGCTACGTACCGGCCTCTATCCCCCGGAGCAGGCAACCATTAATTTAGATACAGATTGGTTGTACCGGCGGGTGGCGCCGAAGCTGACGCGTTTCACCACTCAACATGTGGTCTTGGTGCGGGCTATACTGAGCAATACGGGACGTCAAGTGGGACGATATCTGCTACGAGCTGTCCATCGGCACTACGGCCCGCAAGGAACTCTGGCTCGAACATGGCCCACGGGCAGCATGGTGCTTTGGGTCGCTGTTTTGCTCGGCTCAAGTCTCTTGTTGTACTACCTATAAGGCACATCAAAATGATATTAAAGTTTTTCAAGAATAAACGTGAACGAAGTGAAAACTCCCCAGACTCAAATAAGCGCTCCAGTCAATCCGTCGAGTATCAGGGAGTTACAATTACGCCAACGCCCAAAAAAGTTGCTGGAGGCTGGACAACCGAGGGGAACATACATTGGAAGACAGGTGACGGTGTTAGCCTCGAGCACTTTATTAGAGCCGAAACGCATGTTGACCAAGAGCAGGCGTTTAACCACATAGTCACTAAAGCAAAACGGATCATCGATGAAAGGCGCTCCACTTAAAGGCGCCGGCGATGTCAAGTTAGTCTCGAACGTGTTCAAGAAGTCGGGGCATGAGCTCCACCAGGTTACAAGGCTGTGTTCGGTAATCTAATTGGAAGCTAATTATTTTGTCCCACCCCGTTGCGCACGCATTCGAAGATCCGGGTAGACAAAAAATATAGGTGCCATTTTTTACTCCAGCCATTGCTCTGGAATTTAATGAAGAAGTGCCGATTTCTTCAAATGATATGGCTCGAAAAATTTCCCCGAAACCGTCGATTCTTTTTTCAAATAGGGGTTCTATCGCTTCTGGCGTTCCATCAAAACCTGTCAGCCCCGTTCCTCCTGTGCTTATGACCACTTGAACATCTTTGTTATTAATCCAGCTATGCAGAACAGTTTGAATTTGTTCTTTATCATCTTTAACAATTTTCCGGTCAGCTAGCGTGTGCCCAGTTGCTTTTATTCTTTCGATTAACAAATCTCCAGATTTATCATTCTCTATTGTCCGGGAATCGGAAACGGTTAGGATAGCTATATTGACTGGGACAAATTCACGATTATTATTGGACATACTAGATCCTCTTGAGTTGTAGATAATCTTATAACCGCTTATTATAAATTTCCTAGAGAAAAACATCAGTGATGCTGAAGAGCCTATAAATGACCATACATGTTAGATTTTTTGCAAGCCTTCGAGAACAAACAGGAATTAATTCAAAGGAAGTTGACGCCGATGGATTGAAAAATGTTCGAGATTTGTGGGCTTTGCTAACTAACGAGCCACTTAACGATACTACTCTGATTGCGATTAATAAGACTTACTCGGGGCCAGAAAGTCGAGTGAAAGATGGAGATGAGGTAGCTTTTTTTCCACCGATTACAGGAGGTTGAACATGGCGTCGGCCCAAATTGGTTTGCGTGATGCCCCATTCTCGTCTTTTCAAGAGCTTAAATTATTTGAGGAAAGCTCGGTTAGTTCGGGATCTCATGGCGCTTGCTCTATTTTTGTTGGCACGATGAGAGACTACAATGAAGGTGATAGCGTTTTGTCCATGTATCTTGAACACTACCCGGGCATGACTGAACAGCAATTAGAAAAAATTATTCGAGATGCTCAAAAAAAATACCAATTATTGGAAGTATTTTTATTACATAGGATTGGCGCCGTTAAACCCGGCGAAGATATAGTCTTGGTCGCAGTTTGGGCCGCTCACCGCAAAGACGCTTTTGGTGCGTGTCGGGCAATCATGGAGCAACTCAAATCAACCGCCCCTTTCTGGAAAAAAGAAAGTCTCACGCATGAGGATCGCTGGGTAACAAAAAATACACCAGGAGAATAGAACGTCTTTAAACACAAAAAACTATATAAAAAGAGAAACGTATATTCAGGCCTTATGATCGAAATATACTATAGGATTTTCTGCAAACTGCGAAGGAGTAAATTTCTTTTGTTGAGGCTCCATCAGAACATTCGATTATTTCTAATTGAGATAAATAAGGTTCTAGCTCACCAGACCGTAGAACGTATTTGGGGTTGAATCTAGGGCTGTAGTTCAGATAGTGCTCATTAAAGGTTTTATAAATCAATAATCCTCTAGGCTTTAGAGCATCTACTAATACGGGGAACATCTTTCGGTCGAGGTATCGAAAACAGGTTATCATATCAAAGCTACAACTTGGAACAGACCAACAGCTTAAGTCTGCTACCAAAGGAATCAACTTAACGTTGTAACGATTAGCAAGTTGTTGGCCCAACTGAAGCGCCGTTATGCTGCAGTCTACGGCGATCACTTTGTTTTTGGATTGTGCTAATTGAACTGAAGAATGGCATGTGCCCGCGGCGAGATCAAGCGCGAGCCCCCTATTGTTTATCATGGCCTCGTATCTTAATAATAAATTGTCCGATTGCAGCGTATCAACTAGGTTGGCGTCTTGATATTTCTTCTGCCATCGAAGGACATCAGCTTGCGCCATTAGAATGTTGTTAGATCAGGCCCGAAAAAGGCTCGACAATGACGATATCACCAACGTTAGCTCCCTCACATTCAGCAGGGAGAATTACAAAACAATTAGCTTGGTTCATCGATGTTAATATTCCAGATCCTTGTTCTCCCGTATTTTCGACAATAAGTGTGCCGTCATCACCGAGCTTGAGAATGCCGCGTTGGAATTCAGTGCGACCACGGCGTTTTTTCAAGTTTCTTGTTAGACGCGCAGAGCATCGAAATTTAGTGATGTTTTTTTCCCCCGAAAGCTTTCTTAGAGCCGGCAAGACAAACTGATAAAATGTGACCATAACCGATACGGGATTTCCCGGTAGTCCAAAAAAAGTGGAAGATCCAATTTCCCCCACCGAGAGAGGCCTGCCTGGTTTCATCGCGATCTTCCAAAATCCTACTTCACCAATTTTTTTCAGAATATCAAGCACATAATCAGCATCTCCAACGGATGCGCCGGCAGAGGTAATCACTAAATCAGCATTTGCCGCGGCTTGTTGGAATGTTTCTTCCAAACGTTTTGGATTATCGGGTACAACCCCTAAGTCGAGTATGCTAGCCCCTGCACGCGTTAACATCGCGTTAAGGGTATAACGATTCGAGTCGTACACCTCACCAATAGCAAGCGTTTCATTAATTGAACGCAGTTCATCACCGTTAGAAAAAAACGCCACCCTAGGTTTTTTTATAACAGGCACCTCAGCGATGCCTAGGGACGCTATCACACCAAGTTCAGCAGGAAATAGACGCTGTCTAGCTGATAAAGCAAGAGACCCAATATTAAGATCTTCTCCGGCTTGTCTGACATGTTGTCTAGGCTGTTGTCCGGATGCTAAATAGATGATGTCATCTTTTCGCTCAACATGTTCTTGCATAACCACAGTGTCGCTATTTTGGGGCATAACCGCCCCGGTCATTATTCTGACACACTCCCCCCGTTTTAAGGGCTCATTAAATGGTCGACCAGCCCACGCAGTACCAATAATACATAGCTTTTGTTTTTCAAGATCGGATGAATGAACAGCGTAACCATCCATAGCGGCATTAGTGTGATTTGGCACATCTATAGGAGAGTATAAGTCTTCGGCTAGCACTCGCCCAAGAGACTCTTGCACTGGAACTAGCTCAGCTTCTGCGATCGGCGTAATCATTAACAAGATTTTTTCAAGAGCCGCCTCTACTGACAACAAACCTGTTTGTATTTCGTCCTCACAGCTCGGTTGTGGTTGGATGTCGAACTCACTTATCATATGAACGCTTCCAGGTTCCGGATGAACCACCGGATTTTTCAATCAATCGGACAGGCCCGATTGTCATACCACGATCAACTTTTTTACACATATCATAGATTGTTAATAATGTTATTTGCACAGCATTCATGGCTTCCATTTCAACGCCAGTCCTATCAACTGACTCTATCATTACGACACAACGAACGCGGTTCAGAGCAGCATCAATTTCAAATTTCACTTCGATATGCGTTAAAGAGAGAGGATGGCACAGAGGGATTAAGTTTGAAGTTTGTTTGGCCCCCATGATGCCTGCTAGACGAGCGATCGAAAGCACGTCTCCTTTTTTGTGCCCGCCCCTCTCAACTAGGTTACGCGTTTTGGCATCCATCTCGATGTAACCCTCTGCGATGGCATGCCTTAGGGTACGATCCTTTTCGCCAACATTCACCATATGAGCGTCCCCATCGGTGTCAAAATGAGTCAGTTTCTGATTTGTCATCAATTTTACTCAGTAAGTATTAGTAATAAGTGTGTATTGTAGCTAGGTTGTCAAAAAAACGAACTGCCTAGAAAATCTCTTTGGTTATAGCATGTTAAGATCCTAATTTAAAAACATAGACATTTTGGGAATAGATAATGGAAAAGCTCTCTAATATGGAGAAACTTGGCTCTGTAGCCCACGATTTTAGTTTACTAAACACCAATCCAGACTTTGGTGGACCCGAGGTTTCAATGAGCATGATGAATGATAGCCCACTATTTTTGGTAGCCTTCATTTGTAATCATTGTCCGTACGTAATTCACATTAGAGATTCGTTCGTAAATTTTGTTTCTGATTACCAAGAAAAAGGACTCGCGGTAGTAGCTATTTCATCAAACGATATTCAAACACATCCAGCAGATAGTCCAAAAAGAATGCAAGAGGATTCTGTAACTTACAAATACTCATTTCCCTATTTGTACGATGAGACACAAAGCGTTGCGAAAGCATATCGAGCGTCTTGTACCCCAGATTTTTTTCTTTATGATGCTGATCGAAAACTTGTTTATCGAGGTCAGTATGATGACAGCCGCCCTGGCAATGATGAACCCGTAACGGGCAATGACTTGCGGTCAGCTGTAGAATCTCTTCTGAGAGGAGAAACAATATCAGGTAAGCAGCATCCTAGCGTAGGCTGTAACATCAAGTGGAGAATTGGTGAAGAACCCGAATATTACTAATTCCTGAACCACCGTGTTGAAGATTGGTTTGGTAAAATTACTATTTTATGTAATTAGACAATAGTTAGGCCATGACTTGATTTGTTCGCAATAGTATTGCTATGGTTTTAGCGTCAACAATTTGATTATTAACCGCCATATCGAGCGCCTCACTTAGGGTTACCCAGTGAATCTCGATTTGTTCTACAGCCTCCGGATTTGAGCCTACAAATCTAATTGTGCGCGCTTCATATAGAAAAATTTTTTCGTTACAAAATCCTGGCGTCGGTAAAATGGAACCAAGAGATTTCCATTCTTCTGCAACCAGACCAGCTTCTTCTCGGAGTTCACGCTTAGCTGTATTTAGTGGCTCTTCATTGCGGTCAATTAAGCCCGCTGGTATTTCCCAAATCCAATCTTTTATCGAATAGCGATATTGTCGTAGCAAGCAAACATAGCCCCGCTTATCAATCGCAAGGATGCCAGCCCCTCCAGGGTGTCGCACAATCTCGATATTCGATGATTTTCCATTTCCTAGCTGAACTTTTTCAAGGCCAAAATCTAATATCGTGCCTTGGTAGATGGTTTTTCGCCGATTATTGTCCAAAGTTTCAATCTATACGCATTTAAGCTTGTTGCGTAACTTCTTGAATGGCAGCCTCAAGCTTTTTATTATCGGCTAAGAAATAACGATCTATAAGATTGAGCTCTACATCCATTTCACAAACTATCGGAACACCAGTTGGGATATTGAATTCAGCAATATCTTCTTCCGACATATTCTCTATTAGCTTGACCAAAGCTCGGAGACTATTTCCGTGAGCAACAATTAGCACGGCTTTGTTTTCTAGCAACGCAGGAACGATGAGCTCGTGCCAAAATTCTTGCACGCGATTTAAAGTATCTGCTAGTGATTCCCCGCTAGGCAAATGTGTGATGTTTGCATAAAGCGGATTTTGTGTTGGGTGGTTAGGATGATCACTAGGCATTTGGGGTGGGCGTTGCAAATAGCCACGGCGCCATTTGTGCACCTTGTCTTTTCCATGAATTTCCACGGTTTCTTTTTTATTAAGCCCTTGAAGCAAGCCATAGTGTCTCTCATTAAGTCTCCAATCTCTTCGGATCGGAAGGTTAATGAGCGATAATTCGTTCAGCGCGAGCTCTAGCGTTTTTGTTGCTCTTTGCAAAACAGAAACGAAAGCGACATCGAAAGTTAATCCAGCTCCACGCATTTCAACCCCAGCGTTTCGTGCTTCTTTTTCGCCTCGGCTTGTTAAGGGCACATCAATCCAGCCCGTAAATTTGCCCTCTAAATTCCAAGCGCTTTGTCCGTGACGAAGCATGATTAATTTATTCATTCAACTTATTTATCATTTGGTGATAGTGGATTGTCAATATAATTAATTTTCCAACAGACAGTTATTCTTAATCTGATTTGCTAAATTTCTTAGCGCTTGGCCACGATGACTTAGCAAATTTTTTTCTTCTATATTTAGTTCCGCTGATGTTTGATTATGGCTGCGTAAAAAAAATATCGGATCATATCCGAAGCCATGTCGTCCTTGGGGTATTGTTGTAATGCAACCTTCCCATGCGCCGGAAGAGATCAAGGGGGCTGGATCTTTTTCCCATCTGAGATAAGTCATCACACAATGAAACCTAGCTGTTCTTTTTTCTGCTGGGAATTTCTGTACAGCGCCTATTAATTTTTTTAGGTTATCAGAATCCGTGGCATTCCCCCCCGCAAACCTAGACGACCTAACCCCCGGGGCTCCATCTAAGCAATCTACCTCTAGACCAGAATCATCAGCGATTGATGGCAGGCCACTATGTTTGCAAGCATTCCGAGCTTTAATGAGTGCATTCTCGATAAAAGTTGAGCCCGTTTCCTGAGCTTCGGGCACTTGGTATTCATTTTGTGCCCTACATTCTAGCTGGGTGTTGGAAAGCAGTGCCTTGAGTTCGTTCAATTTTCCGCGGTTATTGGTTGCAAGCACTATTATTTTAGATGTTGCGGTCATTGTGTAAGTTTAGTGATTCACCGAAAGTGTAGGGGGTAACGCTAATAATTTCCAAACCTCTGTATTTATAATAGTCTATTTTTCGTAACATGAAAAATTTATATTAATTGAGAACACAGACATAAATAAAATGCAATAATATTACTAAGCAACAGTAACTGTCGATCTACGGATATCTCGAATTACGATTTTAAGTCATATTGAAAATGAACTGCCCAATAAATCTCAAAGTGACAAAAATATCAGATAAGAAATACTTTACATTGTATTTTTATGATGAGCAAATAAAGTGGCTTATCTGACATGGTGAACAGTATGACAGCATTTGGTCGAGAAGAATCTGATAGCTCGCTCGGCCACTTAGTATGGGAAATTCGAACTGTAAATCACAGGTATCAAGAGATTGCTATGCGCTTACCAGATGAGTTGCGTAGTGCTGAACCTGATTTAAGACATTTAATTGCGAGTAAAATTCACCGAGGCAGGGTAGACGCCATTTTGCATTATCAAGTTAGCGATTCAATAAATTCGGGAAAAAGTAGCCTGAATTACAACGAGATGTGTCGACTTGCAAAGTTGGAATCAGAGGCGTTAGCCGCTATGCCAAATGCGGCTAACTTAACAGTTTACGAAATTTTGCGTTGGCCAGGGGTATTAGGAACCTCCACCGTCAATTTCGACGAGCTATATACTGAGGTCTCTGAGCTACTGACTAAAGCGCTGTCTCGCGTTTTGTCTGCCCGACAGCGTGAAGGCAAAAAGTTAGCCGATCTTCTCCTTGCATGCCTAACCGAGGCAAAAGAATTAATCGCTAAAACAGAGTCAATTTGGCCACAAGTTCAAGAAGACTTAAGACGCAGGCTAGATGAAAAAATTGCCAATCTTGATCCAAAAATAGAGCCAAACAGATTAGAGCAAGAGCTGATCTTATTGCTAAGCAAAGCGGATATACGAGAAGAGATAGATCGGCTTATACTTCATTTTGGTGAGGTTAATAGAGTATTAACCAAAGACGGCCCTGTTGGTAGACGTTTAGATTTTCTAATGCAAGAGCTGCATCGTGAAGCCAACACGATCGGGTCTAAAGCATCTCATGCGAAAATGACAGCTAGCAGTGTCGATCTTAAAGTCGTTATTGAACAGATGCGCGAACAAGTCCAAAATGTTGAGTAACAAATATCAACGGCTAACTCTCAATTAGAAAAATACCGATTTTCTTATGTATGCATTATTGTTGTGATGGGAAAGAAGCAGAGCTCAAAGCCGGAAGGCCGATTAATTATTCTTTCTGCGCCCTCTGGTGCCGGAAAAACCAGTTTAGCTAAAGCATTAGCGGAGTCAATAAATGATCTTACTGTTTCAGTTTCTCATACTACCCGCCCCGCCCGCGCGTTAGAAAGAGATGGTGTAGATTATCATTTTGTTGGTGAGAAGATTTTCAAAAAAATGATCGCTAATAGCGATTTTCTTGAATATGCGCGGGTTTTTAGCCATCTTTATGGCACTGCAAAAAAACCAGTTGAGGGTGCGCTAAAATTGGGGCAAAGTGTTGTATTAGATATCGACTGGCAGGGCGCGCGGAAGGTGCGCGCGTTAATACCGGAAGCCGTTAGTGTCTTTATTGTTCCGCCCTCCCTAAATGATTTGGAGCGACGATTGTTTGATCGTAAAAGAGATTCTAGTCAGATTATCCAAAGTCGAATGAGTCGAGCCATTAGTGAGATAAGCCATTACTCAGAATTTGATTACGTAATAGTTAATGCAGAGTTCGGTATTGCTCTACAGGAGCTTCAAGGCGTTTTTCTGCACCACGAAATACCTAAATCAGGCATTTATTTCGATCCAGCCACCTTTCTGTAAATATCAAAAAAGGCTAAGCTTGCCAATTCAGTAGCAAGTGATAAGAAACTGTATATCCTCCAGAGGAGACAGATCACTCTTATACTAGTAAACTTACCTTAATAGATCAAAAATCGCTTTAAATATAAGGTTTCTCTTAGGGAGTAGAATAATGGCAAGAATTACGGTCGAGGATTGCCTCGATAATGTGGAAAATCGTTTCGAATTAGTTCTAGTGGCTGCGAAAAGGACGCGACAATTAATGTTAGGCGCTGAAACGACAGTGCCAGCAGGTCGAGATAAACCCACTGTAGTTGCGTTACGCGAAATTGCTGAAGGAATGATCACACGATCGATTTTAGAGGAACAAGAGGTTGATCTCGAAAAAGAATTGTTTGGTGATTCCGAAGAGGGTGATACTGATTCCTCACCTGTTAGCGAAGGAAATGAAGAAGAAGCCAAACTAGAATTGGAGGCCACAGGGCTGTTTCCAAATACAGAGAATAGCACAGACGATCGTGTAAGCCCTATTGAGAATCAAGATGCCACCAGAGAGAGTTCAGGCGAAGGATAGGGCACAGAAAGCACCCCGACCTAAACCTGTCACCACTTCGTCAAGTAAGCCAAAACGCAATGTTGAAATCGCTGATTTACTTAAAGCGGTTGATTACTTAGCTAAGAGTAATGTTGAAAAGATATACCGTGCTTATTGCTTTAGCAATGATGCGCACTCTGGGCAGGAACGGTTAAGTGGCGAAGCATACATTCATCATCCGTTAGCTGTTGCATACATATTGGCAGATTTGCAGCTCGATGAGCGAAGCATAATCGCGGCTATATTGCACGATGTCATTGAGGATACAGAAACCGATAGAGTTGAATTGGTAAAGAAGTTTGGCGAAGATGTAGCACTTCTTGTAGATGGCGTCACCAAGATAGGACAAATCGAATTTGCATCAAGTGAGCATGCGGAGGCTGAAAACTTCCATAAAATGCTTTTATCGATGTCACGTGATATTCGAGTTATTTTAATCAAACTCGCTGATCGCATTCACAATATGAGAACATTAGATTCGTTAAAGCTCGATAAAAGAAGGCGAATAGCTCAGCAGACCTTAGAGATTTTTGCTCCTATAGCAAACCGACTCGGACTGAATAACTGGACCCAGGAGCTAGAGGATTTAAGTTTCCGATATTTGTATCCAAAGCGTTACGATGCCATTCAGAAAGAGTTAGGCAAAAGTCGCGGTAACCATAGAACAATTGTCGACAACACACTAAAAAAAGTGTCTGAAGAACTTAAGAAATCGGGCATTAAAGGTAATGTGTCGGGGCGAGAAAAGAATCTTTATCGCGTCTATAGGAAAATGCAGACTCGTCATATGTCACTGTCGGATTTAAAAGATGTTTTTGCTATTAGAGTGATTGTGGATAATGTAGATGATTGTTATAGATCTCTGGGGGTAATACATAATCTATATAAGCCAGTTCCAGGCAAGGTTAAGGACTATATTTCTATACCGAAAGCTAATGGATATCAATCGCTTCACACATTGGTGTTTGGAATGTTCGGACAAAACGTTGAAGTACAGATACGAACTGTAGACATGCACAGGGTGGCAGAAGTTGGCGTGGCTGCCCATTGGCGATACAAATCTTTGAGTAGAGATCAAAATCCACAACAGCTCACCAAAACTTGGTTGAATGATTTATTGAATGGCCAGGTTCATTCAAGCAATCCTGCTGAGTTTCTTGAACACTTAAAGACTGATTTATTTCCTGATGAGGTTTATTTGTTTACGCCGAAGGGAGACATAAAGAAGTTGCCGAAAGGTGCGACAGCTTTAGATTTTGCCTACTCTGTCCACTCTGATGTGGGCAATCATTGTGTGGGTGCGAAAGTGGATTATCAGATGGTGCCTTTGCATCAAACCTTGGACAATGGGACGCATGTTGAGGCAATCACTGCTCGCTCAGCCTACCCAAGCCCCATGTGGCTCAATTACGTCATCACAGGAAAAGCACGCTCGGAAATTCGTGGCTATCTAAAAAAACAACGCACCGAAGATGCTATAAAGTTAGGTAGAAAATTGTTGGAAAAAGCGTTGGCGTCAATGGGTATGAATACTAGGCTCAAAACCAGACAGAAAGTTGAGCTACTTGGCAGGATAGGGAGAGAAGATTGGACTGAACTCTTAGCGGATATTGGTACTGGGAGGCGATTGCCAATGGTTGTCGCTCAACAATTATCACCAGAAAATTCCTTGAAACTTTCCAAAAAGACCAAGAGGCAGCCTTTGGTTATCAAAGGCGCTGAGGGAATGATAGTGCGTTATGGCCAATGTTGTCGCCCGATACCTGGCGATAGGATAGTAGGCCTGTTTTCGAGGGGCAAAGGGATTGTTATTCATGGTTCCAAATGTGCTAATACTAAACGTAGAGGCAAGAGCAGCGATAACTGGATTCCAGTAGCGTGGGCGGATGAAGTGAAAGGTGAATTTGCTGTGGATATCCATCTCGAAACAACAAATCGCCCAGGCGTACTGGCTAGGCTAGCAGCGATAATTGCGGATGAGAATTCTAATATTAATAAGGTTTCTGTTACCGAGAGAGATACCAGACACGCCAGTATTCGTTTTACAATAGGCGTCGAAAATAGGCAGCATTTGGCATTAATTATGAAAAGGCTTCATGCAAGAAGTTTCGTCTTACGGGTAAGTCGATCTAAAGCATGATGTTCGCATTTAACAAGGTGATATCTTGACTAAACACGTAGTCGAAAGCTCTAATGCCCCCAAAGCCATCGGTAGCTATTCTCCTGCTATAAGAGTTGGTCAGCTAGTGTTTGTTTCGGGGCAGATTCCTTTAGATCCAGTTACGATGCAGATTGTGAAAGACGACATCCCTAAACAAGTAGCTGTCGTCATAAAAAATTTGGAGGCTATTCTTAAAGAATGCGGAAGCGATCTCGAGGAAATAGTTAAACTAACCGTTTTCCTTACTGATATAAAAAATTTCGAAATAGTGAATCAAGTGATGTCCGAGAAATTTAGATCACCTTATCCAGCGCGATCCCTTGTCGGTGTTGATAGTTTGCCAAAAGGAGCTTCTATCGAAATGGACGCGATTGCATACTTGGATAACCACTAATTATCCTCAACGACGGATAAGATATTTTTGTCTCCAGCAGTCACAACGCTCAAGGGAGTAGGCCCGCATCTTAATAAGAAGTTATCGAAAATGGGAATTCGTAAAGTGGAGGATATTCTTTTTCATTTTCCCATACGATATCAGGATCGTACTATGCTATGCCCAATTGGTGAGGCAAAATTCGGGAGGCATGTATTGGTTCATGGCGAGATTTTAGTTTCATCTCTTAAATTGGGTCGCAGGAGTAGTCTGATCACAATAATTTCTGATGGAACTGGAAGACTCACCTTACGACAGTTTCACTACAACCGATCCCAAAGACGTTCTTTGCAGCGTGGAATGTGGCTTCAATGTTTTGGGGAGCTTCGTTCTGGCCCATCAGGCCCCGAGCTTGTCCATCCAGAATATCAAATAATTAGCGGTAGAGGTGGCGTTCAACTCGACGCGACTTTGACACCAATATATCCAACCACAAAAGGGTTAGGACAGAAAATGTGGCGGAAGTTAACAGACGAAGTATTATCTAAGTATGATACTCAAACTAGAGAGCTTCTCCCAGAATCTTTGGTTAAGGTCAATAATTTCCTGACCATTAAAGAATCACTACAAATAATCCATCGACCGCCGACTGAGACAGACATTGCTGCCCTATCAAATAGAACCCATCCAGCTCAGCTACGCCTCGCTTTTGAGGAGCTTTTGGCACATCATTTGGCGATGACGCGTCGTAGACAGTTACGTGATTCTCAGAAAGCGCCCGAGATTCCGATAGGGAAGAATTTCTGGCCAAAACTTGAAAAGCGTTTAGATTTTACGTTGACACAAGCCCAAAGCAAAACTATTCAAGAAATTTTCTCTGGGCTTAGCCAGAACAGCCCGTCTCTACGTTTAGTTCAGGGTGATGTGGGTTGCGGAAAAACTATAGTTGCTGTTGCGGCGGCTCTAGCAGCGGTCGAAGTTGGTCTCCAGGTTGCTATAATGGCACCGACTGAGATTTTGGCGGCTCAGCATTTTCAGACCTTTTCAAGTTGGTTGAAAGGATTTAACTTAAAAACTGTATGGTTGACTAGCAAACTCGGGGGCAAAGAAAAAAAAGAAGTCTACGATTTTTTGGTAAATGGAAAAGCACAAATTGTCATTGGAACCCATGCTCTTTTCCAAGAAGATGTCCAGTATAAATCTTTAGGTCTAATCATTGTGGATGAGCAACACCGTTTTGGTGTCGAGCAACGAGCCTCCTTGAGAGATAAAGGACAAAGTAGCAATCAAGTTCCTCATCAAATTATCATGACCGCAACACCAATACCCCGATCATTGGCAATGGTGGTCTATGCCGATATGGATATTTCAATCATCGATGAAATGCCCCCTGGAAGACAGACAGCTGAAACCGCAGTAATGCCAAACGCCCGTCGTGTAGAAGTCCAAAAACGTGTGCGCGAAGCTTGCAAGAGCGGGCAGAAAGCTTATTGGGTATGTCCTCTTATCAATGAATCTGAGGCTCTCGAAGTAGAGGCTGTGGTTCAGAGATCTAAAACACTACAGAAAGAGTTGCCCGATGTACGTGTATCATCTTTGCACGGCAAAACAGGTGTTGGTGAAAAAGAAGAGATTATGACCACGTTCAGAGCAGGAACCATTGATCTGCTAGTGGCAAGTACTGTCATCGAAGTTGGAGTCCACGTGCCAGAAGCTACACTTATGGTTGTGGAGAATGCAGAAAGATTAGGTTTATTGCAACTGCACCAACTTCGTGGGCGTATAGGCCGCAGTGATCAACGATCTGTTTGTATTTTTTTATATCAAAATCCTCTAACAACAGTAGCTCGTAATAGGCTAGTAGCGATACGCGAACTTAAAGATGGATTTATGGTTGCTAAAAAAGATCTAGAGTTACGTGGGCCAGGTGAGATATTAGGGACTCGACAAAGTGGAATTCCCGAATTCAGAATAGCAGATCTGTTTCGTCATAGTGAAGTCGCGAAATTGGTTCCAGATATTGCTGACTATTTACAAACGAATAACCCGCAATTGGTTGATGAAATTATCGACCGTTGGTTGTTACCGGGGGAATATAGCTTTACTGTCTGATGCTAAATAAACTGTCAATTTATTTGCGTTTGATGAGGATAAACAAACCTATAGGGTGGTTACTTCTTTTGTGGCCAACTCTTTGGGCATTATGGGTTGCGGGAGATGGAGCGCCTTCACCAAAGATCGTTCTAATATTTATAGCTGGCGTGTTTGTTATGCGAGCCGCCGGTTGTATCATAAATGATTATTTCGATAAAGATTTAGATCGCTATGTGTCTCGAACAAAAAATAGGCCATTAGCACGCGGGGAGATAACCACACTCGAAGCAGTCATTTTGTTTATAGTTCTCACCATACTCGGATTGGCTTTAGTATTAACACTTAATCGTCTGACAGTATTTTTGGCTTTAGGTGGTTTCGTACTAATTTGTGTATATCCTTTGTTGAAACGATTTACTTATCTGCCCCAACCATTTTTAGGAATAGTGTTTTCATGGGGAACTCTAATGGCGTTTACGGCGCAAAAAAATGAGGTCACTCTGATCGCTAGCGGATTATTTTTGGCAAACTTATTTTGGACCATTGCCTATGACACCATGTATGCAATGGCTGATAGACCCGATGATATGCGAGTCGGTATTAAGTCGACGGCAATTTTGGTTGGACAGTATGATTTGATATTTAATGCAGCCTGCCAAGTTGTTGCTTTGATGATATTGTTTTTCATTGGACAAGAACTGAAGCTAGGGATCTGGTTTAACGCCGGATTAGTGGGCGCTCTTAGCACCGTAATATATCAAAATCGCTTGTGCAAAGATCGAAATCCCGAGAAGTGCTTAAAAGCATTTACCAATAATTCATGGTTCGGTTTTGCAGTTTTTGTGGGTATCCTGATTTCATATCTTACAGCAATGCAACCTCTTAAAATTTAGGCTCTACAGCTGTACAGATCTAAGATAAATTTAAGTTTGCATAGGCTAACACTAACCACTTGTCACCAAAATCGTCGAAATTCACTTGAATTCGAGCAGACTCTCCTTGGCCCTCTATAGTGATAACTGTCCCACTGCCGAATTTTGCGTGTGTGACTCGCTTGCCTAGTTTGATTAAGTTGTTGTTCCCGCTCTGGCGAGATTCATTGCTGCTTTTAGTGAAATTTGTATTGTTGCTGAAGGCGCGCACGTTTTCTAGGAATTCTTCAGGAATTTCAAGGAGGAAGCGCGAAGGTCTACAATAATGTTCGCGTCCATGAAGATGTCGAACTTCAGCCCAAGTTAAATATAGCTGTTCCATAGCCCGCGTCATTCCAACATAACATAGGCGTCGTTCCTCTTCTAACCGTCCCGCCTCTTCTAAAGATCGTTGATGTGGGAATAATCCTTCTTCTGTACCGCATAAAAAAACTAAGGGAAACTCGAGGCCTTTTGCTGAGTGTAGGCTCATCAATTGAACACAATCTTCCCACATTTCAGCTTGAGTTTCTCCTGCTTCTAATGCGGCATGACCTAAGAAATCTCCCAATGGATCAATTTCACCGTCCTCATTTGGTTCTGCCTCAAAGTTTCTCGCCGCATTGGTCAATTCATCAAGATTTTCAAGGCGGGTTAGAGCTTTTTCACCGCCAATTTTCTTGTGGTGGTCTATTAGACCACTTTTTTTCACGGTGATCGCGGTTTGTTCAACTAATGCCAGGCCTTTTATTTCGTCATGGAGGCTGTCAATTAGTGTTATGAAATGACCAAGGGCGCTTCGAGTTCTGTTAGGCGTTACTTCGGAAGCTATCAAATTGACTGCAGCTTCCCATAGTGTCAAACCTTTTTCCCGAGATGTCTGTCTCAGGATATCAAGAGTTTTGTTGCCGATGCCCCTAGTGGGTGTATTGACAATTCGCTCAAACGATGGATCTGAGTTTCTGTTATTAATTAGTCGTAGATAAGCTAGAGCATCTTTTACCTCCGTCCGTTCAAAAAAGCGCAGACCTCCGTAGACTCTATATGGAACCCCATCATTCATTAAAAGCTCTTCGAAAATCCGTGATTGTGCATTAGAACGATAAAGGATCGCGATTGAATCTCGGCGATGGCCGTTTTCGATCCATTTTTTCAAACAATCCAATACAAAACGTCCTTCGTCAATCTCATTGAAGGCTGAATATATTTTGACCTTCGTACCTTTTTTTCCTTCTGTCCATAGATTCTTTCCAAGGCGATTCTTGTTATGATCAATCACTGCATTTGCAGCGAGTAGTATGTTTTCTGTTGAGCGGTAATTTTGCTCTAGACGAATTATGCTTGTCTTCGGAAAGTCCAACTCGAAATTCGCCATGTTTTCAACTCGTGCTCCTCTCCAACCATATATAGACTGATCATCATCTCCAACTGCTAGAATGTTGTTTTTGGGTTGGGTTAGGACCTTGATCCACCTGTATTGAATATCATTTGTATCTTGGAATTCGTCGACAAGAATATGAGAAAAGCGATTTTTATAAAATTCTTGTAATTCTTTATTATTTGTTAATAATTCAAAGGTGCGGAGAAGAAGTTCGGCAAAATCAACTAAACCAAAGCGTTGGCATAACTTTTCATAGTGATCGTAAACACGAAGCGTTGTTTCTTCGATATCCCTAGTGTTGCTATGGGCATAATCGGAACGGCGCCCCGCCTCTTTATTTTGATTTATGAATGACTGTATTTGTTTAGGTGGCCATAGCCCTTCATCGAGCCCAAGCTCCTTTAAAATTCGGCGTATCAGACGATACTGATCATCGGAATCTAAAATTTCAAAATGCTCGGGTAACTCAGCTTCGCGATAGTGACTTCTTAATAGGCGTAGCGATAGTCCATGAAAGGTGCCGATCCACATTCTATTGACACGAAAACCTAACATGGTTTCGATCCGATGCCGCATTTCGTTCGCGGCTTTATTAGTAAAGGTTACGGCGAGAATCGCTTGAGGTGAGATATCAAGTTTTTGAATTAACCACGCGATCCTGTATGTTAATACTCTCGTTTTTCCACTTCCCGCTCCAGCGAGCACGAGTATAGGGCCAGGTTCGGATTCAACCGCATGTTTTTGTTCAACGTTCAGCTCGGAAAAATAACTATCTGAGTCAATCACAGCTAGAGCCATGCGAAGGAAATAATTTTGTTATTTTGCGCGCTTGATTCATCTAAATTGTGATATTACTAGTCGTATTGAAGAAACTCTTATTGTTGATGAAATAGAGTTTTTTGAATTATTTAAGCACGTCGTCGGTAATAATTTTGTTGGGTAAGTCGTACATCTTCCGCAAGTGGAATAATGGGGCCAGCCTCCCACAGGCTAGGATCCAATTCAGGAAAGTAAACTGCGTTGTCAGAAAAAATCTGATCTGGAACATGGGTAACGTCAATGAGGTCACAATACGTAAGAGCGGCCGCGTATAGTTGTCCGCCCCCAATAAACCAGACTTGACCTTGGCAGTTAGAGAGCGCAGTCGAGATTGATATATATGTTTCGATATTTGGCAAGTATTTTTTAGTAATGACGATGTTTCGCCGTTTTGGTAGGGCTTTTGAATTAAGCGATTCCCAAGTTTTTCGTCCCATAATTACGGTGGTACCGAGAGTTTTATCTCGGAAACGTTTTAAATCAACTGGGTAATGCCATGGGAGACAGCCGTCTAACCCGATTACACGCGCGGGAGACATAGCAACAATGGCCGCAATCACAGTTAAACTGCTACCTTAAATTGAATTGCTGGATGTGGATCATATTCTTTGATTTGAAAAATACTTGTAAGGCTTTCAGTGTCCATTTTTAACAAGTTCGGAATATCGTCAAGTTGTTTTATAGATTGATCGATTTGAAGGATAGGCAGTTTTCGAGGTGTTCGAGTAAGCTGTTTTTTCAATCCTGGAATATGATCATATTCTTCCATACCACCACCTTCTTTAGCAGTGTATATGTGTGCATCGACTAAAGTATGTCCCAGAGTCCCGGCCCTGATGCCACTAAATTTGGAGAAGAGCATTAACAATAGAGCATAGCCAGCGATATTGTATGGTAATCCAAGGGCTACATCGCAGCTACGTTGCGTGAGATGCAGACAAAGTGTAGGTTCCCCTGCTCCAGTATATTGAACGTTCAACATCCAAAAGGCATGGCATGGGGGTAAAGTGCTTGTTTGTGCATTTCCAGGGGACCACGCGGAGACAACCAGTCGCCTGCTATTAGGATTGTGTTTTAGCTCTGTAAGCACCCACCGAATTTGATCATTGAAGTTTAGTTGGTCATTTTCGATGGTTGGAAAGTTTCTCCAGAAGTTACCATAGGCGCTTGGCACGCGATTGTTAGCATCAGCCCATGGGTCCCAGAATTTACATCCATGTCGACGCAATAACTCAATATGAGTATCTCCGGATAAAAACCATAAGTTTTCTACCACGATATTTTTCCACGATATTTCTTTTGTGGTTAGCAAAGGAAATCCTTGGCTCATATCAATCTCATAATTTAGGTTAAATCTAGAAATTGTATCGACACCTGTGCGGTTAGTCTTCCTTGTCCCATGTGTGATTACTTCATTAACTATGTCAAGATATTGTTTCAAAATTAGTTCCTAGATTCATTAATTGATTATGAAATAATTAGGGTTGATCTTATTTGAAATAGTGTTCAACAGCGATGCGTGCCACTTGACTAGATTTGACATACCAATAATCTTTATTTATGCAAAGGGCTGCAAAAGCTAATTTTTGCGATCCAGCTTGTGCATAGCCGATGAACCAGTCGTACTTCCCCTCCGGTTTTAAGCCAGAAAGTGAGCCAGTTTTGCCACCTACTTCAACATTTTTATATTGCTTTTTGGAAAAACCATTAAAGCTTTTTTGGGCTGATCCTTTCAACACAGTTTCGCGCATCAGTATTTGCAATTGATTGACCGTTTTGGATTTAATGATTGGGAAAGTTGAGGCAGGGTTCGATTCATAGAGAATGATGCCGTTATCGTTAGTTATAGAATCTACCAGAAATGGAGGCAGCATTCGCCCACCATTGATTACGGAGGCCGCAAGCATAGCAGCATGTACAGGACTTATTGTATTATTATTAGTATAGCCAGCTGCAGCTTCAACCACGCGCCATTCATCTTCTGGATTAAAGTCTGCTCGACTTTCAGGAAAGTAAAAATCTCCCGACAGTTTCCGATTAAACCCGAACTTACTAGCATATTCAGAAAGTTGTTGGCCTCCAACATGCATTAGACCTAAGCGGCCAAAAACTGTATTCACCGACTTTGCAAAGGCAGTTTTAATTGGAAAATGCTGAGTCCACTTATTATTTTTGTGATGCAACACATTTTTTCGATACAGACTGCTAGCTTTGCCATTGAAAGGGATAATAGTTTCAGCATCGATTTTGCCGAGGTCGATTGCTGCGGCAGCAGTGATAAGTTTAAAAATCGAAGCAGATGGATAAGTGTTTCCAAGAGCTAAATTACGGCTAACGCCTCGATTGCGTCGATGATTAGCCATAGCGAGAACTCGCCCACTATCTGGCTCAATGGCAACAAAAACGCCGTAATCAGGTTGCCATTTTTCGAAGACCGATTCAACTTTTTCCTGCAGTTTTTTGTCAATAGTATAGTGGACAGTAGAGGTATACTCCTTACCGTTCCTATGTACTACAACCCTTTTAGGGTATCTGTTCTCAGCAATTGATTGGGATACTGTTTCTTTGATCAGATCTTGATTTATGCCCCAGACTGAAAATCTATCTCTTTCAATTGAGCTTAGAACAGTTGGCCATCCCAAGGTGCCAAGTACAAGTGCTGTTGGCCACCCTAACAGAAAAAAGTAAAAGTAAATTTTTCTCCTTTTTGTCAATCTATGCCAACCTGTATAATTTAAGTAAGTTTCTTCGCATGAAAGCGTTGGTTCAATTTTTCGCCCGCTCAATTAATCCATTATTGATTTCTTGATTAGTTTTCCTCAATTATCTAGAAGTATATCCCTAGCTTGATTTATTAGTGAGGCAAGATAATCGGTTCCTCCACGATCCGAATGCAGTTTTTGAATCAGTTTACGATGGGCGTCTTTGATTATCTTTTCTGAGGAATGCTCCTCAATGCCTAATATTTCTGCAGCTTCTCGGCGATCCATTGGTGTAGCGTTTAGGTCATCAGTCTCATTTTCATGAGTATCATTAGATTGCCAGTCGTCTCCACAATTCCTATTTAAATAGGCTTCTAGAAGCGCGGCAGATTGACCATCATTAGCTCTACATTCTGCTAACAACTCTAATAGATTTTCTAATGATAGATCAGTCATTTGTTTTCCAGCATATTTGCCTCGGAGCACTTCACCTGTTAGATCGCCACTATCATGATCCAAAATCATGACGAAATAATTCGTTTCTACTTTTGATTTGTTGCCAGATTTTGCGGGCTGGCTCGATCGGAATAGCCGCCATGCTTGACGGGCTAGCAGTGCTCGTTGTATCCATGGTAGAGCGAGTCCTGGTAATGCAAATAACCAATGCACACGACCACTAATTACCATCAGCAAAACCATGGACGCAAAACCATACAACAAGATCAGCTTTATTGCTTTGCCTTTTTGGTTCTTTGAAGTTTTGCGTAACCAAAACCAGAGATATATCAAACCTATAACAACGGCAAGCGCTAGTAGAAGGCGTAACATTATTAGCGACGCGGACTAAGTTGACTGGTTAATTGTTTGACTAGGGAGCCTCGTTTTTTACTGTACTTGATTAGTTCTTTATGCCCGCCAGCCACAAATATTGCTACAGCGCATAAGAGTTCCTTAAGCTTCTCTGCGCTACTAGAGTCAAATTGACAATACGCACCATTGCTGAGTCTAGCGATGTCCCGAAAAGCTCGTTCTACAACTGCATCGTAACCATCTTGAAACATCATGATCGGTACACGCAGAATACCGAGCTGACCAGCTAGATTATTTAAAGCATCGGGATTTTCTTCCATAGCATCACCGATAAAGATCAGTGCTTGAACAGAACCTTCTTTTGCCTCCGATATAGCATGCTTGAACACTCTCGCGATTTGTGTCTGTCCGGCTGCACATCGTATAGTTGTCATATGAGAAAGAAGATTCGTTGCATTTCCAACCCACGGTGTCGCCACAAATTCCATGAAACCCTTGTAGTATACCAATTGAATATCGAGACCACCTAAGGAAGCTGTTTCCTGAAACATTTCACCTTGAATGTGGCATGCCTGATCCCATAGCGGTTCACGGCTAGCGGTCGCATCAATGCCAAAGATTAGGCGACCGCGTTCTGTATTAGATTTGCTAACAGGCAGTTTTTGTATTTTTGCAAGAAAAGCATCAACATCGATACAGCTCACCTCTTTTGACAATTTGTGCCCCGGATCACTCATCGCTCTTATTAATAAATGCAAGTCTCATCGGCTAAGGATATTAACATTCGCAGATACATTTTTCCTTTTGCCCAGAAAAAGGAACTGTTTGATTTAAGTTTTCGCATTGTGAGTGTTAATTCCAAGGATTGAAGTAGAAAAGCCACGTTAATTGTGAAAGTTATGAAGAGCAAGTATAAGAATTTCAGAGATAAAGAGAATTAGTTAGACTTGCACCAGAGTAAAATTAATTTATTTTTCGCTAAATTTTTGGATAGATACTATTTTAGTACTACTTAAATAATTTTAATCGATTATCTTAGGAATTAAATGTTAATCTCTGATTATCAATGATGATTCTAGGCCCCTGATGATACTTTTTATGTGTTAGCTGTATAACCCTCTGATTTAGATATAAACAGCATATCTTTAAAAAAATCATCACTTTTTTCACAAAGCAACATCGAAAAGGAGTAGGATTGGTTTGGCGAGCTATTCGATGGTCTTTTCCTAACTTCGATACGGGATAACTTCGCGAGAGCCTCGCAAGAAGCACCTAAACTTATCCATTGCGGAGCCTTCTATAATGAGTGACAACCAAGTAGGTAATTTGTATGAGAGGATTGTAAGCTTAAGAGGAGAGCATCGGGCCATAGATCAAGAGCTAAGCAGCATTATAAATGACCCAATAATTGATGATTTAGAAATACAACGACTTAAGAAGCGTAAATTGTTTCTTAAGGATAGCATCGCGCTTCTCGAAAGCAGACTACTGCCAGATATCACCGCATAAGGTTCTTATTTTATCTTTAATAACCCCCCTGTTGCAGGGGGCAGTTCAGTCATCAATAACGATAGTATTCTGGCTTAAATGGGCCTTCTACAGAAACCCCGATATATCTAGCTTGTTCATTAGTCAACGAGGTAAGAGTGGCTCCAATTTTTTTCAAGTGAAGTCTAGCAACCATTTCATCAAGTTTTTTTGGTAAAACATGAACTTTCTTGTCGTATCGTCCACCATTGTTCCAGAGTTCGATCTGCGCTAGAACTTGGTTTGTGAATGAATTAGACATGACGAAACTAGGATGACCTGTGGCACAGCCAAGGTTCACTAGTCGTCCTTCAGCTAGCAGTATTACACGTTTGCCATCTGGTAAAATGATGTGGTCGACTTGCGGTTTAATATTTTCCCACTCATATTGCCTCATGGAAGCAATATCTATCTCGTTATCGAAGTGGCCTATGTTGCAGATAATCGATTGATCCTTCATTTTCACCATGTGATCGTGTTGGATTACATGATAGTTTCCGGTTGCGGTGACAAAAATATTTGCTACAGACGCTGCTTCATCCATTGACACAACTCTGTATCCTTCCATGGAAGCCTGTAATGCACAGATTGGGTCGATTTCGGATACCCAGACGGTTGCCCCTAGCCCACGTAATGCTTGTGCGCATCCTTTGCCTACATCACCGTAACCGAGAACAAGTGCTATTTTGCCTGCCACCATAACATCGGTTGCACGCTTTATGCCATCGACTAAAGACTCTCTACACCCATATAGATTGTCAAACTTTGATTTAGTCACCGAGTCATTAACATTAATTGCAGGAAATGGCAGTTCATTGTCGTGTTCCATTTGATATAGGCGATGAACGCCAGTAGTTGTTTCTTCAGTTACGCCTTCAATATTGGTGAGAATACGACTATAGAATTTAGGCCTGTGTTGAAGGCGTTTACGGATGCTAGAAAATAGCGCTTCTTCCTCTTCGCTACTCGGCTCGTCAAGCACTGAAGATTGGTTTTCTGCTTTTGCGCCTAGTGTTACTAATAGTGTCGCATCCCCACCATCGTCTAGAATCATATTTGGTGTGCCGCCGTCATCCCACTCTAAGATTTGGTGAGTGTATTCCCAGTATTCTTCTAATGTTTCGCCTTTGTAAGCAAAAACAGGGATTTCACTCTCTGCTATAGCTGCGGCGGCATGATCTTGGGTTGAAAAAATATTGCATGATGCCCATCGCAGATCAGCGCCTAGATATTGCAGAGTCTCGATAAGAACCGCAGTTTGGATGGTCATATGTAAGCTTCCGGCAATTCGCGCGCCTTTTAAAGGTTGGTTTTTGCCGTATTCCCCACGTATTGCCATGAGTCCAGGCATTTCAGTCTCAGCTATGGCAATTTCGCGCCGTCCCCATCCGGACAGCGAAAGATCCGCAACCTGGTAATCAGAAAACTTAGGATTAGTTTGAGCGCTCATATTTTTCTCCAGATTCATCGAGCGCAGTTGCGTTAATCTAGATGTGGTTTAGCTGAGCCTGGCAGAATTTGAAACCCGTCGCAACGCTCCTCAGCATCATCAAGGCGCTATTTTAGCCCAAGTTTTGATCGCTTGGCTAGATTTTAACGCCCGCTGCATCACGCAGAGAGTCAGCTTTATCGGTCAATTCCCAACTAAATTCTGGCTCTGTTCGACCAAAGTGGCCATACGCAGCAGTCTTTCGATAAATGGGCCGCAGCAAGTCATACGTTTCGATAATACCTCGAGGTGTTAAGTCGAACTCCTGAAGGATTAGTTCCTCGATAGTTTCTTCTGGAACCATGGCAGTCCCAAAGGTGTTCACCATTAGTGATACCGGCTGAGCGACACCAATCGCATACGCAACTTGCACTTCGCACTTCTCTGCCAACCCTGCAGCTACAACATTTTTAGCTACATGTCTCATTGCATACGCCGCAGAGCGGTCGACCTTGGAGGGATCTTTACCTGAAAATGCGCCACCGCCATGGTGTGCGGACCCTCCATAAGTATCCACGATAATTTTGCGACCCGTGAGGCCACAGTCGCCGTGAGGCCCACCTATCACAAATCTGCCAGTTGGGTTTACCAAGAATTTAGTATCTTTAGACACCATTTTGGCAGGTAGGACTGGTTTTATAATTTCCTCGATTACTCCTTCTCTCAAAACATCATAGGTCACGACTTCGTCATGTTGAGTCGATAGAACAACTGTATCAATAGAGTGCGGCTTCCCATTTTCATAGCGAACACTAACTTGGCTTTTAGCATCGGGCCTTAACCATCCTAGAGTGCCTGATTTCCTGACCTCTGCCTGTTTTTTTACTAGACGATGGGAATAGGTGATTGGCAAGGGCATAAGGACATCAGTTTCATTGCATGCAAAACCAAACATAAGTCCTTGGTCACCAGCTCCCTGTTTTAAATCGATACCCTCACCTTCATTAACACCTTGAGCAATGTCCTTAGACTGTTTGTCTAAGGCAATAATCACGGAGCAACTGGCATGGTCAAAGCCGATATCAGAAGAACAGTATCCGATATCATTAATCGTATCACGCACGATTTCTGTTGTATCGATGTGTGCCCCACTAGTAATTTCGCCAGACACAATGACAAGCCCGGTTGTTACCAGAGTTTCACATCCAACCCGAGAATGTTTATCTTGCTTAATTAGCGCGTCTAAAATCGCATCGGATATTTGATCTGCCATTTTATCAGGATGGCCTTCCGAAACTGACTCTGAGGTAAATAAAAAACTACGGGCCATGGCATTCTCCTGATAAAAGTTCTAATTTGTCTTCGATAATAGGCAAGTGATGTTTCTTGCCTATTTTTCCTTTAAATTTTAGCAGAGTATAAAGTATTCGGTTTGGATGAGGATTGTAAGACAATGCGCAAAGATCAGATAATCAAATTTTTGTTAGCTGAATTTTCCAATTCTGTTTATCTAAACTGTGTTCTATGAAAAAAGTATTTTCAGAAACATGTTTGGTCCATTCTTCCGTCAGGGTTTCCGTCATGATCCATTCACGATGTACGCTAGTTGCCGCGACAATATCTGGGGATCCTGTAATTTGCAAAGAGATCCTATCGGACACCTCAAGCTCAGCTTGTTTTCTAGCATCCTGAACAGTTCTGATTAATTCTCGAACTAAACCCTCCTGGGCTAGTTCTGGTGTTATGCGGGTGTCAAGTGCTATCAAAAAGCCATTAGCTTCAGAACCGGCATATCCCTCTGCAGAGGTTGTCTCCACAAAAAAATCATCTGGCTCAAGATTTATTTCCCCCCCGTCGATTTGTAGTTGACAATCTTTCCTAGCAGCCTGAGATTCAGAAAAACTACGTCCATCAACATTTTTCAAGGCTTCTCGGATTTTTGGAATCAATTTTCCGTAGCGTGACCCCAATCGAGGTAAGTTTGGTTTCAAGCGATAGGTAATCAGATGTGCGTCATTAGCAACGAGCTCGATCTCTTTAACATTTAGCTCATCTAATATTTGTTCTTTATGCAAAATTGTTGCTTCGGCTTTTTGTTGGTCTGGCAAACGAACGAGTAACTTAGGCAAAGGTTGCCGTACACGTACTCGACTTTCTTCACGAGCAGCGCGTCCAAGGGAGACAACCTGTTGTACTACTGCTATTGAATCTAGTAAATTATCATCTTGCCAGTTTGGATCTAGTGTTGGCCACCTTGACATATGTACACTGATTGGCGCATCATTTTTTTGTCCCCGCACAAGGTGTTGATATATTTTTTCAGCCAAGAATGGCATAAATGGAGCGATTAGTTTGTCTAGATTTTCTAAGCAAGTATAGAGAGTTAAATAGGCAGACTGTTTGTCGATTCCAGCCTCGCTTTTCCAGAAACGTTTCCTGCTACGACGTATATACCAATTACTTAATTGATTAGTGAAGTGTTCAATGGCTTCACCAGCGCGCTTTGCGTCATAGTTGTCTAGAGCTTGCGTGGAGGTTTCTATTGTTCTATAAAGAAGTGCTAGGATCCAACGATCTAGCTCGGGTCGTTCTGCTTGGTCAACATTACTAACCAGATCAACCTTGTCTAAGCCGGCATAAAGGACAAAAAAACTAAAGGTGTTCCAAAGAGTATTGACAAAAGAGCTAGCTACCTCAGATACAATTTTGCTAGAGATTCTTTTTTGTGCTTCCGGGGAAAGACGCGCTAAAAAGTACCACCTCAAAGGATCCGCACCAACGCTATCGAAAACATCGTATGGATCAACAATATTTCCTTGAGATTTTGACATTTTTTTCCCATCGCCATCGACTATGTGGTTCAAACATACGCAATTCCGGTATGCTATTTCATCGGATACAAGAGTAGCGATTGCATGTAAGCTATAAAACCACCCCCGGGTTTGATCGATAGCTTCGCAAATATAGTCAACTGGAAAGTGGTCATCAAATTTGACCTTATTTTCAAAGGGATAGTGCCATTGTGCATAGGACATTGCACCGGAATCAAACCAACAATCAATTACCTCTGGGACACGACGATATTCATGGCCATTTTTAGGATGCGTGAAAATAATTTGGTCAATAGATGGTCGGTGCAAGTCAATTTCTTTGAGCGATTTACCACACAAATTTTCTAATTCTTGAAGTGATCCAATACAGATGAAGTCACCGAATCCATCGGTCCAGATCGGCAGTGGCGTGCCCCAAAAACGCTCGCGAGAAAGAGCCCAATCCACATTATGTTCCAACCAATTGCCAAAACGTCCGTCGCGGATAGATTTGGGGGTCCAGTTAATTGTTTGATTAAGTTCTACCATGCGATTTCGAACGGAAGTTGTTTTAATATACCAAGCATTTTTCGCATAGTAGATTAGTGGGTCACCAGTGCGCCAACCAAATGGATAGTTATGCTTATAGGTTTTTTCTTCAAATAATAGCCCTTTTTCTTTAAGGTGATTAATGATGATTGGATCGGCATCTTTAAAAAATAACCCAGCCACTGACTTTATCGAATCATTAAAACAACCATCAAGTTCTACTGCATGAACGATAGGGAGACCGTGTGATTGGCAAAGGCGTAAATCTTCTAAACCATAAGCGGGGGCTACATGCACTATGCCTGTGCCATCTTCTGTGCTGACAAAGTCGGCAGGCAAAACACGACATATATCACCAGTCACTTCCAACTCTTTAAACAGTCGGTCATAATATAAACCTTCAAGTGAACTACCTAAAACCACCTCGGTTATTCGATAATTTCTGTCTTCGAATACCGACTCAACTAACGTTTCTGCGACAATAAAAATATCTTCTGCATGCTCTACGAACGCATATTTGATGTCACTTCCGATTGCAAGTGCCAAATTAGCTGGTAAAGTCCATGGGGTCGTAGTCCATACTAAAAAGTAAGTTTTTTCTCTATCTTGCAATGGAAATCGAACGAAAACCGATGGATCTTCTGTTTCACGATAGCCTTGTGCAACCTCATGCGAGGAAAGGGTAGCGCCAATTCGGGGATCATAAGGAACCACTTTGTAATCTTGGTAGATTAGATTCTTTTCCCAGATAATTTTTAACAAATTCCAAACAGACTCAATATAATTGTTATCAAGTGTGTAGTAAGCTTCGTCGAGGTCAACCCAAAAGCCCATCCGCTCTGTCAAAGTTTCCCATTCGCTGATGTAACGCATCACAGAGTCTCGGCAACGTTTTGTAAAATCTGCTACCCCAATTTTTTCCTCAATTAGTTTTTTGTCGAAAATGCCAAGTTCTTTTTCAATCTCATGTTCTACGGGCAATCCATGAGTATCCCATCCAGCTTTCCTCGGGACATGAAAACCTTGCATAGTTTTATATCGGGGGTACACATCTTTGAAGGTTCGGGCAAGAACGTGATGGATCCCTGGGCGGCCATTTGCTGTTGGCGGACCTTCGTTAAAGGTATACAACGGCCTGCCCGAAGATAGCTTTAGTGATTTCTCGAAAATTTTATTATCACGCCAGAAGTCAAGTATTTCTTGCTCTAATTCTGGTCCGTCATACCGACCGGATGCAGGCTTAAAAACCATAGGCTATTTTCTCAATGAACTCTGAGCCGGATTAAGTGTTTACACATTCGGAGGCTAATATATTAGTTTATTTTCCAATAAGCCAGTAGATACTGCGAAACTCAACTGTGTTTAGCCACTAAGTTGAGGGTAGTCATTGTTCCCTTTTTATTGATTGTTCGATTTTTTCAAAAAGAACTTACGACAAATTTAACGGTGAACAGCAGAAATATCAATAAGTGAAGGCCCAAAAATTTTCACAGAGCTATTTGGGGATAGCATGAAAGTCAGGTATTTTTTTCCTAATTGGTGTGGCTTTCAGTTTTAATGCCCGAAAGTACAGACAAATGCTCCTTAATACTATCTGCTAATGCGCCTAGGTTGTAACCGCCCTCAAGCACAGATATTATTCGATCATCGGCATATTGATTAGCAATTTCCAGAACCCTTTGTGTCATCCAACCGTAAAAGCTAGTTGTTAAATTGATGCTTCCGAGCGGATCATCTTTATGTGCATCAAATCCAGCTGAAATAAGTACTACTTCTGGTTTGAAGTTCGCTACTTCTGGAAGAATCTTATCTTTAAACACATCGTGGTAGTCTTTATTGCTACTCCCAGGAGGCATGGGACAGTTCAGTGTTGTACCTTTGCCCTTACCAATTCCAGTTTCTGATATTGAGCCAGTTCCAGGATAGTGTGGGAATTGATGTAAGCTGATATAAAAAATGGAAGAATCTGATTCAAATATATGTTGCGTCCCATTCCCATGGTGGACATCCCAATCAATAATTAGGATTTTGCCTACACCATGTTGTTTTTGAAGGTAGCGAGCTGCAATCGCTACATTATTCAAAATGCAAAATCCTAGGGCCATATCTCTTTCAGAATGATGGCCGGGCGGCCGGGTTATTGCAAAACCATTAACGACTTTTTTTGATATAACAATATCGACAAGTCTTAGTATGCCCCCGACTGCTAATACTGCGGTATCAAAACTCGCGCGATTAACTTGTACATCTTGGCTATCTAAAAATCTTAGACCTTCTTGGCAAGTCTTTTGAGCTCTTCGGATGAATTCAATTTCATGTATCTCATGAATCCATGCCTCATCACATGGTGTTGCGTTTATTCGTACTAATTGATGAAACCATTCTTGTTTTTTAATATGATCAAGTGTTACTGTAATTCGATCGGCACACTCAGGATGTGACTTTCCAGTATCATGTAACATTAATCTATCATCCGAAAGTAGGCCTGTTTTCATGAAATTTTTTTCATATGATAAAGTAAAATTTGAGCTGTTCTCCAAGCCTGGTGATCAAATAGGCTACTTCAGTAAAATAACATGACTATGTTAACTTTAAAACGAATACAGAACCAACCTCTAATTAAAATTTTTAAGTCCGGATTAGGTGGATCGTACATATGATGCTATTTCTGATGATTTTTTCGAGCGTGCTCGTATTTTGGTGCATGGTGAGACACTGGCCCCTTCCGGCAAAAAAAGGAAATGGTTTAATGGGTAAGATTTACCATTCCAGTAAAAATCCAAAAGTTATAACTATAGGAACATATAATATCCATCGCGCGCGCGGTGTTGATGGTACACGGAATTTGGGCCGCATTGCTAGTGTAATCTCCAGTTGTGATGTTGTTGCGCTGCAGGAAGTCGAAGGTAACAGCTTAAGGAACTTTAGAAATCAAGCATATAGCTTGGCAGACCGCTGTGGATATTCGGCACATTTCTCAGCAACACGGAGACAATTATTTTTTCCTCATAGAGGTAACGCTTTGTTAAGCCGGTTTCCTGTTATAGAGTGGATTAGAGAGCCGCTTTCACCCACAACAGGAAAAGCTTATCGCAATGTCACAACATATAAAATTCGATTACAAGGAAAAATCATAAATGTTATTAACACTCATCTTTCGAAACCATCAGAACAAACTGAACCGCTAAAACATGTCTTAAATTTATTTCTCAGTTTTGATACGGCAGTATTGCTAGGTGATTTTAATACCACCAGCCTAGATCCGAATCTTCAAAAGCTATTAACTCACAAGGTTCGCGATGCCACGGCTCTATCGACAGATGATGTGGATCGAATAGATTGGATACTCGTCCGTGGCTTAGATGTGTTGTCAGCGCGAATGGAGCCACCAGGCGCATCGGATCATCCCTTTTTTTCAGCAACTCTTTCTCTAAGATCATCAAGGTAGGCGCTACAGTTTTAGCTGAAACCCGCCCGCCTGATTTTTTTAGAAGCAATGTTAAATAATTCTGGTTTATCGCGGTAATTTCTAAGAAATCTCGCTATATCTTTACGTATGGATGGGGCTGAGTCTTGCGCACTTTTATGTTGTTTCATGCCATCTAAATCTATCACAAAGATTTCGTCTTCAAATAGTAGAAAGTTGCTGTTTTTAGTATCTCCATGCGAAATATCATGTTTCCAGAGAAAGCTCAGTGTCTCAATTATTTGCTCTATCACTTTCTCCTCATCAGTGACCTTTTTTTCACAACTTAAGATGGTTGCAAACGAAGGGGCATCTACATATTCTGTTAGGTACCAGGAGCGACCCTTTAGGCCCGCCTTGATATATTCTTGTATGAAAGCTATCGGAGGTGCTACTTTAACACCCATTTCCTCCAACTTTTTTGCGTATATCCAACAGTTTTCAGCTCGTGATTGGCGGATTGTGCGACGTATCGCGTGCCAAGTATTTTTTGTATTGTATCGCTTTATTACAATCGGGCAGTGTTCCATTAGCTCCCGGTCAACAACCACCGTCGTAGTTTGATCGTTCTTTATGTGTTCGCACTTATCGTTGAAAAAGTAATAATCTGGTGCCGCTAAAAACTTAAGAAGATTTGGGCCAGCATAGTGACTATGGTATTCTGCACCCAAATTTTTCAATTTCAGTGATTTCACCAGATGATTTGATATGGGTTTTAGAGACACAACGCTTTGATCATGAGATTTGTTTGGATGGTTCGCAAACTGAATTTAGTACTGTATTCTGGTTTTATGTAGCGTCTGAGCGCCAGACTTAGAGCCATGAAGATTACGACGTTGCTCCGCCAACATTAAGCTATTGGCTCTAGACTCCACTCGCGCCCAAAATGTTTGATCATCGTTTAAGGTATTTCGCAAATCAGAACGACGATAAGTCGACATGAAGCGAAAAATATCGCGACGACTTAGAATTCCATCCGAAATCAATTCCAGACTTGAATAGTGAAGGCCCGAAATATCTTTAACTTTCCAACGCATTGGAGTTCTGTGACGAATTTGCATGCGATGCAAATCAATTACATAAAGTTTGCTCTTTTCAATTGAGGGTTCGCCTTTTTCATACTTTCTTTGTAGAAGGAAATGAGCTAAATAGAAATCCCGATGATTAGCTCCACTTTGATGTATTGTGCGAGCACAGTTTGCTATTTTTCTTATGAGCCATCGCTTGTAACGGATTTGGCTTTTGCTAGTTGGTGGTGTTTTTTTCCATTCTTGACCTAATTCTTCTAGACTGATTGTTCCGTTTATTTCTTCAGTAAGAATAAAGGATTGTCTATGAGCATAGGCATATCTACCTGATTCTGTTCCATATCCTGAAATGGTTAGCGTATCGATTCCATGGCGCTCCAGATGATGTACTCCATGCCATTCGTTTTTTGCACCGAGAACCGGCAACCTTAAATAGGTCCAATTCTTAAAAATTTCCGGCCAACCTACTCCGGTATGTGTTTTAAGATAGTAGTATTTTCCGTCTAGCCCTAATCGGCTAGTGCGTCGACCTTCTTCAGGGGCAGTTCTTATAAGTTCACCCTCAGCCTTCATAATATCGACGAATTTTTTGCCCTTGAGTGCTCCCCGGGCTAGGTGTTGATCTAGATAGCGAATGTCGTGGGTAGATTGGTCAAATGAAGCTAAAAATGAGTCGTTTTTTGTTTGACTATAGTTTTCTATGATATCAACAGCTGTAACCGGCATACGATAAAGTTCTTCATTCTCTCCATATCGACGGCCATTTCTTTGCCAAATATCCCTCTTTTTGGATGTCAGGAGTGATTCGAGTTCTCGATTCAAACGATCTTGCTCAAAAGGAGAAGCCAGAACTATGCCAGCATTAGCTTGCTGGACATGATGGGCATAGCCACACACGTTTGTTGTAAGAACAGGAACACCAGCAGCAATTGCTTCCAATAAAATTGTACCCGTATTTTCTCGATACGCTGGATGGATCAATAAATCACCAGCCGCTAATATTTCAGGAATATCGAGGCGACCACCGAGAAAATGAACTTTATTTGCAATACCTAATTCTTCCGATAGTGTTTGAAATTTGCCAGGTCGTTCCTGGCCAATGATCATCAAGTGAGAGCGTGCCTGCAATTCCGGTTCTAAGCTAGCCAGAGCTCTCAAAGCTCTATCTAAACCTTTCGTCTCGAAACCCGATCCGATAAATAGAAGAAGTAGTGCGCCATCTGTAATTCCAAATTGATTTCTTATATTTCGTCTAGTCTGATCATGGTTTTGAACGGGCTTTCTATCCAAATCCAGAGTAGGCGGTAATACCAGGAAACGTGAATCAGGTGTATGATAGTATTCTTGGTAGACTTTTTTTTCACGTTCCGATAATGACAGAATTAGTGTCTTGCTCGTTGAGCTAAATACCGATTTTTCGAAGGAACAGAAGTGTCTGTAACGTGCAGTGAGACGAGATATCGGCGGATTTGCTTTTTGTACTCTTCCGATATAGCAGAAATCTGCCCCATAATAAACATCGAGTCCAGGCATCCTGTTAAATCCAATGATTGCGTCGAAAGATCTTGCTTTTAGTTGTCGTCGCAACCGGCTGTAATACCTCCGGTCTTTTACGTGGTTTGGGAGGAAGTTTTCACCCCATTCGCCAAGTATGGTTACACTGGTACTGTTTCCGGGTGGCGATCCTTGCCACGAGGAGACAAATACATCTGCCTGATGCCCACGCCTTTGGCATTCTACTAGTATTCGAAGAAAGTCCCGCGAGAGTCCGCTATAAGGAAAGTACTTGTATAGACAGAAAGCGAATTTCATTATAGGCCAATTGTGCCGGATACTGATGGCGAAAACGAGACCCTAAGTCTACCCTAGTTTTTCAGTAAAAGTTTATTTTTCGGTATATTGGTTATGCTTGTTTTTCCCATTCCCACGCGGTTCGACAGATTTCTTCCAAACTATTGTGGTTTGGCACCCACTGAAGGGTATTTAAGATGCGTTGATTATTCGCTATCAATTGCTCTGGGTCACCAATACGTCTAGGGATTTCTATAATTGGGAAGTGTGCCCCACTGACTAATTGAACCTTATCAAGAACTTCTCTAACGCTATATCCTTTTCCATAACCACAATTTAGAACTTGTGATTTAGTATTTTCTTCTAGGTATCGAAGTGCGGCAAGATGCGCTGAAGCTAAGTCCTCTACATGTATGTAGTCTCTTATACAAGTTCCATCTGGGGTGTTGTAGTCTGTTCCAAACAAAGATACCGATTTTCTTTTGCCTAAAGCAGTTTCGCACGCTACTTTAATCAGATGGGTCGCGTCATGGGTAGCTTGACCCAGAGTTCCGTCAAGGCTTGCACCAGCTACGTTGAAATATCGTAAGGCTACATAGTTAAATTTTTGCCCTGATATTTGACGAATACTTTCTGCAAGGTCACGGAGATTCCATTCTGTAATCAATTTGGTACGACCATATGGATTGATCGGTTTAGTCTCGGCATCTTCTGATACCGGGACGATCTCCGGATTACCATAAACTGCAGCGCTAGAAGAAAAAATGAAGGCTTCAATGCCGGAATCCCGACAAGCTCTAATCAAATTCATAGAACCCAAGACATTGTTTCTATAATATTTGTCAGGATTGCGCACGGATTCGGGGACAACGATATGACCAGCAAAATGCATTACTGCTTCTATGTGGCGTTTTTTCAATAGGCGTGCCATATCTGGTAAATTTCCGGCATCCATCTGATGGAAATCTGCGGTTTCGGGCACAGCCCAGGAGTGGCCACTATAGAGTGTGTCAACGACTGTCACATCATACCCCGCATTTACCAGTTGGCGCGCGGTGTGAGATCCAATATATCCAGCACCTCCCGTAACAAGAATTTTTGATAGTTTAGTTGACAAAGTAAGTTACATCCTTTTAGTCAGAAACTAGAGCGTGATTGCATGGCAGCTTGACAGAAAGTGTCTCAATGCAAAGGGGATGGTTTGTAGGTAGATAGCACTTCGGTAACACTATCAACATCTAATTTTTGCAGACAGTTAGTATGATCTAGTGGACATATTCGTTGATTGCAAGGGCTACACGATAGGTTGTTCCAAAGCACCGTTGCCTGAGGGCTTAATGGTGGGTTGATTCTAGGGCTTGTAGATCCGTAAATTGCGATTATCGGAGTGTCAACCGCAGCAGCTACATGCATAAGGCCAGAATCATTGCTTACAACATAGCTAGCTGCACTTAGAAGATCAACAGCCTCTTCTAAACTAGTTCGTCCAGCGAGATCGTAAATGTCATTGAGCTTCAGATCAGATATTTCTTTTGTTAACTTTGAATCTTGATTAGAACCCATCAGCCATATTTGCCAACCTTTTTTGAGCTGTAACCGAGCTACTTCTGCAAATTTTTCGATTGGCCATCGCTTGGCCGGACCAAATGCTGCACCTGGGCAAATTGCTAGTGCTGGTTTATCTGAAAGCTGAAGCCCTAGGCGGTCAAAGATTTTCTTTTTTGCGCTAGGCTTGGTTGTAAGAGCTGGCCGAAAGTCACCAAATAAAGAAGGTTTTTGTATAGGATTGCCTAGATGAATAAATTGATCGACTGTTCGTGGCAATTCTCTTTTATCAATTTGTCGCACATCATTGATTAAGCCATATCTTATTTCACCAAGAAAGCCTGTCCGCGTAGGAATACTAGCTAGAAATGGTACGATGGCTGATTTTAACGATCGAGGCAAGACAATAGCACGATTAAAGTTTTCAGAACGAAGTCTCCGAGCTATTCCGAAACGGTCGCGAATGGAGAAACGACCATGCTTAAAAGAGGTTGGAATTGTGCTATTAACTTCAGGCATGCGTCTAACTAGTGGTAGTGACCACTCAGGCGCTAAAACTGATAGATGAAGATTATTGATTTGTTGGTGCAGAGATTGAAATAAACACTGAGCCATAACCATATCACCTATCCAGGACGGCCCAACCACCAAAACTTTGTATTGATTGGTTTCCATTGGAGATTGATTGATTTTGAATTACTTAGTTTAGTTTTCAGAGATATTCCCACCTGCCGGAAGTTTTGTTTCGTTAAGCCTATAAACGGTTCCACAATAAGGGCAGGTAGCATCGTAGTCTTTGTTAATAGGAAGATACACCCGAGGATGCGTATTCCAAAGACTCATGTCACTTCTGGGGCAGTACAGAGGCAAATCTTTTCCGAAAATGGTGTAAGATCTCTCCGTATGTGGTTGTTTTTCTGAGTCTTGATTTGATGGCGTTATTTTTGAAATAGATGGGATACGCATGACTAAATTAAAGTTAACCAGTTTGTGTGTTTAGAGTTACGACCATGGACGCAATCAAAGTATCCGGATTGTATTTTTTCTGTTATTGGCCCACGAACACCAGATCCTATGGTGCGACCATCGAGTTCATAAATTGGAGTTACTTCCGCCGCTGTTCCCGTGAAAAAGGCCTCATCTGCGATATAAATTTCATCCCGCGTAATTCTTTTCTCAATTAGCTCTAGCCCCAGTTCATTGATTAACGTAACCACGGTGTCTCTTGTGATTCCCTCCAAAGCTGATGTTAAATCAGGAGTAAAGAGTGTTCCATTTCGAATGACGAAAATATTTTCGCCGGTTCCCTCCATAACGTAACCTTCGTTATCTAACATCAATGCTTCATCAGCTCCTGAACTGACAGCTTCTTGAAGGGCTAGTATGGAATTTATGTAGTGTCCACAGGCTTTTGCGCGACACATGCTTATATTTACATGATGCCGAGTCAAGGAAGATGTTTTTACTCGAATTCCCTTTTCTAGGCCATCCTTTCCTAAATATGCGCCCCATTCCCATGCGGCAATCGCAACGTGAGTGGATAATGAATCTGCTCGAATTCCCATTCCCTCGGAACCGTAGAAAACGATAGGACGAAGATATCCCGTGTTAAGATTGTTCGCTTGTAGAACGCTTTTTTGTGCTTCATTCAAGGTATCTTCGTCATACAGCATTTTCATTCCCAAGATATGGGCCGAACGGAATAAGCGTCGTGTATGGTCTTGGAGACGAAAGATAGCTGTACCACTGTCAGTTTCATACGCTCGGACGCCTTCGAAGCAACCCAAACCATAATGAAGTGTATGGGTGAGAACATGCACTTTCGCTTCGCGCCAATCAACCATCTCGCCATCCATCCAAATTACACCATCTCGATCAGAAAAAGACATCAATAATTCTCTTAATAAGGTATTTGTTCTAAAAATTTCTTAAGTTTTAAATAAAATTCGACGGATCATCTTTCAGGTTAAGCATATCATTTACAGCTTCAACCGCATGTTTTGCATATGGCCGTAGTCGCTCTTCAATTTGATTATGTTTAATCTCCGGCCCAAGTATACCTACACCTATTGGTTTATTCATATTTACCTGAAGATCCAATATAGCATTTATTACGGCACATCCTATTACCAGGCCATGAGACGTTTGTCCTTTTTCAATTATTCCGAGCACTGCAGCACCGTCAATCGACTGCTTGGCCAACATCCGGCTTAGAGCTAGCGGCGTTTCTATTGAGCCGGGCACCCTTATCGTTTCGGCAATTTTTAAGCCTAGATTGGAAGCGGTTTGGGCAGCAATTTCAAGCATCACTTCAGTATGCTGATGATGGAAAGCTGTGACCACGATTGCAATATGTTTAGAGAGAACCATCGACAAAAAAGGAATAGTTTTGGGTACATTCTAGGATGAAGGAGATGTTTCAGCAATGTCCAGATGTTTTTTGCAGGTAATTTAGGAAAAGATTGGCCCAAATTAGCTGCGTGTTCTTAGATCTGCTAGATTCTAATTTACCTAGATTTCGTCATTGAACGCTTGAAATACTGTTTGGGGGCTATATTTCCTAAACTTGTTCACACTTTTGACAATAGACGCTTTTTGGCAAAAAAGTGATTTTTGTTTTTAAATTTGATGATATTTTCCAAAGACGGTGCCGTCTGTTATAGGAAATATAGCGTCTGAATTTCATATACACTAATGCCATAAGATTAATTTGGATATCTTTATAGGCCATTTAAAAATCCTTAAAAGTATTTCAGATGACCTAGGATGCTATCTTTACAATAGAAATTTTTTACTATTTAGGTGAATTTGTTGAGATTGAATAATTACAAGATTGCAGCTGTGACCGGAGCTTCAAGTGGCATAGGAGCTGCAATAGCTAACGAGCTAAGTCGTTGCGGGCTAGAAGTTCATGCAATTTCTCGTCGCCGAGAACGTTTAGCCGAGCTAAAAGATTGTGTAACCCATGTGCTTGATGTGCGTAATACAAAATTACTTATACAACTCATGGAGTCTCTTAATATCGATGTTTTGGTAAATAATGCTGGAGTTGGTAGAGGTTTTGGATCAACAGAGCGAGCAGAACCTGATGATATCGATAGCACTGTTGATACAAATATTCGTAGTGTCATCCATGCGGTACGATCTGTATTGCCAAATATGATAAAAAAAAATTCTGGCCACATAGTTAATATCGGCTCTATGGCAGGAATTTATCCCTTGTCCGCAGCCATATATGGCGCATCAAAGGGCGCGCTTCATATGTTTTCAATGAACCTTCGCCTAGAGTTGCAAGGTACTGGTATAAGAGTTACTGAGATTTGCCCAGGTCGGGTTCAGACTGAGTTTTATGATAAAGCTGTTGATGATCCGAATGAAGCAAATAGATTGAAAAATTCTGGAATTACAGAACTTAGCAGTCAAGATATTGCTGATTCAGTTATCCATGCTTTAGCGGCTCCTTGGCACGTCAATATTAATAGGATTGAAATACAGCCAACAGAACAGACGTATGGTGGATCAACTTTTACCGAGATCAAACCTCGATGACACTATTAGGAAGAAATGCAGTTGTTACTGGTGGTGGATCAGGCATGGGTGCCGCCACTGTACGAGCGCTGATTGCAGAGGGAAGTAATGTTACTCTGATTGATATAGATGAAAAAGCTGCCACCATCATTGCAAAAGAGACAGGCGCCCATACTTCGATCGGTGATGTTTCAGATTCAAGCTTTTGCAACGTAGCGATTGATAAAATTGTAGAAAATAGGGGAAGCATTGACATATTGGTAAATTGTGCTGGAGTAATTTTAAGAGCTGATGCGCAACACACGACAGATGATGGGTGGCGCCGAATTTTCTCAATCAATGTAGATGGAGTTTTTTTTATGTCCCGAGCTGCTATAAAGCATATGAAGCAAAAAAGTTCTGGGTGCATCGTAAATTTTGGATCTATTTGGGGTGATATTGCTTCGTCAGGAGTTTTGGCATACTGTGCGAGCAAAGGAGCAGTGCATCAGATCACAAAAGCAATGGCTCTTGATCATGCAGATGACGGGATCAGAATCAACGCAGTTGCCCCAGGAGAGGTCAATACACCGATGCTTTCTTCAGGTCGCCCGAATCCACCAACAGTAGCTGAGCTAGCACATTTAGCTCACAGCACTATACCTATGAGAAGATTGGCAGAACCGGAAGAAATCGCGAACGTCGTAGCATTTCTTGTGTCAGATGCTGCGAGTTATATTACTGGAGCTATTGTGCCTGTGGACGCAGGTTACACAGCACGTTAGTTTGGGTCTTTTGATATATGGTTGAAGAAATAATTGGGATCAATTTGATTGAATGATCTAACAACACCTAAATTTTGTATCTCGTATATCCATTTCAGATGATCGAGAGTTTCATTCTCTTTAATTTGGAATGGAACATTACCTTAAGATATTTTATTGATGACAGATATTTTTGAATTTTCTCACCGTAAACCAAGGTTTGCAGTTATCGGCAATCCAGTTTCACACAGTAAATCGCCAGAAATACATAGGCTGTTTGGTAAGCAAGTGGGGATAGAGCTAGACTATACAGCGATTCATGTAGATTCCGGAGGTTTGGATCAAGCTATTAGAAACATGCAGGCGGGGGGGTTGCTCGGGCTAAATATCACTATTCCTTTCAAGGAGAAGGTTTATGCGTTGTCCGATCGGTTGAGCCCCAGTGCCGAGATTGCTTGCGCTGTTAATACGGTACGATTTGACCCAGATGATATTGTCTTTGGCGACAACACAGATGGAATTGGCCTCTTAAAAGACCTTGAAAGCAATCTTAATAGAGAAATTAGTGATTCTAGATTATTGATTATTGGCGCAGGGGGGGCGGTACGAGGAATATTAGGCCCCTTACTCTCTGCTGAACCAGCATCATTGGTAATAGCGAATCGCACTTTCAATAGAGCCGTTTCACTCACCAATTCTTTTTCGTGGGCTAGTTCAGTCAGTGCCTCCAGTTTTGATCAACTTCATGGAAAAAAATTCGACATCATTATTAATGGCACCTCATCTAGTTTGACTGGGGAAAATCTGCATCTTCCAAATACAATTTTTTCGAAAGACTCTTTAGCTTATGACATGATGTATGGAGACAAAGAATCTCCTTTTATGAGTTGGGCGCGCGCTAATGGAGTCGGCCAAGCTGTAGATGGGCTAGGTATGTTAGTAGAGCAGGCTGCCGCTTCTTTTGAATTATGGCATCATGAGCGACCGGATACATTGCCCGTTATACGATCTTTGCGATAAATAATACAAGTCTTGTATCGTCGGTATAAGGAAAAAGGCGACGTTTGACCGTCGCCTTTTTTAATTACTGCCAACTGCGTTTCTAGAAGATTACAAGCAACTACCTTCTGCGAGCAGCTTTCTTCTTAGCTACTTTCTTCTTAGCTACTTTCTTCTTAGCTACTTTCTTCTTAGCTACTTTCTTCTTAGCTACTTTCTTCTTCGTAGC
>PBJL01000032.1 GCA_002721105.1 Acidiferrobacteraceae bacterium | reverse complement strand
CGGAGCGTCTGATTCCGATGGGTCATCAAGTTCCGCCTCGTCCGGAGCGTCTGATTCCGATGGGTCATCAAGTTCCACCTCGTCCGGAGCGTCTGATTCCGATGGGTCATCAAGTTCCGCCTCGTCCGGAGCGTCTGATTCCGATGGGTCAGGTTTTCCTCTAACCCTTTGGATGGTGAGTAAAGGAGAGCATTTGTGGGGTATCTCTTCCGAGGAAGATGTATATGGAGATCCATACCAATGGCCGTTACTATTTAAGAGAAATCGAGACCAAATTGAGGATGCAGATTTAATCTATCCAGGTCAAATGTTATATATAGAGAGAGGATTGACTGAAGCTGAGATTAGCCGAGCCGTTAACCATGCCAAGACTAGGGGTGCATGGACGCTTGGCATTACTGAGCTCAGTGATCTTGAGTATTTGTCGAGGGAGAGAAGTCTGGAGTGAAAAGGACTTCTTTAATTGATAAGAGAATAAAAAGCCTCGCCTTAAAATGCGAGGCTTTTTATTTGTGACCGCCAAATAGGGATACTCTACTTAAAGTTTTTTAATTGTAGCTAAAGTTTCAACGATATCAATCAACGCATAATCGGAGCTTTCGCCAGTTCTGCGATTTCTGTATTCGACTGTGCCATTGCTGAGCCCGCGTTCACTGATAACAAGCCGATGTGGAATTCCTATCAAATCCATTTCTGCAAACTTAACGCCCGGGCGTTCATTTCTATCATCAATGAGAACTTCAAACTTTGCTTCAGATAACTCTCGATAGAGATCGTTAGCTGTATTCGATACCTGATCAGATTTGTCAGCGCCTATTGGGACAATACAAATATCAAATGGTGCAATTGGATTAGGCCATATAATTCCATTCTCATCATGGTTTTGTTCAATTGCTGCTGCGACTATTCTTGTTACGCCGATTCCGTAGCACCCCATGTATAAGAAAATAGATTCACCATTGTCATCTAGAACAGTAGCTTCCATTGATTTACTGTATTTGTTTCCAAGTTGGAATACATGCCCCACTTCTATGCCACGACGAACTCGAATTGTTTTTGTCTCATCAATTGGACATGGATCGCCGTCAGTAGCCTTTCTTAGATCTGCACTTCGCGGGGTGGGTAAGTCTCTTTCCCAATTTACATTTTGCAAGTGCACATCTTTTTTGTTAGCACCACATATAAAGTCTGATAATAGTAAAGCCGTGTGATCAGCGATAATCTCTATATCGAGCCCTACCGGCCCAATTGTACCTAGCTCTAGATCTAATAGTTCTCTGACATATTCTGTACTACACATTTTAAGCGGTTTAGCAACCTCCGGAAGACGTTCTGCTTTAACAGCATTCAGTTCATGGTCGCCTCGAATTAAAAGCGCAACTGGCATATTGTTTATACCTTCCACCAGGAGGGTTTTTAACGTATTTTGTGGTTCAATTTCGAGTAAATCACACAAGTTATCGATAGTATTGCTATTAGGAGTTGTAACTTCCTTCATTGGTTGAGTTGCCTTAGCACATTTTTCGGCGGATGGCGGCAAATCAACTTTCTCCACATTGGCGGAGTAGTTTGCTTCTGGGCAGAATGCAATGCCATCTTCGCCAGAATTAGCAATAACATGAAACTCATGCGAAAAATTTCCACCAATAGAGCCGCTATCTGCATCGACAGCTTGCGCTTCAAGTCCAAGCCTAGAAAAAATCTTTTGGTATGCCTCGTACATAAGCTGATAACTTTTGGCCATACCTTCGGGACTAAAATCAAATGAATACGCGTCTTTCATAATAAATTCTCTGGCGCGCATTACCCCAAAGCGTGGTCTGATCTCATCACGAAACTTTGTCTGTATTTGATATAGATTTAAAGGAAGTTGGCGGTAACTCTTGATCTCAGTCTTGGCTAGCGCAGTTATGATTTCTTCATGCGTTGGACCATAGCAATAATCTCTTTTGTGGCGGTCTTGAAATCGGAGTAGCTCTGGACCGTAGTTGTCCCAACGTCCAGATTCATGCCACAACTCGTATGGCTGTACCGATGGAAGCAGTACCTCCTGAGCACCGCTAGAATCCATTTCCTGGCGGATGATTTTTTCGATCCTTCGTAAGACTCTAAGACCGAGGGGTAACCAGTCGTATATACCAGCGGATACTCTACGGATCATACCGGCACGTAACATCAGTTTGTGGCTGATAATTTCAGCATCCGAGGGTGTTTCTTTTAGTGTTGCTAATAAGAATTTAGAACTGCGCATAATTATTTACGTTGGTTTATTGGCTGGCCTCTAGTTTAATCGTCTAGATGACCTAAAAGTATCATTTCAGGAAAAAATTGAATAGTTTTACATTTATTATTCAAAAGCTATTACCCAAAAAAGTATTTGGGTTTAATTTCTGCTTTAGATTCTTACAGCTTCTGACTCATTTTTTTCGATATAGTTAAATTATTACTGAAACGCCTAATATTTTAGGAGGAGCGCACTCAGTGTTAGTATAGTAGAGTAATTGAATACACCTAGGTAAAAATTTAAAAATTTTAGACACGAATAGTTACTAGTTCACCCTTCAACTAAAGAATGAATGCTAAAACTAAACCAATGTGGAAACCGACAGCCGAGCAGGTAGCTGCCGCGAAAATAACCCTTTTTTCTGAGAAGTCAGCACTTCAATGGGATCGAGTGTTCGATAATTATTCTGCGTTACACCGTTGGTCGGTGGAAGAGCCAGAAGAATTTTGGGTTAGCGTGTGGGATTTTTGTGGTTTAATAGCTTCGAATCGTGGCGATCGCGTGTTGGAGACATCTGCAGGCAAGCCAGGAGCTATTTTTTTCCCGGATGCGCAATTTAACTTTGCTCGAAATTTGCTTCGTCGACAAGATAATGGTGACGCCATCATTTTTTGGTCTGAAGATAAATTATGTCGAAAGCTCACGCATGCTGATCTTTATTTAGCTGTTGCTAGTGTGGCTCAGGGACTAAAAAATGCTGGAATTAAGCCCGGAGATCGTGTTTGCGGATTTATGCCAAATATGCCAGAGACTATTATCGCTATGCTCGCAGCATCTTCCATGGGTGCTGTTTGGTCATCTTGCTCACCGGATTTTGGTGTTTCGGGTGTAATCGATCGTTTTGGACAAATAAAGCCGAAAATTTTGTTTGGAGCTGACGGCTATTATTATAATGGCAGATGGCATGAATCTCTTTCCAAGTTATCAAAGATTCGAGAGCAGTTACCGTCAGTCGAGCACGTTGTTGTTACTCCTTTTGCGCAGGGTGAGCCAAAGATAAACGAAATCAAAGATTGTGTAAGTTGGCATGATTTCATTTCGTATAGTGAGAATATTGAATTTGTAGATTTACCGTTTAATCATCCCCTCTATGTACTATATTCTTCAGGAACAACAGGGAAACCCAAATGCATAGTTCACGGCGCTGGAGGTACCTTGTTGCAACATTTAAAAGAGCATCAATTACATGTAAATTTGGATAGCGACGACCGGTTTTTTTATTTTACAACTTCTGGATGGATGATGTGGAATTGGCTAGTATCTGGCCTTGCTACTGGTGCAACCTTGATTTTGTACGATGGATCGCCGTTTTCTCCAAGTGGGAATATCTTATTCGATCTTGCCGAGCAGGAAAAAGTACAGATTTTTGGAACATCTGCTAAGTTTTTAGATGCTGCGGCAAAAGAAGGTATGGCTCCAATGAAGAGTCATGATCTGGGAGCGATGCGAACATTGTTATCCACGGGTTCGCCCCTAATGCCTGAAGGTTTTGATTTTGTTTATGAATCGATAAAGCAAGATATTTGTTTGTCTTCGATTTCGGGTGGCACTGATTTAGTTGGATGTTTTATTGGGGGTAATCCGACTTTACCAGTGTGGAAGGGTGAAATTCAGTGCCCCGTGCTTGGCATGAAAGTAGAAGTACGTAATGACCACGGAAAAATATTAGGTGTTGGAGAAAAAGGTGAGCTCACATGTAGTAATCTATTTCCTTCTATGCCACTCAGCTTTTGGAATGATCCTGATAGCACGCGTTATCGAGCAGCTTACTTTGAGAAATTTCCGGGTATTTGGTGCCATGGAGATTATGTAGCGAAAACAGTGCGTGGTGGCATGATTGTTTACGGCCGGTCCGATGCAACTTTGAATCCAGGAGGAGTTCGTATTGGTACAGCGGAAATCTATCGACAAGCCGAGCAGATACCAGAAGTTATGGAAAGCTTAGTCATTGGGCAATCTTGGGATGATGATGTTCGGATTATTCTTTTTGTTCGTTTAAGGGATGGATTAAAGTTGACGATTAGTCTTGTTGATGAAATTCGTGCTTTTATTAGGAAAAACACGACGCCACGGCATGTTCCACATCGAGTCATCCAGGTAAATGATATTCCACGTACAAAAAGTGGCAAGATCGTAGAGTTAGCTGTTAAGCAAGTAATAGAGGGGTTAGCGGTGGTAAATCGAGAAGCTCTTGCTAATCCAGAGGCCTTAGATCAATTTCTGGACTTACCTGGGTTAAAAGACTGATGAAAGCGGAAAGATATTAATTCATGTCAAAAAAAGATAGGTTGTAAAATTGCCCCCAAACAAAGCAAATTAAATTTAAGTAGCTAAAGTGCCGAATTAAAGTATGTTGACTTATCCGACAATAGACCCTGTGGCGTTTGCAATTGGTCCAATAAATTTGCATTGGTATGGCGTTATGTATGTCATCGGTTTCTTAGTTGGGGGTATCCTCGGACGGTGGCGAGTTAAAAAACCCTCCGTAAGTATTGAAATCCAACAGATTTGGGATTTGGTCTTTTTTGTGGCTCTAGGAGTAGTTTTGGGAGGTAGATTAGGTTACATATTATTTTATAATTTAAGTTACTATCTCGCACATCCAATTGAATGGCTCTTCATTTGGTCGGGTGGAATGTCTTTCCACGGAGGGTTGCTAGGTGTATTGATTGCAATTTGGATTTTTGCGAGATGCAATCGAAAAAGATTTCTGGATATCACTGATTTCATAGCACCTTTATGCCCAATCGGATTTGGCATGGGTCGCATCGGTAATTTCATTAATCAGGAGCTCTGGGGCAGGATCAGCGATGTCCCATGGGCTATGGTGTACCCGAAAGCAGGTGGGGCTGCGCGTCATCCCTCACAATTATATGAAGCTTTTTTCGAGGGTATTGTGTTATTTTTTATAATATGGGTTTATTCAATACGTCCTCGCAAATCTGGTGCGATTTCAGGATTATTTCTTTTGAGTTATGGAATTATCCGGTTTTTTGTGGAGTTTTATCGAGAACCTGATGCTCACCTTGGGGTCATCGCTTTTGGCTGGCTTTCGATGGGCCAAGCTTTATCCATACCTATGATTTTAGTAGGAATCGCGTTATTGTGGTGGTCGGGAAAAAAATTGATGAAATGAAGCTAATTTAGCCTTAGAGTTACGTCGATTTTCGGCTAGTCTTATGTAAAGTACTAAGGTGTTTATACCAAGAGATTTAAAAGAAGCGCTGCAATTACTACGCATAGCTAAAAATGGATTATGAGTAAATTAAAAGATATCGAAGGTTACAGTTGGCAGTTTAAATTTATCATCAGTGATAGGGTTTTAGAATGTTCACAGTGAATCCCTTTACAGAATCATCAGCTTATATTTCGGTTTTTTATATGAAAGCCTACATAATTTTGATGATTTTATTGGTTTTTGGTGGAACCGTTTTTGATGTTATCCATAAAGGCAGCGCAAAATACTTTTTTTATGCTTGGAAAAATAATCGAGAATCGAAGACTATTGGCAGTAAAAATATTCTATCCGTACTTATGCATACAACTATCGAAGCATTGGTTTCTGGTGAATTTTGTAATTGGCGACGAAGAGCCTGTCATCTCTTAACGATGTACGGGTTTTTAGCATACATATTTTCAACCATTCTTATGATTTTCTTTTATTCAAATACAGCGCAGGGCGTGCCAGTTGTTGTGCCGGTATTATGGTACGTTGGCTCATTTTCAGTTTGTATTGGGGGATACTGGTTTTGGTTTTTTGTACGAGTTGATGTGGTAGCAGAAGGAAAATCGCGATTTCAATTTGTACAAGCCGACCTTTTTATTTTGTTAACCCTTACAAGTGTCACTCTAGGCTTAATTTGGGGGTGCACAGCCGAAATTGATGCCATATGGACACGAATTTTGTTTACTTTATACTTATTTTTTACTGCTCTACTATTTGGGACAGTACCATGGTCTAAATTTTCACACATGTTCTATAAACCAGTAGCATCCTTCCAGAAACATATATCTCAAGAAGATGGTTCACGAGATAATTTGCCTCCGCCTAGCAGTAATTCTGAATTACTAGGTAGTGTGCGCCGTGTACCTCGAAATTATTAAGTATTGGAACTAATTAAAAAATTGAATAAAGCAAGAGGAATAAAATGCCAACATTTGTTTATATGACGAAATGTGATGGCTGTGGACATTGTGTTGATATTTGTCCATCAGACATCATGCATATCGATAAGAAATATCGTCGTGCATACAATATTGAACCAAATATGTGTTGGGAGTGTTATTCATGTGTAAAAGCGTGCCCTCAGAATGCAATAGATGTGCGAGGCTATGCTGATTTTGCTCCTCTTGGTCATAGTGTTCGGGCACTTAGGGAAGAAAAAAAAGGAACGATATCATGGAGGATAAAATTTCGTGATGGACGTGAGAAAAACTTTGTATCACCTATTCGTACCACTGAATGGAACTCGATAAAATCACCTGCAGAGTTTGAGGCGCCAAGCGAGAGATCTCGACATTCTCAGGAGCTTTCTCATGAGCCCGATGCACTAAAGATTGCAGGTGGGTTGCCTACGTTGAGGCCTGATCAACTTAAGATAGGTAAGGTATGATGGGTTTATTTGGAACAAGAAAGACAGTTTTTGTTGATTCAGATGTACTCATAATTGGTGGTGGGATGGCTGGGTGTGGGGCTACCTATGAATCTCGATATTGGGGAAGAGACCTTAATATTGTCTGCGTAGAAAAAGCAAACATTGAGCGAAGCGGTGCTGTTGCACAAGGTTTATATGCAATTAATTGTTATATGGGTATGCAATGGGATGAGAATCAACCAGAAGATCATGTCCGATATGCTCGAAATGATCTCATGGGGTTAGTGCGAGAAGATCTTGGATATGATATTGCCCGACATGTTGACTCTACGGTTCATAAATTTGAAGAGTGGGGGTTACCTATGATGAAAGATCCTGAAACTGGGCGTTACCTGCGTGAAGGTAAATGGCAGATAATGATTCATGGTGAGAGCTATAAACCGATCGTTGCAGAAGCGGCGAGAAAAGCAGCGACTAAAATTTATAACAGGGTCATGGTTACTCACTTGCTGATGGATGAAAAAAAAGAAAATCGAGTTGCTGGAGCTGTTGGTTTTAATGTTAGAACCGGAGAGTTTTATGTTTTTCGTTCAAAAGCCGTAGTGGTAGCAGCTGGTGGCGCATCACATATTTTTAAGCCAAGGGCTGTCGGGGAGGGAATGGGGCGTACATGGTATGCGCCATGGAGTAGCGCGTCAGCATATGCATTACCAATTCTAGCTGGGGCGAAGATGACACAAATGGAAAATAGAATAGTACTTACTCGGTTTAAGGATGGTTATGGTCCTGTAGGGGCGTACTTTCTCCACCTTAAAACTTACACTGAAAATGCGTATGGTGATGAGTATGAGTCCAACTGGTACAAACAAACAAAAGAACTAGTTGGAGACTATATAGATCAACAGCCAGTCCCAACCTGTCTGCGGAATCATGCGTTTCTGGAAGAGGTTAAAGCTGGGCGCGGTCCCATACGGATGGTAACAAAAGAGGCTTTTAAAGATCCTCACAAAGAAACTGTAGGTTGGGAAAATTTTCTAGGAATGACAATCGGGCAGGCAGTGGTCTGGGCATCCCAGAACATAGATCCGAAGGAAGTTAATCCAGAACTAACGACATCTGAACCTTATGTCATGGGTTCTCATGCAACCTGTTCAGGAGCCTGGGCGAGCGGCCCATCAGATTATGCGCCAGCGGATTATCAGTGGGGATATAACCGAATGATGACTGTTGAAGGTCTTTTTGGTGCGGGTGATACCATTGGTGGTACCGCGCATAAGTTTTCATCTGGCTCCTATACTGAAGGTAGAATAGCAGCCAAAGCAGCAGTCAATTATGTGAATGAGAGAAAAAACGAAAGAATTGAAGTGAGCGATCAGCAGTATGAAAAACTTAAAAAATTGATTTTTCAACCTTTGGAGAACTATAGATTAGGTCGAAATGAAATTGTCGCCGGAACAGTGTCTCCCAGTTATATTTTGCCGCTGAGTGGATTGCAGCGGCTTGAAAAAATAATGGATGAATATGTAGGGGGAATTGGTGCGAACTATATGACCAACGAGCCAATGTTGGTGCGAGGGATAGAACTTTTAAATATGCTAAAGGAGGATTTAACTTTTCTTGCGGCAGAAGATCTGCATCAGTTGCAACGGGCGTGGGAACTTCATCACAGAGTTTTGGCTTCCGAATCGGTCACACATCATACTAGGTTTCGAACAGAGACGAGATGGCCGGGCTATTATTATAGAGGAGATTACCCCAAGCTAGATGATAGTCACTGGCACTGTTTCACGCTTTCGCAATATGACAGTGAATCTAACAGTTGGAATATGGAAACAGCACCTGTTTATCATATAGTTGATTAAATCGGTTTTACAGTTTTAAGAATACCAGTTTTGTTAATGAATTCTGGATGGCGCTTCATTGTTCAATTGTTAATTAACCTAAGGGCCTTATTGAGACATTATGTTAGCTATATATTTAGGGGACATATTCAATGAATGATGAGAGTTTGTTACCAGAAATTGCGCGACGAAGAACCTTTGCGATAATTTCGCACCCTGATGCTGGCAAGACAACATTGACCGAGCGCTTTTTGCATTATGGAGGAGCGATTCAACTTGCTGGAACAGTACGTGCTAGAAAATCTGGCCGCTATGCGACTTCAGATTGGATGAAATTAGAGAAAGAGCGAGGTATTTCGGTGACGTCTTCTGTTATGCAATTCTTTTACAAAGGCCATGTAATCAATTTGTTGGATACACCAGGCCATGAAGATTTCTCGGAGGATACATATCGAACACTCACTGCGGTAGACTCAGCACTAATGGTTGTTGATATCGCGAAAGGCGTCGAAGCTAGAACAATTAAATTGATGGATGTATGTCGCTTACGTGATACTCCTATAATGACCTTCGTTAATAAGTTGGATCGTGATGGGAGAGATCCAATGGAAGTAATGGACGAGATCGAATCTGTACTAGGCATTGCATGTGCTCCTATGACTTGGCCAATTGGCAGTGGTCGACATTTCCTCGGTCTTTATAGGATATTTGATGATTCAATACATTTATATTCTAAAGGGTCTAATAATGCAGGAGAGCGGCCGGATGAAAAAATAATTGTAGGATTACAAAATCCAGAATTAGATGAAATTATTGGAGCGGATACCGCAGCCTTACGAGAAGAAATAGAACTAATCCGAGAAGCTGGAAATATTTTTAGTGTTGAAAAGTATCTTTCGGGAGTTTTGACGCCAGTTTATTTTGGTTCTGCCTTGAGTGGGGAGGGTACCGAGGAGCTAATAGATTCATTTGTTAGATATGCTCCACAGCCTGGAACAAGAACTACCGAATCAAGAATCGTTGATAGTTCGGAAACTCCGTTTACAGGATTTGTTTTTAAGGTGCAGGCAAATATGGATCCGTCGCATCACGATCGCGTAGCTTTTTTAAGAATAACGTCTGGAAGATATCGAAAAGGTATGCGTATTTTTCAGGTAAGAACAGAGAAATCTACCTTAGTTCACAATGCGATTACCTTCTTAGCGTCTCGGCGGGAAGCTGTGAATATGGCGTGTGCCGGGGATATAATCGGACTCCATAATCATGGAAAAATCCAAATCGGAGATACGTTTACAGAGGGCGAAGCACTTAAGTTTACAGGTATCCCAAATTTTGCCCCAGATCTTTTTCGGAGAGTGAGGTTGGTGGATCCTCTTCGAGCCAAAGCGTTGAATAAAGGGTTGGACCAATTGAGTGAAGAGGGCGCAGCGCAAGTATTTCGTCCCTTATCAAATAATGAAATCATTCTTGGCGCTGTTGGTGTGCTCCAATTTGATGTAGTCGCCCATCGTTTGGAGCATGAATATGGAGTAGATTGTCGATTTGAATCGATTGCGGTAGCTACGGCGCGATGGATAATCAGTGACCATGCTTCAGATCTTGAAGAGTTTACAAAGTTAGTCAAGAGTAATTTAGCATTAGACGCAAGTGGCGCATTAACCTATATTGCTCCGAACATTGCTAACTTACATCTTATTTCAGAGCGATGGCCTAAAATTGAATTTAGTATGACGCGAGAATTGTAAAATCGAATTAGCACCGAACTTAGTGACATAGCTCAGTTGACAATAATTAAACACACCTATACAGAAGATATATTTTCTGACCTTTCTGGTAACCAACTTTTTGAGCGCGAAACAGAGTCTTTGTTGCCAATACTTGCAAAATCATACAGATTGGAATCTGCTAATTGGCTCGGTGCAACGTGGCTAATGCTACGAAAGATTGAATTTGTTCGCCCAGGATATTTTTCATCCCATGCAATAAGCATTCTTTTTATTGCTTTTCTCTGCAGATGATCCTGCGATCCACATAGATCGCATGGTATTAGTGGAAATTCTCGAACCTGGGCGTATTGGGCAATATCTTTTTCACGACAGTAAGAAAGAGGTCTAATTACAATATGGTCGCCATCGTCACTAAGAAGCTTCGGTGGCATCGCTTTTAGAGTTCCTCCATGAAACATATTTAAAAATAGCGTTTCCACTATATCATCTTTATGGTGACCGAGTGCTATCTTATTCATTCCTTCTTCTTTTGCAAAACTATACAGTATACCTCTCCTTAATCGGGAGCATAGACCACACATTGTTTTGCCTTCAGGAACCACACGCTTAACTACCTTGTATGTATCGCGCCTTACCATTCGATAGGGTATCCCTAATCCCTTAAGGTATTTTTCTAGAATGTGAGAAGGGAAGCCAGGATGATTTTGATCCAAGTTCATGGCAGTGATTTGAAAGTTTACGGGCGCTTTTTGACGCAACTTTGTAAGAAGATCGAGCATGACAAAAGAATCTTTTCCTCCTGATACACACACCATCACATGATCACCTTCCTCTATCATATTATAATCTTGTATAGCTTGCCCCACTTTGCGTCGCAACGATTTCTCTAGCCGTTTGACTTTATTGCTCGGTTTTTGGTGAGTATTTGGGGTGTTAACGTAATTATTTTGCATTGCAGTTATCCGTTTCAACTTGTAGATTTCAGTTACGATTCAGTTTTTCTAAAGCTTGCATATAATAAGGATGATTTACAAAATTTGTCGAGATAAATCTTGTTAAAGTTATACAAAATATTCGCAGCGACCATAATGGTTGTGCTTCTCGTGGGCGGCATCTTAATAGCGATCGCGCATTTTTTGGACTGGGATCGTTACCGAGATAATGTTGAAAAAGGGGTTAGTTCTCTCGTTTCACAGAACATTTCAATTGATGGGGAAATCATATTAAAAATTTTCCCTAAACCTAACTTTAAGCTAACCGAGGTTACAATTTATTCTGGAGAGGGTTTTGATAAACCACTTTTGTATGCAGGTAGTATTACTGCAAGTTTTGACCTGACCAATTTTTTATCCCAAACATCCTTGCTAGACCAGTTAACAATAGATGAATTAAGGATTGAAAGTTCTGTTGAGACTGTTTCTCCATTCAGAGATTTCCTTAGAACCAATAGCGGTAAGTTAAAGAACTCAATTTATCCTCTGTTTATACCTCTTCGTGTCAATATTAGTAATGCAGTGTTGCAATTTTTGAATGATGGATCTGATAGTCAAGAGTTGATTCAAATACAGGATGTAGCTCTTGAAATAGATTCTGATAAAAGGACAGCGAAAATTACGACAGAGATACCTTTCAAGCAGGAGATCTTACGGATACATGGAGTGATTAACAATGTATCGGATCCATTTGAGGAACCGATCTTACTATCACTTAGATACGTCATGGGGGCAATTCAAGGAGAGGTAACAGGAACTATTGCGGAGATTTTTGATGCCGAAGGATTGTTTAGTTTAAAGTGTAGTATGTATGGACAAAATATTTCTGAGCTTGCGCAAAGTCTCGATCTTAATTTGGGTATAGAGTTTAATTCGTTGGAGATGAACGGTAAGCTCGAAGGTAGTTGGACGAGTATTGCCTACAATAGAATAATAGGCAATCTGACTGGATCAGATCTTGCCATTGATTTTACGGGCGAGATTCGTGATGTTTTCAGGCGCAACCTTGCTTCATTCGACTTGCATGCATCTAGTGAGTCCTTCGATTTTTTAAATTTCCTTGGTTCAAATTTCACAACCCTAAATGGTGTGACTAACGTTAATGCGAAGCTAGATGGAAAATTAGGAGAAGATTTACAGCTTCGGGATGTAAATTTCATCTCAACATCCCCAGACTTTATAGTGAGCGCAACGGGTGATGTCAGTGCTTTGGGTAAAAACCCTAAGTTCAAGCTAAAATTTGAAACTCAAACAAAGCAGCTGCAGTCTTTTCTTTCGCTGTTAGATTATGAAATACCAATTGAAGGTTCGGGTAATGCTTCTGGCATATTAATTCGAAATGGAAACGATTTTCAGATCGATAACCTGACTTTTTTTGCAGACGCACCCACACTGTCTTTCCAAGGAACGGGTGATGTCAGTGCTTTGGGTAGGATGCCGAGGCTAAGTATCGATTTTAAAATAAACAATGCAGAAGTGACAGATTTAGTAGGTATATGGGATCGGAAAGCACTATTTGATTTAGATTTTGTTAGTGGGGCGACTGGGTCAATTACTATCGATGATGGCACTATACTCGCGTCAAATCTGGATCTGGATATTCTGGATCAGAAAGTCCAGGGACATTTTTCAGGTAGGTTACCAAAGTTAGGTTATTCTGGTAACGCAGATTGGTCGCTACAATTAAATATAAATGATATTGGCCAATTTGTAGATATATTTGGCTTGGGCATGTCCTATCCTGAACCTGGAGAAATTACAATTCACGTTCGTCCTTCAGATAATCGTGATGAGTTATTTGATCTCCAAATAGGCCTAATTACCAATGAAATAGATTTAAAAATTGATGGAGAAATGACGATCCTCGATGGCCTTTTTGGATTTGATTTATCTTACGACACTATCTTATCAGCATCCTCCCGGTATAACACAGGATTTTGGAAAAGTCTTAACCAATTAGGTGATGTTCGGTTAAAGGGCTCATTAAGTCGTTTAGCGAGTGATAACGAATTAGCAGCAATCGTATTAGATCTAGAATCAAAAAAGGTGGATATTTTTAATGTTGAGGGAAGTATTTCTGAGATCAGTTCGAGACAAATTTCAGCAGATCTATCATTTATAACAGATTCATTATCCGATTTCATGGCGTTAAAGTCTGTGCAGATTGCAGACCTTGAATCTTTTCAAGGCACGACAAAGATCAGGTTGACTAAAGACAATTTTTCTTTAGAAAATTTTGATTTTCAGATTGGTGATAACATGCTTTCAGGAAATATCGAATATCGAAAAAGAAGAACTTCTGAAGGTAGATCTAAAGTATTGGGGGAGATCAAATCTAGTTATCTCAATCTTAATGAATTATTTCCGCCGCCAAAAAAACAATTCTTATTTAGTGAGGAAGCGTTACCTGTAAATTGGGCTATCAGCAATGATGTCAGAATTGAATTCACCGTGGATCGGTTTTTACGTCGAAACTACGATTTGAGAAAATTGATCGGTAAAGTAACTTCTGAAAATGGAATCGTTGATGCCCGTTCTAGATCTAATGCTTTTGGTGGTGATTTAGATCTGGTTTTGATACTAGACACGAGATCATCTCCTTTTAATGCGGTGTATCGATACAACTGGGATGACATAGATCTTGCTTTATTGCCTGTGACTCGGGCGACTGTGCGTGATATTACTGGTCAGGTAGATCTTAAAGGTGGTATTCAAGGAGTAGGTGATTCTCTGCATCAGATTGTTGAGCAGGGGAACGGTTTTTTGTACTTAGATGTTGATCAAGCCCGATTTCTAAGAGGAGGGATGGAACTTTTTACCACTTCACCAATCAATATTGTAGAGCAGATTCTCCGTGATGTAAGTCCTTGGGGTCGTCGTGAAAAGTATTTTGATATAGAGTGCGGAGTTATAGGTATGCATATCAAAGATGGCGTAGGCATTGCGCAACCTCCTCCCGATCATACAATAGCAATAAAGGCAAAAGAGTTTCGACTGGTTGGGTTTGGCGATCTTAGTTTGGCAGATGAATCGCTTAGCCTATCAGTTCGGTCTAAGGCTCGTGGCTTAGGGCTTTCGGCAACAACGATAATTGAGCAGTCCGGGCTTTCAGCCATTTACCAACCGTTTTATCGAATTGGCGGTACACTTCTGAGTCCCAAAGTTGAATCTGACCCTGAGGGGAGTGATCTAGTTGAAAAGTTAATTAAACTTGGATCTGCATATGTTACTGGTGGAACTTCCGTCGCCGTATTAGGATTAATTGATCGTCTAGCAATCGAGCCTGTAGGTTGCGAAGGAGCTAGAGAGCGTGCGCAGATGTTACTCCCTAAAGAATTTCCCTAACATAAGCAATCGGTTTTACTTTTTGGTTTCACGGATAATTTAGAAGATGGCCAGTAAAAAAACCCCTTTTCACGATCATATTTCAGACGAGATAGACCGAGCAATAAGAAAAGTTTATCCGATTCGGTTACCAAGAAAGAAGTATGTTTCCAGTTTAATTAAGGGGTTTTGAAAATATATATTATGGTGCTAGCCGATCGATAGTCCACTCGCCATTCTTCGTCCGATTATATATGAACCGATCATGCATGCGATCCGCTCTGTTTTGCCAGAATTCTATACTATCAGGAAGTACTCGATAACCACCCCAGAAGTCTGGGAGAGGTACTTCCTCATCGAAGAAACGTAATTCAATTTCGGAGAAATTCTCCTCGAGGATTTTACGTGACGAGATAATGTCACTTTGTCCTGATGCCCATGCGCCTAGCTGACTACCTCGCGGTCGAGAGTGGAAGTAATCTAATGATTCTTTTCGCGAGATTTTTTCGACATTTCCAAAAATAGTGATCTGCCGGCCTAGCTGAATCCAAGGAAATAAGAGCGAAGCCTTTGCATTTTCACTAATTTGTCGAGCCTTTCGACTGCCATAGTTTGTATAGAACACGAAACCTTTTTTGTCGTAGTTTTTTAGCAGTACAGTTCTGACTGTAGGAATGCTCTCGCTAGATGCGGTAGCTAGAGACATTGCATTTGGTAACGGGTATTTTTCTTGATAAGCGTTCTTTAACCAATTGTCAAATTGCGCGATAGGATCCTGAGTGAGTTCTTCTATCTTAAGGGGCTTTCGGTTGAGATCAGGTTCTGGGTAATCCTGGATTATGGGCATGTATAAACCTATGCGTTTTATAATTGAATTAATTTATGGTAACTGCGACATTGCTAATGTTTTTTTTCCAGATTTTTGGCCCTATGGAGTGAAGTGATTCTCCATGAACATCGATTGCAACCGTGACAGGCATGTCTTTAACCTCAAATTCATAAATGGCTTCCATTCCAAGGTCTTCAAATGCGATCAATTTAGCAGACTTGATTGCTTTCGAAACTAGGTAAGCGGCACCCCCCACCGCTATCAGATAGACCGATTGATATTTTCGAATGGACTCAATGGTTTCTGATCCTCGTTCTCCTTTACCTATCATTCCAATTAGCTGCGTTTTTTCAAGCATCGTATTAGTAAATTTATCCATCCGGGATGCTGTAGTTGGCCCAGCTGGTCCAACTATTTCATCTCCCACAGGATCTACAGGCCCAACGTAGTAGATGAACCGATTTGTAAAATCAACCCCATCAGGTAGCGGTAATCCGGCTTCCAACAACTTACATAATCTTTTATGTGCGGCATCACGACCAGTAAGAATTGTTCCTGATAGCAAAAGTGTTTCTCCTGGCTTCCAATCTCTGATGTCATCATGGTTTATAGCGTCCAGATTGATCCTCCGACTCTGGTCGTTATTTTGTACTGTTAATTTTGGCCATATATCGGGTGGTGGAGGTTCAAGCTTAATCGGGCCTGAACCATCGAGGCTGAAATGTATATGGCGAGTAGCTGCACAGTTCGGAATTAGAGCAACTGGCAAAGATGCGGCATGAGTTGGATATTCCAATAACTTAACGTCTAGTACGGTCGTTAGGCCACCGAGTCCCTGAGCACCAATACCGAGAGCATTTACTTTTTCATAGATTTCGATACGCAATTTTTCGACTTCAGTGATAGCGCCCCTATCGATAATTTCTCCGATATCAATAGGAGACATCAAAGATTCTTTTGCGAGAAGCAGAGCTTTTTCCGGAGTACCACCAACGCCTAGCCCAAGAATTCCTGGTGGGCACCAACCAGCTCCAAGGTCAGATACCGTGTTTATGACCCACTCAACGATATCGTCGCTTGGATTCAAAATTTTTAATTTTGCTTTATTTTCCGAGCCACCACCTTTTGCTGCAATTACAAATTCGATTTTATCTCCTCGAACAAATTCAGTATGTACCACAGCGGGAGTATTGTCTTGGGTATTCTGTCTTTCGCCAAATGCTGGCGCCACTACTGACGCGCGAAGTGGATTTTCTTTATGGTTCCATGCGCGCCGAACTCCCTCATCGATCATTTCTTGGAGCGTGAGATTGGCATTGAATCGGATTTCCATGCCAATTTTAACGAAAACAACAACAATGCCAGTGTCTTGACATATAGGTCGATGGCCTTCTGATGCCATTCGGGAATTTGTTAGGATCTGTGCCATAGCGTTTCGTGCAGCATTTGACTGCTCACGTTGATAAGCATCTGCCATAGCACGAACAAAATCAGGCGGATGATAGAAGGAGATGTACTGTAGGCTATCAGCAATGCTAACGATTAAGTCTTCTTGTTGAATTATAGTCATGGTAAGAAAAGTTATAAGCGAATTTAAACGGAATTAATAGATCAATGTATTTTTGCGATAAAATTCCCAAACTGCTCTAATATCGTAAAGTCTAACAAAAGACTTCTTAATTTCTTACTTAATTAGGATGATTTTATCAATAGAAATAGATTTTTATGGCGAAATAAGTATTTTGAACTCCTATCAGAAAAGGTGTTGACGCACCATTTTTTTGGCCATATTGCTAGTAATTATTTGGCTTTTATTAACACGGCGAATTCTTATTGTGAAATATCAACGTAGTGATTAAATCTAAGTATAAGATGTTTTACAAATTCATTGCCGGTATTCTTGTTTTTTTGTCATTTTTTGTATTAGATAGTTTTCAAGAAGTTACAGCTCAGCGAGTCAATAATCATAGGCTTGAGTGCACACTCGCTATACCGTGCCCTAAGGATATTTGGCCTCGTGTGGATTTTTGGATAGACGTTTACAGTCGATGGGTAAGCACTGACGCTATTTTGCATGATAAAACTAATCCGGAGCGGGTTTACCGAGTACTGTCGGGTGAGAGTTGTGGAGGAAAAAAAGTTTCTGATGTTGTTGAGCGGCACAAAGTGGAAATAAGAAAAAAACTTAAAAATTTGGCGGATGACATAGACGCGGGTATTCGAATTTCAAATTCTGAAGATAGGGCGTTACTTGCTCTATTCCCGAAGAGATCAGTAGCTATTATAAAAGATGCGATCGATGGAATACGCTGCCAAAGCGGCAACCGAGATCGGTTTTACCAAGCATTAAAAAGATATGATCTATATGGGGCCTTAGTGAGGAATGTTTTAAGTCGAGCAGGATTACCATCTGATATCCAATATCTTCCGTTAGTCGAATCCTTTTATGACCCAGCTGCGTACTCTCGACTTGGAGCTGCGGGTTTATGGCAAATTATGCCTGGCACTGCTAAAGAGCTCGGACTAAATTTGACTGCGACAGTGGACGAACGGTTGGATCCAGAATTGGCTACCTATGCGGCAGCAGCATATCTTTCAAAAAGCTATGTTTCTCTTATGAGTGCTTCAAAAAAAATCTTGCCGGAAGCAACCTCAAGTGATGTTAGCCCGTTCGTCATAACTTCCTATAATTACGGAGTGAACGGAATGCGCCGGGCTATTGTGAAGCATGGGCCAGATTACTCGCTTGTTTTAGATAACTATGAATCGCCAAGTTTTCAGGTAGCAGTGAAAAACTTTTACGCAACTTTTTTAGCTGCTAGACATGTAGCCAAAAATGCTAATCGATATTTCGGTCAAAGAGATCAAATAAAACCTATTGACTATCAGACATTATTATTAACTACGCCCGTATCGCTAAAGAGAGTTGAAACTGTCTTTGGTATTAGTAGAGCCGATTTACGTCAATATAATCCGGCTTTAACGCGTTTTGTATGGCAGGAATGGCGCCTTATTCCCACGGATTATAGGTTACGCCTTCCACGAGATAATCGAAGCTGGAAAGATCAAATAACAACCTTATCAAGAATGACACCAGAATCAGACAAATCTTTGTTTTCACGCTATATTGTAAAAAATGGTGATACCGCATGCGGTGTCGCTAATGCTTTCCAAGTGCGTTGTCTGGATTTAATTGAGCTAAATCGCCTTGACGCGAGCGCAACTATACAGATTGGTCAGAGACTTGAAATCCCAAAAAATCTAGACCGCGAACAACCTTTAGTTCGAGATCCAGGAGGATATCGTGTTCGTAAGGGTGACTCGGCATGCAGTATAGCTCATAAATTTGGAGTTGCTTGTGATGCACTTTTATCGGCTAACAATCTTGCTCGTAAATCCATCTTGAAGGTCAATCAATATCTACTGATTCCAGCTTCGGTTCAACAAAAAGATCAGTATCAGTCATATGTTGTCCGTCAGGATGACACTGTATGCGTAATTGCTTCCAAATACGGCATAACTTGTAAAATTTTACTGGAAACAAATGGATTAAATTTAGGTTCTTTAATTTTTCCAGGTCAGGCTTTACGCATACCACAATTTAACGGGTCAAAAATCGTTTCAGAAGGTGGCGGAGATTTGGAGCATGTAGTTCGTCAGGGTGAAACAGCTTGCGGTATAGCTAATCAGTATGGCATTAAATGTGAGCAACTAATCCTCTTTAATAAACTTGGAAATGAAGATGTCATTTTGCCGGAGCAAAAATTAGTGATACCAGGAGTATGGGCTGAAAAATATCAACATCCTCTCGGTTTGAGTCCATTAGATCAGACGTTTGATTTTAGTGTTCAGGTAGCCGACATTAATGGAAAAAAGATATTTAGAATCAATGCAGAAGCAACAGAAACATTGGAGCACTATGCTGACTGGTTAATGATTACTGATTTGGACATGATAAGGCAGCTAAATCACGATATGTCTAGCGAATCTTTATATATCGGAGATGTACTACTTCTTCCTATCACTTCAGAAAAACAGTTAGATACTTTTCAGCGAGAACGCCAAGATTATCACCGAATGCTAGTGGAAGAATTTCGTCAAACCTTCAAGGTGGTGGACGTATATCCTTACACCGCATTGAGAGGCGATAGTTTGTGGGCTATATCAAGAAAATTTGATCTACCAGTTTGGATTATGACTCGTTATAACCCCTCCTTAAGATCTCAGGTGCCGCATCAGGGTGATCAAATTCAAGTGCCATTAGTGGAACCCCGGACTCGTTAGTCTGAAATTTTAGATTTATTAAATTTCAAAGAAATAGAATTAATACAGTACCGTTTCCCAGATGGTTGAGGGCCATCATCAAATATATGCCCTAGATGGGAATTACACTTTGAGCAAAGTACTTCTACGCGATGCATTCCATAGGCATCATCGGTTTCGAAGCTGATCGCATCTTCAGAATATGGTTGCATGAAACTTGGCCATCCACTTCCAGAATCAAACTTGTCTATTGAAGTGAACAGAATATTTTCACAGCAAACGCATGAATAATTTCCATGTTCAGTGCAGTTATAAAATGCACCACTGAAGGGTGACTCAGTTGCTTTGAGGCGACAAACTTTGAATTGTTCTGGTGTTAATTGTTCGCGCCATTCATTTTCAGTTTTAAAAAAATTATTTTTCATTGGTATTTGTATCCTTTCTTTTTACCTATGAATTAGAAATTATGATGGTTTAAATAGTTTTTTTGTTGATTGCAGTATCAATTGGATTTGTCATTACTGATGTATTGGTGTATTTAAATCATTGCCCCATTCCGACCATGAGCCGGCATATCCTCTCACCTTGGGATAGTTTAGATATTTTAGCATTACCCAGCTATGAGCAGAACGATGATGCGTTTGGCAATAAACAATTATTTCTTTATCTTTTGAAATATTTTTATCATCTAATATAGTTTCTAGTTCACTCGTTTTTTTCAATCGAAAATTGCGTTTGCGATCGATTGATTCTATCCAGTTAAGATTGATCGCACCGGGTATATGGCCACCACGTGTTGAAAATAACTTTTGACCCGAATATTCCTTAGATGTGCGAGCATCAAGTAGGATTATTTCCGGATCGTCAAGTCGATCAATGATGTATTTTTTGTTGGCGATTACTGACTCATCTCTATTTATTTCATCATAGTCAATTCGTGTTGCGATAGTGTCTTTTGGAGAAGTTTGGAGTCCCTCCGCTATCCAATTGTGGATTCCGCCATTCAAAACTGCTGCATAGCGATGGTTGATTAGGTGCAGTAACCAGACAAGGCGGGATGCATGCCCGCCGCCTTCGTCATCGTAGGCAATAACCTGTAATTCTTTTCTGAGTCCGATACGAGACATTAATTCTTTTAAATTGTTGGTTGGCGGGACCAATCCAGGTGTGGGTGTATGATGGTTGTATAGGTCTCTATGATCTAACCACATTGAGCGTGGTAACAGTAGATTGTTATATTCAGGAGAGCTGCAAAGATTGATTATTTGAAGGTTAGAATTCCCTATCTGGGAATTCAATTGTGATGCGTCGATTAGAATTGGATTCTGTTTATTCATGGCTAAAAGGGTAACAAACAAGTACTAAGATAATCTATTTATCTTGGACGATAGTTTTGAAAATGTTTTTAAGATAAGGTTTTACGGTTCATGGAAGGAATAATTATAATGAGGATTTGTCTAATTATAGAATAAGATGCAATATTTATTATAAATTTAACTCGCTACTTCTCTGGATAGCTGAAAGCTAGCAAAATAAAGTAGCATATTTTACTAATACCCTAAAGATTAGCCTGTGGAACAAGAAGAAGAATTTTGTCTAACGAACGAGTCAAAATGATTAACGATAAGCGACTTAAGCGCTTTCTTCATAAAGGGCTAGGAATCATTTTTATATGGCTAGCATTTTTTGGGTATGCTAATGCTGGGGAGCGAATCTTATTACTGCAATCAACAACATCGACAGTGAATTCAGGACTTCTGGACAATATAATTCCCAAATTCACAAAGACGACTGGCATTGATGTAAAGGTAATATCGAGTGGAACAGGCCAAGCTTTAAGGAACGCAAAGAATGGCGATGCAGATGTGGTCCTTGTCCATTCAAAGCTAGATGAGGAAGAATTTGTACAAAGCGGTTTTGGAGTGGAGCGGATTCCAATCATGTATAACGATTTTGTCATCATAGGGCCGCCTCACGATCCAGCGGCGATTCGTAAGACGACAACAGCTTCTAGTGCATTTTCTAAAATATGGGAAACACAATCATCTTTTGTATCGCGTGGAGATGATTCTGGGACACACAAAAGAGAAATTCGTTTGTGGGAGACAGTTTCTTTAGATAACAATAATATCAGCAATTCTGATTGGTATATGGAAACCGGATCGGGTATGGGAGCTGCTTTGAATATAGCAGTGAATAATGATGCTTACATCCTATCAGATCGGGGCACATGGATAAATTTTAGAAATAAAAGAGGTCATAAAATCCTTTTTCAAAGAACCAATGATTTGCTGAACGAATATAGTGCGATATTGGTTAACCCGAAAAGGTATTTACACGTAAAAGGTTCTGAAGGCCAAGCTCTTATTGACTGGTTAATAGGTCAAGAGGGGCAATCGGCGATAGATGCATACCGGATCAATGGACAGCAACTATTTTTTTCTATTACCCGCTAAATGCTGGTCTAGGAACATGGATGCGATGCCGGCACGCTTATCTAGATGATATTGATACCTTCTTTTTTTTTCCTTATCTAAATCAAAAATGCTCTGTATCAATTGTTCTTGGTAGTGAAGCTGAGCGTCAGAAAGTAAGCGCTCTCCTCTTAGGACTGATTCCATTTCCATAACGGTTTTGTTAATTTCTTCTGAAGTCAAATCGACAATTCTTATACCTGCTGCTTCATATTCACCTGATGATATATACGAATGTTGCATATATTCATCAATGTTTAGGAGATCTCCCGTTTCACGCCATATTAGTCGTTTTGGGTGGGTTAGGCTGAATTTGTATAGCGGGATGTGTTGCAACGGTAGCAGATTAACAAAAACTGTTGGTATGTCATTTATACCAGGGACTTCATCCAATCCGAATCCCGTCGAAATACACATCGAGCAATTAGCGCTCAACCATATATCCATAAAATCGTTACGCAAGTCACTAGAAGCATAATCGATAATTTTTGCATGTAATGTATTTAATGGATCGATAACGAGTTTACCCATACGAAACACCCAATACCCTTTGTCAGCAAGGGCATTAATTGCTTCTACATAGGTATTGATGTTTGAATCTCTGTAGTTATGATATGACCAATCTCTTTTTTCAGATAGTGAGTTTTTATACGCCGCGTCCCTTACCATTAGACAAATAAATTTATCGGTACTCTCTATCCCTAAATTCCGTAGAAAAATTTTCCCCTTATCATTTTCTTCAGGTGTAAAGGCTATCTCTAGTTCGGTTCGTTCGAAAATGCCATCATAGTCCCGACTAGATACTCTTTCTGGTATTTTTTCAATTTGATAAGTTTTATAGTTTGGCAATAGCGCATTAGCTCGAAAAAGAATCTCGACCACTGGTGATATAAACACCTTTCTTTTGACCATTTTTAGCCACTGGATATTAGACGTATCGCCTGTAATAAAAAAAAGATCAATTGACTTTGAGTTAACTAGTTTTTTCTTACGCAGATAATATTCGATGTCGAATACAAAATGACCAAGTACATGAGTCCGTATTTCACCGAATCTAAATCGCAAACCAAAAAGATCACAGGCGCGAAGAAATAATACTAGAGGTATGTTAAGAATGATGAGTAAAGATACTAACCACCTTATCTTTGGTTTACCCATTGAGACGTTCTAACCTTTCTGGGCAAGTCACTGAGTGAATTTATAGCACGTCATAGATCGTCATCCATCACAAAAGTTTCGCGTCCAATGTCTTCCTGTGACACTAAAGATAAACCGCCGTCGACAGTGATACATTGCCCAGTTATATTTTGGGCATCTTGGCTGCATAGAAACCTGATGAGATATGACACATCCTCCGACTTGCTCAACCTACCCATCGGAGTGATGTCCTCTAGTATTGTTTTGAATGAGTTCGATTCATCTTCAAAATATCTCGTGTTTTCTGGTTTTGTGACTACTCCTGGAATAACACAATTACATCTAATGCCTTTTTTCCCTAAATTTACAGCGTAATAACTCGTCATACTTTGAAGGGCTCCACGGGTTGCATGGTATGAATAAGGCTGTTCTGAAAAAACTAAATTGCTAGCTTTAGATCCCAAGATAATAATAGATCCGTGAAAATTGAATAACTGTTCAATTCCCCAGATCAAATCATTTACAGATTTTACAGTTAATTGAAATTCTTCCATCGCGTCTGTTCCACGATACCTGTGCGCAAAGATTAAGTTATCTATCAACGTATCTTTAAATTTGGAGGATAGAATTTTAATTCCTTCCTGAGTTGAGAGATCTGCCGATATGTGATTATCGTCTTCAATTTTCCTTCTAGAGACTGTATACACCTCATCTCCACGGGTGCGTAGCGTAGTAGCTATTACTGAGCCAATGCCCGAGATACCGCCAGTAATAATTGAAATCATAGATTTGTCGTACCTATTGTGAGACCAATGTCAGGTTTGAATAAATCTTAGGATTTGGCAAAGGAACAATCACTTTTTGTTGGTTTCCGAGGAGGTCAACAATTCGGTTGCAGATAACATCTGTATGTTGCCAGCCTAGGATAAGCACCCAATCTGGATTTTTTTGTTTCAAAGTTGTTGGCGACTTTACCGGTATATGGTAACCCGGTGAATATGTGTTTTGTTTAGCTATATTATCATCGACAATACTATCTATATATTTCGCTAATTCAAATTGGTGAATGAGGGTGGTTGTACTATGAGATGCACCGTAGCCTACTATAGATTCATTAGAATTTTGTACACGATCTAATATAGCGGTTAACTCGTCCTTTTTTTTCTCCAGTTCATGAAAATAAGTGTGGTATTTACTAGGATGATGTACATGGTGATTTTCCTCATACTCAATAAATGCTTCTAAGTCGGGAGAAGCCGAGCGTGGGCCTGATCGATGTTGGGCGGTAATTCGAATAGAACCACCTTTTGGGGGGAAAAGTTCGACATTCAATATTTGTAAATTTTTAATATTGAAAAGATATTTTAAAGTTTGAACAGAGAAGTACGAATAGTGCTCATGGTATATATAGTCAAACATGAATTTCTTCATTTGTTCGGGATGATATCCTGTTTCAACGACAAAGACTCCATCTGGGCTTAGCAATTTGGTAACATTCTCCAAGAATTCACCAACATCATCTACATTCGCTAGCATATAATTCGCAGTAATTAGTTGTGGTTTTCCATAGCATGATTCAATCTTCAACGCACAAGTTTCATCGAAATACGTAGCCCAAGTGGGAGCTATTTGATTTGCTAAGTGGGCTATTCGTTGATTTGGCTCGATGCCTAAGGTTGTTTTGACACCAACTTTTTCAAAGGCTCTTAACATTGTGCCATCGTTACTACCTAAATCGACCGCAAATATTTCCTTGTTGTTTCTGAAGTATCCTAAAGCAGTTTCAGCATATCGCAAATAATGTTCTGGTAGACCAACCGTGCTTTCGGTTACATAGAGGTAGTGCTCGTAGCTGTGCTTTGGCTCAACAATATGAGGAAGGTGTAAATAGTTGCATTTTGAACACATTGCAAGTTCTAATGGGTATCTATTTTTAGATTCAGCTACCTTATCGATAGGAAGAAATAGGTCTTCTAGAGGTGTAGCCCTTAGCTCAAATAAAGTGTCTATCTGATCTGAACCACAAATACGACAGACTGTGTCATGCCTCACAACTACATACGGTACAGTTGAATCCAATTTTATCTCTTCCACTATGCTGTGAGAGGGAGAACGAATTTAACTCTCAGTCAATTCAATGTTTTCTTTGCTAGGAGCCCAGTCAGCTATTTCCTTTTCGGATTCCCGAAACGGGCCTAGCCGAGTCTCAATGAATATAGTGTCTTCCAAAAAGATTTGAGCTCGAAATTTGTTAGAAGGAAGCCAGAACAAAAACATTTCATTTTTGTCGAAACTACTTAATTGAATAGTTTGTTCTTGGGTTCCCGAATCAGAAAATGTTGATAAAACTAGTGCCCCCTCTAGGACTAGATAAGAACCCTCTCCCGACTTGTTCACTCGATGAGGTGGTATGTATGTATCTTTTTTATGTGAAATTATCATCTGTTGAAGAGGTGCGTCACCATCTGCGTGTAAACAGAGGCGGTTGCAAAATCTATTATCAGATTCTTTGCTGTTACGAATAAGATTGAGATCACTATTGCTGACTTCAAAAATGTCGTTTTGGCGCTTTGAAAATAGAGCTGATTTACTTTGGATTTCCCACTTCATAATCAATATTGCTAGTTTCTTAAAAATGAGCCTATTATAGGTAGTCCTTTTTAGTCTTTTTACTATTTTAGAACTAAATAGTCACCCAAAATTAACGCATCCAAGCCCACCGAGTAAAATGTTGCCAGTGCATTAGCCGGTGTTTCGACAATTGGTTCCCCTCTGGCATTAAAGCTAGTATTCAATACTACAGGAACCCCTGTTAAATTTCCAAATTCGTTAATCAAATTGTAGAATCGTGGGTTTACATCTTTATGAACTGTTTGAACTCTTGCTGTGCCATCCACGTGGGTAACTGCGCCAAGTTTTTCGATCCAGGATGGTCGAACAGAAAATGTTGATGTCATGTATGGTGAAGGATTATTTATATAGAATATAGTTTGTGCTTCCTCTTCTAAAATGGCGGGGGCAAACGGTCTAAATTCCTCTCGAAACTTAATCCTCGCATTTATAGCATCTCTTGTCGAGGATCGTCTGGGATCTGCGAGGATTGATCGATTGCCAAGTGCTCGTGGACCAAACTCCGACCGACCCTGGTACCAAGCAATTATTTTGCCCTCTGCAAGTAACTTCGCTCCAGTTAAAGAGGGATTCTCTAGCCTCTGATATTTCAAACCTGATACGTCAAGGGTGTTTCTATGATCTAAATCTGTATAAGTCGGTCCAAAATAGACATGGTTTGGAACAGTAACACCCTCTACAGTATTCATTGCTTCTATTAAGGCAGATCCTAGTGGCAAGCCACGATCAGATGAAGCAGGCTGTACGAAAAGATGATTGATAAACGGTAATTCGCCAACTACCTTATTAGCGGAGCAGTTTAAACCGACCCCGCCACTAAGACATAAACTATTTAACTTCGTGTAGCGATGTAGTCTTTCTACTAATATAACAATAGCCCTCTCCAAACATTTCTGAGCGGCATAAGCAATATTTTTGTGTCTTTGCTCTATGGGATCTCCCATCAATCGGGGTTGACCTAAAATCGGAAACCAGTTCTTGTTGTACAGTGGCTGGTCAAGTGATATCAAAGGATCTTTGTTGTTAAATAGCTCCGTGTTAATTCTATAATCTGTGTCGGTAAATTGAATGAATTGATCCAAGTTAATTTGGTATTGGCCGTAGCTTGCCAAGCCCATCACTTTGTACTCATCCTCTAATGGCCTAAATCCTAGAAAGGCTGTCATTGCAGAATAGAAATGCCCAAGCGATTGATCGATTGTTAAGTTTTCCAGCGTTGTTATTTGATTTCCACGACCGACTGCGAGTTTGCCGCTTAAGCCATCTCCGATGCCATCGTACGAAATACACATAGCTTCCGAATACTTTGAATAAAAGAATGCAGAAGCAAGATGAGAATCTTGGTGATCCACAAAACGCAACTCCGGACAAGAACCGAAGTAATGACAAAATAGTTGTTCTATATACCGGCCTAGAATAGATTTTTTGGTGTTCCCAGTTGTCACGAGAATATCTATATCTCGGATAGTTAATCCACCTTCTCTAAGGACACTTTGGATGCTAAAGTAAGGAAACTGCGCACGTGATGATTTTGTTCGACTAAATCTTTCTTCCTCACACACTGCTATAAGATTGCCCCTAGAAATTAATGCGGCCCCAGGATCATGGTTAAACTGGTTTAATGCGCAGTGTACCCCAAGAATGTTCACAGTAGATTTGTCGCCGCAGGTGTTGATAGGATTTCTATTTACCCTCTATTTTACTACTGATGAAGATTGTTTCCTAATCAGCTCGGTTGAACTTACCTGAATGAGAAGAGCTGCCTAATGGGATAAGAAATTGGTGGAGGCGGCGGGAATCGAACCCGCGTCCGCAAATTCTCTACTCACCGGCTCCTACATGCTTAGTCTGTTTTTTATCTAGTCTATGGCGCTCCAACAGACAGGATCACAATAGACGAGCCCACTAGTATTTGACCCTGTAGACCGCGAGCTGACTACAGAGCGAGTCCGCGTTTTATGACCTCTCGAATCCTAGCCCACGGACCAACTGGGTGAGAGGCTAGCGGGGATTAAGCCGCTAGGGCGTAGTTGTCGTCGTTGGCAACTAATAGTTTGCAGTTGGATTTACGAGGATTTCTGCACCTCGGCATGCTCCGATGGCTTCGCAATCCACGTCGAAACCAGGTCGCCCCCTAATTCATACCTATACCTAAGTGTCCTATTTTATCAGAAATTGTAACCTTTAATTTAGCTGATTTTTTAGTGTTCTTTGTTTCTCTCGATCCCATTCTCGAGCGCGTATTGAGGCTCTTTTATCATGCTGTTTCTTGCCTTTTGCTATTCCAATTCTAATTTTGGCATAGCCCGCTTTCCAGTGAAGTGCTAAGGGGACAATTGTGTATCCCTGCTGTTCAGATGCTATTTTTAGTTTGTGAATTTGTGGTTTTTTCAGCAACAACTTTCTAGTCCGCGTTGGATCAAGCGAGATATATGTAGAAACTGTACTAAGAGGTGATAGATGCACGCCAACTAAGTAGAGTTCACTATTTTTTTCCATAACATAGCCTTCTCTCAATTGAACTGTACCGGATCGCAAACTTTTGACCTCCCACCCCTTGAGGACTAAGCCTGCCTCGAATTCTTCTTCTATGAAATAGTCATGCCAAGCTTTCCTGTTTTGCGCAATGATATTTTTATTTTGAGACAATTTAGACATAATTTGCTTGTTTATACTTATTATTTTTTATCAATTTCCCGCTTTCTTTTTTCTGGCCCAGTATAATCTACTATCTACAATTTACCTCAGTTATATCGTGAATACAGTAAACCGTTCATTAATTTTGCCTTACAGTTGTGCTGAAATGTATTCCTTGGTTGATAAAATTGATAGATATCAGGAATTTTTGCCTTGGTGTTATGATTCAGTTGTTCTAGAGCGAAAACCCCTCGAGGTCACGGCCCGTGTTGATGTGTCATTTAATGGGATTAAAATGTCTTTTACGACCTGTAATACATCTATTTCTGACACCGAAATTAAGATGGAATTAGTGGATGGGCCGTTCGATGATTGGGCCGGAAGTTGGAAATTTACGGAACTAGATGAATCTGCCTGTCGTGTGGCGCTAGAGCTAAAATTTTCTTTGGTTGGTAAGTTAAAAAATCGAACACTGGGACCCGTGTTGAAGCACATTTCAAATACTTTGGTGGATGCGTTTGCAGAGCGCGCTAAAGAATTATATGGGGAGCGAAAGCTTGTTTGAGATTGAAATTGTTTATGCATTACCTCGCATTCAATTTCGTTATTGTGTGAAGGTTCCGCTTGATAGCACTGTGCGTGATGCTATTGTTACCTCTGGTTTTTTGTCAAGATTTGACTATCTCGAGTTAAATTCTCTCAATGTGGGTATTTTTTCAAAGTTAGTCAATCTCGACACCATACTCAATCCGAATGACAGGATAGAGATTTACCGTCCGTTGGTCGAGTCTCCAAAGAAATTAAGGAAATTAAGAGCCAATCAATCTAAGTTCCCTAGTTTATAAATGGAATGCGTTTCAGAAATTTCTCAAATATGCTTGTTACCTTTTCTTCTTTTTTCTCAATCTTCGGAAGTTCGTCACTGAACTCATTTATCTCAACGAGTGTATTATCAGAAAACAATAGACTAAGATGATTTTTTTTAGCTCGCGACCCATGTGTAGCGTTGGGACTATAAATATAATCCCATCGATTTGCGTGAAAAGGGTCTTTAATTAGAGGAGTCCCCATCAAAAACTGGACTTCGTTGCGAGTCATTCCTAGTTCCAATTGTTCCAATTGTTTTATTGTAATAGAGTTACCCTGATCAATGTTAATTCGGTACCCTTGGTAACAGCCACTAAAAAAAATAAAACAAATTAACGCCATAATCAATTTTTTCATGAACTTAATTTTGACAAAGCAAGGGTGAGTTGCTAGTTAACCGAGATATTTAATTACCGCGAGTTCATCACAGTGGTTAAATTTTGGGCATCTGACGCAGATCCCGAACACTTTTTCAGGAAGATTTTCCATTGATGTTATCTCAAAGCCAAGTTTCTCAAAGAAATTTGGGACATACGTTAGTGCAATAAGACGTTTTAAGCTACGACTATTAGCTTCTTCTTCGATTTTTTTTACCAATAAACGACCATGACCCGATTTAGTAAATTTGGGATCGACTGCCAAGCTTCTGACCTCAGCGAGGTCAGTCGTAAAAATTTCTAAGGACGCGCAACCGGCAAAAATGTTGTTTTCCTCGCTAATTAAAAACGTATCATAAGTTTTCTGAATTTCTTGGTGGGATCGAGGCAGCAGTTGACCCGTCGTTGAGTATAGCAGCAACAGATTATGTATTTGGTCGACATCATCAACCTTAGCTTTTCTTACTTTAATCATCAATTTCCTGCTCTTTTAAGCATATCAGCTGCGTGAGCACGTGTTTCAAGAGTAATTTCCACACCCCCTAGCATTCGCGAAATTTCTTCAAGTCGTTGATCGAAGTCAAGGACGTTGACAGATATTTCTGATTCTCTACTGGTCAATTTTTTAATCTGCATATGACTTTGCCCCTGAACCGCGACCTGAGGTAGGTGTGTTATACATATAATTTGTTTGTTCTTAGCTATCTCTTTAAGTTTGCTACCCACGATCTCTGCGGTTCGCCCCCCAATCCCGACATCTACCTCATCATAAATACTACAGGATGAAGATTCACTGTTAGTTACTGCAACTTGGATTGCAAGACTAATTCTAGACAGTTCGCCACCCGATGCAATTTTTCCAATTGGGCCAGGTTCCGAGTTCAAATTAGGGCGGATAGAAAAACTCACGGTTTCGTTTCCATATTTCCCATACCTTTCCTTGATTGGGGTCAAGTCAATCTCGAAATTAGAATTAGCTAAGCCAAGTTCATTTAAATTATTCGTGACGATCGTAGCCAGAGTTTTGCAGGACAATTTTCGTGCACGAGTTATTTCTTCAGCGAGACTATCATAAGTATTTTCCATAGTCGTTATTTCATATTTCAGATTCTTGACTTTTTCTTGTTGTGAGTTTGTGGATTCAAGTTGCGTATTCAATTCTTCTAATTTTTTTAGTAAGTCTTTTGGTTGAACTCGATATTTTCTGGCGGCCTGGTGTAATAGGGAGATTCGTTCTTGAAGCACATGTAATTCGTCTGGATTAGTGTCATATTCTGAATGCCATTTACGTAGTTCTAATACGATGTCTTCTATATCAGTCACGACATGTTGGAGTTGATCACAGATAACACCCAGCCGATGATCATGATCGCTAATATTGTTAAGATTTTGTAATAATTTGTTAATTATCTGTAAAACAGAGATATCTTCAGTTTCATCGAGCGATTGGATGGCGCCCCATGTTTGTTCTGCCAAGTCAACAGAATGTGTAATTCGTTTATGCCTATTTTCTAATATTTCAATTTCATCAGGATCAGGTTCAAGCATAGTCAACTCACTAATCTGATTTTTTATCAATTCTTGCTCTAGATCAATATCCTTAATCGTCTCCACCAGTTGCTCTAATTGTTTATATGTATTTGTGAGTTGTGTAAAGCAAAGACCTAAGCTAGCAACTGAACCGGTCTTTTTAGCATAAGAATCTAAAATTACCCGCTGACTATCTCTTCGAAGCAGTCGATGATGTTCATGTTGACTGTGTATATCTACAAGAAAATTACCTATCTCTTGAAGGTAATGAATAGGTACGGGCCGCCCATTTNTAAACCCTCGTGACGGTTGATTTTTGTATACGAGTCGGCGCAAGGAACATTCTTCTTCATCATCATTTAAAGAATGTAAAGTCAACCAATCTATGGCCGTTGAGTTGTGAGTTAGATTAAATCCAGCCTGTATTTCAGCATTTTCTGTCCCCCCTCTTACTATGTTTCCAGAAGTACGATCACCTAGAAGGATTGCAAGAGCATCGACAATTATTGATTTTCCTGCACCAGTTTCGCCAGTCAATACAGTCATTCCACTGTCGAACGTTAGGGCTATATGTTTAACTAGAACAAAATTTCGGACATCGAGCCAGTTGATCATTTTTGGATCCGGGTGTATTCAGCCCCATCCAAGTTTTGCGCTTAGCGTTGAATAGTGATTATGTGATTTAGTGTGGACTAGTCGAGTAATTTTTTTGGATCGTTTAACCCGAATTGTTTCATCTCCATTTAATGATAAAGATAATAAGCCATCAACAAAAAAGTTTGCTGGAGCTCCTGCTAGATTTACTATACGAATTTCTATTTCACTTTTGTCATCTAATACAAGCGGCCTTTGCCCTAGGGAGTGTGGACAAATTGGAGCGAAGATAAGAGCCGATAATGCTGGATGCAATATTGGCCCACCTGCTGATAATGCATATGCTGTAGAGCCTGTTGGAGTTGCGATAATTATTCCATCGCTCCGTGTTCGAGAAACCATTTGACCTCCAATTCTGGTTTCGCACTCTATTAATTTCCCAGTAGCACCTTTGGATAGAAAAATATCATTCAATGCTGTACAGTCAGCTAATAGCTCGGTGTTTCGATTGACCTTTGCGCTTAACATTGAACGTTCTTCCGTAACAAAATCCCCAGACAAAATTTGATCTAATCGTTCCTCCACATCATCAGCCGCTATGTCAGTTAAAAATCCGAGCCTGCCAAGATTTATACCAATTAGTGGTAGCCCATAATCTGCTAGGATTCGTGCAACATGTAGCATAGTGCCATCGCCTCCTACTACTATGCCAACATCAATGGTATCTGGGAGAGGCTTATCCGAATCCTCGATGCGAGGTCCGGAAATTTCATTGGCTGTAGGGTCTCCTAAAAATACGTTTATCCCTCTCTTTTTCAACAGAGCCTGTAAATGTGAAATCGTCTCTTCTACACCTGAATCTTGGTAACGACCAAAAAGGCCGACTGAGTTGAATACCATGCTCTTATCCCATAATTCTTAAATTTTTAATGTATAAACCAATATTAGAGCCAAAAAATAGTGTTTTGGGATTTTTTTCAAGCAATATTTATACCCAAAACCCACACCTCGTCCGCAACTTGAGGTAGGATTTTACCGTCAAGTAGGTTTTAAACATAAATTTTCTAAAATTGTGAGCGAAAAATACGATCTCCGGCTTAGTGATAGAGCCGAAATTCTGCTGCAGGCGTTGATTAGACGCTATGTGGAAAGTGGTGAGCCTGTGGGTTCACGCACTTTATCTCAAGAGATTGGAATCGATTTGAGCGCTGCTACTATTCGTAATGTCATGTCGGATCTAGAGGATCTCGGTTTAATTCATGCTCCACACACTTCATCTGGTCGAGTGCCTACGCCTCTGGGTTATCGAATTTTTGTTGATACATTGTTGAAGGTAAAGCCTTTAGATAATCGCGCATTAGATGAGATTAGTGGTAATTTGCAAGAGGGTCGCGATCCGAACCAGCTCGTTGAATTAGCGTCAGATTTATTGTCGCAAATTACTCAGTTTGCCGGTGTGGTGCTTTTACCCGGGGGAAAATATGTTCATTTGAAACAAATTGAATTTCTTCGGTTATCGGCTACCCGGGTTTTGGCAATACTTGTAACTGATGATGGCCGTGTCCAAAATCGTGTGCTGTTGACAGAGCGCGAGTATTCACCAAGCGAACTGGTCGAGTCAGCGAACTTTTTCAATACTACATACTCTGGTCAATCTCTGACCCGAGTGCGCCGTGCATTGTTGAGGGATATGCAAAAGTACAGCGACGAGATGAGCCAAATGATGCGTACTGCTGTGGAAATGGCGCAACCCCTTTTAGAAGATAATGATTCACCTGAGGATTTTGTCGTTAGCGGTGAAACTAATTTGATGTCAATACCAGATTTTTCAGAACTAAAAAAGTTACGCGATATTTTTGATGCTTTTAAGGCAAAACAAGATCTTTTAGAGTTGCTTGACAAGAGTATGCACGCGAAAGGAGTTAGCATATTCATAGGAGAGGAGTCAGGCTACAATGCTCTTACCGACTGTAGTATTGTGACCGCGCCATATGAAAGCGATGGTCGTTGTGTCGGTGTCCTGGGGGTAGTTGGGCCAACTCGCATGCCTTATGAAGAAGTAATACCTGTGGTAGATGTGACGGCTAGAGTTCTAGGGCATGCACTAGGCTCACTCCAGTAATTTTTACATTTTTTCAATTAGATAGGTGAGCTTGCTTGAATTTGTGTAGTAAGGCCCCCATCTCTTGGAGTAGGTTTTACAAACGTATTTCTAATTCCATTGAAAAATGAAATTTGAGCAATGATTACAGATAACGAAAAAGTAGATGCTAAGGATCATTTGGAAAGTGAGACGATTGATGAGCATGAAAAAAGGGAAAATTCGGAATCCTTGCAGGATGAAGGTATTGCGACTGCTAGCGACTCAGATGCAGGTGAACTTGAAGACATCGATACACAGGCCCAAGATATCGAAGAGGAACAGCTGCGGTTAAAATTTGAGGAAGTCACACAGCAGTATTTGTTGGCTCGAGCGGAAGCTGAAAACATTCGTAAGCGAGCAGATATTGAAATTAGTAATGCAAGAAAGTTTGCTCTAGAGAGTTTTGTTCGCGAACTACTTAGTGTTAAAGATAGTTTAGATCTTGCCAAATCAATTGATTTGTCAGCCGACACTAGTGATCTCACTTTGGTTAAGAAAGTAGTTGAAGGTATTGATCTTACGATTAAGCAATTAGAGTCTGTCTTTGCTCGGTTTAATATAGAGGAAGTAAACCCGGATCTTGGTGACAAGTTGGATCCAGAGCGCCATCAAGCTATGAGTACAGAGGAAACTCTTGAGTTTCAACCCTCACTTATTTGTAAAGTGATTCAAAAGGGCTATCTTTTGCACAATAGATTGTTGAGACCTGCTATGGTAATAGTGGCGAAAAAGCCGATGGACACTTGATTCCTAAGCAAAAACCCCCATTTGAAAGATATACAGGAAATTGAGTCGCCAACTCTGATGAAAGGAGAAAAGTTATGGGAAGTATTATTGGTATTGATCTAGGCACAACGAACTNATGTGTCGCGGTCATGGAGGGGGGCAAAGCCAAAGTTATTGAAAATAGCGAAGGTGATCGAACTACACCATCGGTTGTTGCGTTTGTTGATGACGGCGAAGTTCTGGTTGGACAATCTGCGAAACGTCAGGCTGTGACTAATCCTAGCAATACTGTCTTTGCATCAAAAAGACTGGTTGGCAGGAAGTTTGACGAGGAAGTTGTGCAACGAGATATTGATCTCATGCCTTATAAGATTGTTAAATCCAAAAATGGTGATGCTTGGATAGAAGCTAGCGGGAAACCAATGGCACCACCGGAAATTTCGGCCCGTGTTCTCCAGAAGATGAAGCAGACTGCTGAGGATTATCTTGGATCTGAGGTAACCGAGGCAGTAATAACGGTACCCGCCTATTTTAATGATTCCCAACGACAAGCCACAAAGGATGCTGGCAAGATAGCGGGCTTGGATGTCAAGCGAATCATTAATGAGCCGACTGCTGCGGCTCTTGCGTATGGATTAGAAAAACAGTCTGGTGGAGATCGGAAGATTGCAGTTTATGATTTAGGCGGTGGAACTTTCGACATATCAATTATTGAGATTGCTCAGGTGGATGGAGAGCAGCAGTTCGAAGTTTTGTCAACGAATGGTGATACATTTCTTGGTGGAGAAGATTTTGACCGCCGCCTTATCGATTATCTTGCAGACGAATTTACTAAGGATCAGGGAATGGATTTACGCGGAGATCCTTTGGCAATGCAAAGACTAAAAGAAGGAGCGGAGAAAGCTAAGATAGAACTGTCATCTAGCACTCAGACTGACGTTAATTTACCTTATATAACAGCAGATCAAACAGGCCCTAAACACCTAAATATGAAGGTGACAAGAGCAAAACTTGAAGCTATGGTGGAAGATTTAGTAATGGGCACTATCGGTCCCTGCAAGGTAGCGCTCAAAGATGCGGGAGTGACTGCGTCTGAAATTAGTGATGTAATTTTGGTGGGTGGCCAAACACGTATGCCGAAAGTTCAAGAGGCTGTTAAGAACTTTTTTGGTAGAGAATCGCGACGTGATGTCAATCCTGATGAGGCTGTTGCTTTAGGTGCTGCAATTCAGGGCGGGGTTCTGGGAGGTGAAGTAAAGGATGTTCTACTCCTGGATGTAACACCACTCTCTCTTGGTATAGAGACATTGGGCGGCATCATGACCAAATTAATTGAAAAGAACACAACAATTCCGACCAAAGCAAATCAGGTGTTTTCAACTGCTGATGACAATCAAACTGCTGTGACCGTTCATGTTTTGCAAGGTGAGCGTGAGATGGCAGAGCATAACAAGACTCTCGGACGGTTTGATTTGACAGATATACCATCAGCNCCNCGAGGAGTTCCNCAAATTGAAGTGACGTTNGANATNGATGCAAATGGNATTCTNAATGTTTCNGCTAAAGATAAGGCNACCGGAAAGGAAAATAAGATTGTAATTAAAGCTGGTTCTGGNNTATCNGATGATGAAATNCANNAGATGGTANAAGATGCAGANGTNCATGCAGAAGANGATCGGAAGATTAGNGAANTAGTNGATGCNAGAAATAATGGNGAGTCNATGATACANNCNGTTCGCAAGACTCTTTCTGATGCNGGAGATAAAGTNGAGGCAGAAGAAAANGCTNGTATTGANGCAGCTATNATTGATTTGGAAACNTCTCTAAAAGCNGATGANNTTGAAGATATAAGAGCTAAAACTAATGNCTTNATGGAATCNAGTCATAAATTNGCNGAGANGAATGTATCAAGAACAAACTNNAACTGNTGATAGTGNTTCAACAGGTGNAAATTCNCAGCCTGANGAAAATAGTNAANGNGAGAGNTCGNGAAGATGTAGTTGATGCTGAATTCGAAGAGGTCAAGGATGGAAAAGANNAATAATTGANTTGANAAANNCAACAAGCTTNTTCTANCNAAGNTGANTGAGAGCCGGTTTTTTNNAAACCGGCTCTCGTCCGTTNTNGTANGAGAGGNCANANTAACTGAGTCTAGATCATGGATAAACGGGATTACTANNAAGTGCTTGGGGTGCAGCGNAACGCNAGTGAAGCTGANCTAAAAAAAGCTTANCGNCGTTTGGCNATGAAATATCANCCAGATCGAAATCCGAATGATGANGCTGCCGAGATTAAATTTAAAGANGCNAAAGAAGCCTANGAAATATTAGCNGACNATCAAAAGAGATCGGCATANGACCANTTTGGTCATGCAGGNGTTGATNCTGCNTCAGGANCGGGTGCTNNCGGNACNNCTGGTTTCGGAGATATNTTCGGAGATATNTTNGGAGANATNTTTGGGGGNAGCGCNGGNCGTNGATCAGGCCCATCCAGAGGNTCAGACTTNCAATATCANCTTGACCTTNCTCTCGAAGATGCAGTACGCGGGACTGAGACGCGTATCAAGGTACCCACAAGGGTTGCTTGCGAAACTTGTTCGGGATCCGGCGCTAAATCAGGAACTTCGCCAACAACGTGTGGTACTTGCAATGGGCGTGGCCAGGTACGTATGCAGCAGGGGTTTTTTTCCATACAGCAAACTTGTCCTAGTTGTCGCGGTGTCGGTTCTACCATTGGTTCACCTTGCCTGGATTGCAGTGGTCAGGGCCGGGTTCAAAAGACCAAAACTCTTCAGGTTAAAGTGCCACCCGGTGTAGATGAGGGTGATCAGATTCGATTATCCGGAGAAGGAGAAGCCGCAACAACGGGAGGGCAATCGGGAGATCTATATGTCCAGATTCGTCTTCAGCAACATGCTATTTTTTCAAGAGATGGCGATAATCTGTATTGCGAGGTGCCAGTCAGTTTTGCGACAGCTACACTAGGTGGTAACCTTGATATCCCGACCCTTAATGGCCGTGCAAACTTAAAAGTGCCGGCTGAAAGTCAATCCGAGCAAGTATTTAGATTGCGAGGCAAAGGAGTACGTAATGTGCGGAGCGGTTCTATCGGAGATTTATTCTGTAAAATGAAGGTTGAAACTCCAGTTAATTTAAACCGTAAGCAGAAGGAATTATTGACAGAGTTTGATCGCTTAACAAGTGAAGGTAGTGACAAGCATCGTCCTCGGGAAAGGTCATGGACTGACAAACTGAAATCCTTTTTTGAGGATATTGTGTCTTGAGTATTTTTTTAGAAAGATGATAACTTCTTTAATATGATTAAACTAATTGAGACCGATTTACCTGAAGTTTTGATCATTGATACCGAAGTGTATTCCGACGACAGAGGATTCTTTTTAGAAAGCTACAATATTGCCGCATTTCAAGAGGTTGGACTGCCTACTAATTTTGTTCAAGATAACCATTCGCGATCTGCGCAAGGAGTACTCCGGGGGCTGCATTATCAACATCCCCAATGGCAAGGAAAGCTTGTACGAGCAGTGGTAGGAAAAGTTTTTGATGTGGCAGTTGATATTAGAAGGGCATCGCCCAGTTTTGGGAAATGGACAGGTGTAGAGCTAACGGCAGAAAATCACAGACAATTGTATATCCCACCTGGATTTGCCCATGGTTTCTGCGTACTTAGCGCTGTCGCTGAGTTGATTTATAAGTGTACACAGACATACAAACCATCTGATGAAGCAGGTATTCTTTGGAATGATCCGGATATAGGAATCAAATGGCCTATACAAAATCCAATTCTCTCAACTAAGGATAAAAAAGCTAGTCTTTTAGCAGAAATACCTGATTTAACGAATTAAATTTATCTAATGAAAGTACTTGTATTCGGCCGTGATGGCCAACTAGGATCGGCCCTAAGAGTGCTATCTCCGGAAAGTAGTAACTCACTATTTTTCGCCAGATCCGATCTTGATTTTTTTGATACCGATAGCATAAGAGCGACAATTAATTATCATGTGCCAGATTTAGTGATCAATGCTGCTGCATATACGTCAGTTGATCTGGCTGAAAAAGAATCATCAGTTGCATTTAAAATAAATGCGGAGGCGCCAGCTATAATAGCATCTGCATGCAACGATATAGGTGCTAGGGTTATTCACTTTTCGACTGATTATGTATTTGATGGGGAAGCAGAGACTCCTTATTCAGAGAAGGAATTAGTTAATCCGCTCGGTGTTTACGGGCAGAGCAAGTTGGCTGGTGAGGAAGCTATTGCTGCAGAAACTGATAGCTATATCGTTATTCGAACTGCATGGCTTTATTCATTAGTAGGAGAAAATTTTTTGAAGACGATGTTACGACTGGCGAAAAGTGAAAAAGAGATCCGAGTGGTCTCAGATCAGTTCGGTTGTCCAACATATGCGTATGATTTGGCTAAAGCGACTTGGTCAATTGTCGCTCAGCTTAAAAAAAAGGAGGAGTTTTCTGCCGGTATCTATCATGCTGTTAATTCTGGGGTGGCGAGCTGGCATGAGTTTGCACAAGAGATATTTAGAGCACTAGGTCGGACGGATATGGTGATTCATCCTATTACTACTGGTGAATATCCAACGCTAGCAAAACGGCCCTTTTTCACGGCACTTTCGTGTAATCAGATTAAAAAAAATTTTGGAGTTACATTACCCAATTGGCGTGATGCAGTTTCTCGTTGTTTGCATGAGGCGGAATAATTCTCGAAGGGAATATTTTTTATTAAGTATGAAGATACTCGGGATTGACACGGTTACCCATGCATGCTCAGTTGCTCTTTCTGGTGTCGACGATTCTATTATTGAGCGGTATAAAGTTGAGCCAAAAGGTCATTCAGATTCTCTTTTGAAAATGATCGAAGCTTTACTAGATGATGTTGCTATTAGGATCGAAGATCTCGAGGTTGTTGCTGTTGACACCGGGCCTGGTTCATTTACTGGAATACGAATAGGGGTTGCCGCTGCACAAGGGATTGCTTTGGCCCTAAAGGTGCCGATTATCGGAATTTCGTCGCTTGAGGTATTGGCAGAGGGAGTCGATTCTCAAATTAATGCTGTTTTACCAGCGATAGATGCTAGGATGGGGGAGCTTTTTTGGGGTCGTTTGAGTCGGGATTCAGGATCTGTTAGTGGTTGGGTTTGGCGAAATCAGCCAACTATAAGTCGACCATCTCTAATGCCAACCCTAGAGGATAAAGAAATTGGAGTTGGTAGTGGTTGGGATGAATACTCAGAAAGCATGAGCGTTAGTCCGAAATCTGAAATTCAGTTCGGGATATTTCCTCGGGCGCGTTCTGTGGCTACAATTGCGGAAAGGGTTATAGCTAGTGGTGAGTCAAATTATCCTGTGGTGTATCCTCAGTATGTCCGAAACAATGTTTACAGTTAAAAGTGTCTATTGTCAATTTTCACGTAATTTAGTCTTTAATATAGTATTTACAGTAGGTGGATTCGCCTTTCCTTTGGTTGCCTTCATAACCTTACCTATTAGAAAACCAAGAACCTTTTCTTGACCATTCCTGTATTGCTCTACTTGAATTGAATGTTCCGATAGTACTTCATCAATAATTAATTCCAGTTCACCAAAATCAGTAATTTGTTTTAGGTTTTTCTCAGAAATAATTTTTTCAGGATCTCCGCCCTCATTCCACATTGTTTGAAAAACTTCCTTTGCAATTTTTCCAGAAATGGTGTTGTCATTTATTTTTATAATTAGTTGTCCAAGCATTTGAGGACTTATCGGATTATCTTTAAATTCAATCTCTTCACGATTAGTGTAGGCTAATAATTCTGTTATTATCCAATTGACTGTGTTCCGGCTATCTTTGCAATAATCAACAGTCTTCTCGAAAAAGTCAGCTAGCTCCTTTTTTGAAGTGAGTAATTCAGCTTCACTTTCACTAATATTGTATTCATTTATTAACCTTTCAAAACGGACATCGGGAAGCTCGGGAAGTTCAGATTTAATGCTAGCTAAAATGTTGTCACTAATCACGAGTGGCGGAAGATCAGGATCAGGAAAATAACGATAGTCATGGGCATCTTCTTTTCCTCTCATAGTGCGGGTTACACCCAACTCAGAATCAAATAGTCTAGTCTCCTGTTTAACTTGCCCACCATTTTCGAGTATATCGATCTGACGTTTTATTTCAAAGTTAAGACCTTGCTCTACAAATCTGAAGGAATTTAGATTCTTGAGCTCACATCGGGTTCCAAGTTTGGTTTTCCCAGACAATCGGACTGAAATATTAGCGTCACAGCGAAAAGAACCCTCTTCCATATTTCCATCGCAAATTTCTAAATAGGTCACAAGTTTATGTATTTTTTTGAGGTAAGCTACTGCTTCCTCTGGAGATCGCAGATCTGGTTCAGATACTACTTCTAATAGTGGGGTACCAGCTCGATTAAGATCTACATACGATGTGCCTTCAGCCTCTTTATGTAAGAGTTTACCTGCATCTTCCTCAAGGTGAGCTCTAGTAATTCTCACAGTCTTTGGATTTTTATTAATAGTCATGTTTATCATACCGCCAGATACTATAGGTAATTCATATTGGCTGATCTGATATCCTTTGGGTAGATCGGGGTAAAAATAATTCTTTCGTGCAAAAATAGAGTGCTTGTTAATCTCTGCACCAATAGCTAAGCCGAATCGAACAGCCATCATGGCAGCTTTTTTGTTCATAACCGGTAAGACGCCAGGAAGAGCGACATCAACTTCATTTGCTTGAGAGTTTGGTTCAGCGCCAAAATTAGTAGAGGCGCTAGAAAATATTTTGCTGTTTGTCAACAACTGAACATGAATCTCAAGACCGATAACAGTCTCCCATATCATTTTAAAAATCCTTCAGGCAGGTGTAGATGCCAATCAGTGGCTTGCTGATATTTGTAAGCAACATTTAATAAACCAGCCTCATCAAAAGATCTTCCAATTAATTGCAATCCTATTGGTAGTTTTTTTGTATCAAAGCCTACGGGCATTGAGATCGCAGGAATTCCAGCAAGATTTACTGTAATTGTAAAAATGTCACTAAGATACATCGAAATTGGATCACTGAGTTTTTCACCGAGCGCAAAAGCTGTCGTAGGTGATGTTGGCCCTGCTATATAATCGCATTCACTAAACGCTCGTTGAAAATCATCCGAAATAAGGCGCCGGATTTTTTGAGCCTTTTCATAGTATGCATTGTAATAGCCGCTAGATAGAGCGAAAGTTCCGATCATGATTCGTCGTTTTACTTCTTCTCCAAATCCTTCAGCCCTTGTTCTTGAATACATCTGATCTAGGTCATTATAAGTATTGGTTCGATAGCCATAACGTACGCCATCATAGCGGGATAGGTTTGAAGATGCTTCGGCTGGAGCAATTACATAATAGCATGGTATTCCGAAGAAGCTGTTCGGCAAACTAACATCGACCAATTTAGCCCCTAGCTTCTCAAGTTCCGATAATGCATCGTGATTAGCATTCAGGATTGATTCGTTGAGTGCTGTATCAAAAAACTCTTTTGGCACTCCGATCTTTAATCCAGAGATAGAGTTATTTAGGCCTTCGGTATAATTAGGTACTGGTTTTTTCAAACAAGTTGAGTCTTTTTCATCAAAACCAGCCATGTATTGGAGCATTAGTGCTGCGTCCTCAACACATTGCGCGATTGGCCCTCCTTGATCCAAGGAAGAAGCGTACGCTATCATTCCATAGCGGGAGACTCTTCCATAGCTTGGCTTAAGGCCGGTGAGTCCACAAAAAGATGCAGGTTGTCTTATAGAGCCCCCCGTGTCAGTGCCTGTTGCAATGGGAACTAACCGAGCTGCAACCGCTGATGCAGAGCCTCCGGAACTGCCTCCTGCAACTCGTTTGAGGTTCCAAGGGTTAAGCGTTGGTCCAAAATACGAAGTTTCGGTAGAAGATCCCATTGCAAATTCATCCATATTGGTTTTGCCAATCAAAATTGCTCCGGCTTCTTCTAGTTTGTCTACAATTGTCGCATTGTAGGGTGATACAAAGTTTTCCAACATGCGGGATCCACAGGTTGTCCGAAGATCTTTTGTACAGAAGATATCTTTATGCGCCAAGGGAATACCGGATAGGGGTGTAAAAAATCCTTTAGATCGAAGGTTATCCGAAGCGAGAGCATTGGCACGAGCCCCATCTTCGTCGATAGTGATAAAGGCATTTAAAGCCTCATAACGCTGAATTCGATCTAAAAAGCAGTCAACAAGCTCAACAGCGCTGATTTCCCGATTTTTCAGCATTATACTGAGGGTGCTCAATTTTTGCCGGTAAGGCATAGGCTAGGTTTTGTGGGAAGTAATTGCTAGAAAAGAGTTAGCTTTGGTATCTGTTGACCCTGCTATTCTATAACTTTTGGAACTAAATATAGGCCTCTCTCTGCTGATGGCGCTATACTTTGGATGTGATCGCGGGGACTTCCGGGCGCGACTTGATCTAGTCTCAACCTCAGATCGATTTCCTGCGGGTGAGCCAAGGGTTCAATGTTGTCCGTCGGCGCGGATTCCATTTTTTCAACTAATTCGAGAATTTCTGCCAAATCTTTAGTATAGTTTTCTATACTTTCGGGATCTAGGTGAATTTTAGCGAGGCCTGCAATATGCTCAACAGTAGATTTATTGATCGTCATAATAAGAAATTGGCTTATGACCATTGTTTATGAAATCGAATTATAGCCTACGACTTATTGTGCGCCCACTCCCCCGTTGCTACATTACGGGATGAGCATTCCTATGTTTTCTGATTCTATATTTCGCCATTTTTCCAGAAAAAGCCTTTTTGGTCTTTTTTCTAACGACCTCGCTATAGATTTAGGTACAGCGAACACTCTAGTCTACGTTCGCGATCGTGGCGTTATATTAGATGAACCGTCGGTCGTTGCAATTAGAACGGGATCAATTTCACCAGATAATACAGTTCTAGCTGTGGGAAAAGAGGCCAAGATGATGTTAGGTCGTACACCAGGGAATATTAGAGCGATACGCCCCATGAAGGATGGCGTTATAGCTGATTTTGGGATTACCGAAGTTATGCTGAAGTTTTTTATTCGCCGGGTGCAAGAAAATCGTTTTTTTTCAAGTCCGAGAATTGTAATTTCTGTCCCAGGAGGATCTACTCAGGTCGAGCGTCGGGCAATTCGGGAATCTGCGAGAAGCGCTGGCGCCCGAGAGGTTTATCTTCTCGAGGAGCCGATGGCTGTCGCGATCGGGGCAAGTCTTCCGGTGGCAGAGCCAACCGGGTCACTTGTGGTTGATATTGGTGGCGGTACAACAGAAGTTGGTGTAATTTCTTTAGGTGGACGTGTTTATGCGACCTCAATTCGAGTTGCTGGCGATACTTTTGACGAAGCCATCATCAACTATGTTCGTCGACGCCATGGTTTACTCATTGGAGAGGCAACAGCAGAGAGAGTAAAAAAGGCAATTGGTACAGCTTGGATTGATTCTGAACCTAGAGAAATGGAGGTTAAAGGAAGAGACGTGTCGGAAGGTGTTTCGAGCAGCCTTGTTATCACAAGTGATGAAGTTTATGAGGCTATCAGTGATGCACTTCATCAAATCATCCGATCAATTAGGGAGGCTCTAGAAAACACTCCACCTGAGCTATCTGCGGATATAGGTGAACGAGGAATGGTGATAGCGGGTGGTGGAGCAATGATGCGAGATATGGATCGAAGATTAATGGAAGAAACTGGTTTACCGGTGGTAATTGCGGATGATCCTTTGACTTGTGTAGCGCGTGGCTGTGGACGTGCGTTGGAAGAAATGGATATTCTTGGAGATGTATTTACTCACGAGTGACTTTTAAGTATGGGGATTTGCACTATGCTTAATTTCATTTGTTGGTGCTCCTAAGTTTTTGGAAACGAAAAACAAAAATGTATAGTTGATGAAGAGAAAACGGCTCGCTCGTTTGGCGAAACTGTTAGTGCTGATATCAGTTTCTATTTGTCTGATGATAGTTGATGAAAAATCAACTAGCTTGAGACAGTTTCGATCTTTTGTGTCGGTAGTAGCACTTCCATTTCATATGGCCGCCTCATCCCCCGCGATATTTTTCCGTTGGATCGGAGGAGATTTATATGATTGGAACAAGCTAAATAAAGAATATCAGAATCTGCAGAGAGAACACCTCATTCTACGCGCACGTATTCAGCAACTAGAAACTTTAGAATATGAAAACGATCGATTACGGAATATAACTTCATCAGCTGAACGGATCTCTTATGAAGTTATGTTTGGACAGGTAGTTGAGATTGGTGTAGATCTTTACGAGAATGCAGCACTGGTAAATCGAGGTACCGTTGATGGTGTTTATGTTGGGCAAACGGTTCTCGATTCAAATGGCGTAGTTGGTCAGGTTAGACGTGTCGGGGCACTTGAAAGCCTGATAATGTTAGTGACTGACACCAGTTTAGGAGTACCAGTTAAGGTAGCACGTACCGGTCTTCATACGATTCTCTATGGTAGTGGCCGAGAGGGTCTGGTTACTGCCCCATTTCTTGAGAGCACTGTAGATGTTGTAGAGGGAGATGTATTTGTGACTTCAGGTTTAGCTAGTAGTTATATAGCAGGTTACCCTGTGGCACGTGTTGTAGAAATAAAGCGCGACCCAAACTTAGCATTCTTAGATATCCGCGCTAAACCGATAGCGGATCTAGGAAGCCTCCAAGAGATATTACTTGTTTGGCCCGGAGCTAATGAGGATATATCTCTAGCGCCTTTGGGCTCGGGAAAGTGAGATGATTAAAGATAAAACAGTAAAAAAATGGTGGGTAATTCCGGGCACCCTCGCCGTTGGAATAGTCTTTTTGAGCATTCCTGCTGGACCAAATTGGCAAAACTACAATCCTGATTGGGTATCACTCGTACTAATTTATTGGTGTTTTGCTACCCCTGGCAGAATAAATCTGACTTCAGCGTGGCTCACGGGTATTTTTTTGGATGTAGTTACTTTTGGAGTGTTAGGACGCTACGCACTCAGCAAATTTCTAATTATTTTTGTCGCCAGAAGACTTGCATTGAGAGTTCGAATATTTCCCCTTTGGCAACAATCGCTAGTCATACTAGTTTTGCTATTATTGGAATCATTGGTATTAATTTTGGCGGACTTCTTAATTATTGGCACAAAGGTTTCATATGGCCCTGTTATTGGCGTAGTGATTGGCGCAGTCCTATGGGTTCCACTTTATTTTGTACTTCGAAAAATCCGACACTGGGCAAGACTGCCTTAAGGCGATGAAAACGTTCCTAAAAATTAATTTACCTATATTTGATCCTAAACGTGATCTAAGTATTACAAGGTTTCGCCTCGTTCTTGCAACGTTATTAGTGTTGATCCTAACTTCTGTCGTTATTGCTCGCCTCATTAATCTTCAAGTGTTGAATTACGATAGGTACAAAACATTATCAGTTGAAAACAGGGTGGGATTGGTGCCGGTTCCCCCAGTGCGTGGCCAAATCATAGATCGTAACGGACAAATACTAGCCGATAATCATCCAGCATATGAGTTAGAGATCTTGCCAGATAAGGTTGAAAACATCGAGCACACAATAAAAGAAATAAGAAAATTGATAGCTCTAAATGAGAGAGAGCTAGAAGCCTTTGTAAGAGTGTTGAAATTACGACCCAGTTTTGAACCTCAAATTTTGAAACATAATTTAAGTTCCGAAGAGGCATCTATAATAGCAGTGAATCAGCATCGTTTCCCAGGTATTTCTCTTCGAGCAAATCTGAGGCGTACCTATCCGTTTTCAGAGCTTGTAGCACATGTAGTAGGTTATGTGAGTCGTATCAGTGACGAAGATCTAAAAAATATTGATCTGACCGCTTATCGAGGCACTCGTTATATCGGAAAAGTTGGTGTAGAAGCCAACTATGAAGAGGAATTGCTAGGTGTAGCTGGATATGAAACTGTAGAGTTCAACGCGCATGGAAGAATTATTCGGTCGCTAGACTATCAATCACCGACAGCTGGTTGGAATGTCAACTTAACTTTGGATATTGAGCTTCAGCGGGTAGCCCATGATGCATTAGGTAACCGTAAGGGCTCCGTGGTTGTGCTCCAACCCAATAGCGGAGATGTTTTAGCATTAGTTAGTTCTCCTGACTATGACCCAAATTTATTTTCTAAAGGATTGTCTGTTAAGTCGTATGATATTCTTCGAAACTCTCCCGGCAAGCCTCTAATGAATCGAGCTATTTACGGTCGTTATGCTCCTGGTTCTACGATAAAGCCAATTTTAGGGGTATCGGCATTAGAGGATGGATTCGATTTTGAAAGGAAAATTTTTTGTGAGGGTGAATTTCATTTGCCGGGTCGAGACAGGCCGTATCGGTGTTGGAAGCGAGATGGGCATGGGGAGGTTAACTTAGTTGAAGCAATTGCGCAGTCTTGTGATGTATTTTTTTATGAATTATCTTTGACTTTAGGTATAGAACAAATGGCAAGGTGGTTTAGACACTTTGGTCTTGGAAAAGAAACCAAAGTGGATCTAAATGGAGAGTCTATTGGTTTGGTGCCGGATTCAGCATGGAAAAAGAGCGCTTACGATGAGAGCTGGTTTCCAGGTGAAACTGTTATTACAGGTATAGGTCAGGGTTATTTGCTCGCCACACCACTGCAGTTAGCTGTTGCTACAGCGGCTATCGCAAATAATGGAAAAATTATCAAACCACGACTTCTTTCTCACCTAGAAAATACAGAGACAGGCGATATTCTCATGGGACCCGACGTCGAAGTGATGTCCAGAATTCCGACTAGCTCATCTATGCTAAGTATAATTTCAAAGGGAATGATTGACGTTGTTCATGGCTCAAAGGGTACTGCAAGAGCGACAGGCATCGGTCTGCCATATATAATTGCTGGAAAAACTGGAACATCGCAACTCATATCTATTACTGACCATGATGAAAAAGATCGGATTAATACCCCAGATAATCTAGTTGATCATGCTCTATTTGTTGCTTTTGCGCCTGCCGACAACCCCCGGATTGTGATAGCAATTGTTGTTGAAAACGGCGGTAGTGGGAGCAAAGCGGCCGCTCCGATTGCTAAAAAAATATTCGACTACTATTTTATAGATAGATTGCTTCGTGCGTCCGCCACCTGGAAGGAATTTGGATTTGGTTAGCCGGCTTCATATTGATGGAGCGTTATTTCTCGGCATCATTATGCTGCTTGTCGCGGGACTTTTCATCGTTTTTAGTGCAGGCGGTGAAAATTGGGATCTTCTTCAACGACATGGTATTAGAATAATCATATCTTTGTTTATATTATTGTTGATAGCGCAAATCCCTCCCCATTCTTTGCGACGTTGGTCACCCTATTTGTTCCTCTTCAGTGTGGCTAGTCTGGTATTAGTATTATTGGTGGGTTATGTTGGTCGTGGAGCTCAAAGTTGGCTTGAATTGGGAATCCTTCGGTTTCAGCCATCCGAAGTTATGAAACTTACCATTCCGATGGTTATCGTATGGATTCTCACTCGTAGACCGTTGCCGCCAAAGCTGATGGATCTGATATTTGCTGGGATCGCAACTCTCCTGCCAAGTTTTTTGGTTGTGATGCAGCCTGATCTTGGAACCGCTGTACTACTAATTTTCTCAGGCCTATCAGCAATTTTTTTGGCCGGTGTGCGTTGGCGTCATCTTCTTGCAATGATTGCTTTTGTTGCGGCGATGGCGCCATATCTATGGTACCAGTTACATGATCACCAGAGAACGCGCATTGTGACTATGTTCAATCCGTGGGATGACCCGATGGGTTCCGGTTATCACATAATTCAATCGCAAATTGCAGTTGGTTCTGCTGGTATCGCTGGAAAGGGTTGGTTGAATGGAACTCAATCGCAACTTGAATTCATTCCTGAAAGAAGTACTGACTTTATTTTTGCAGTCTATGCAGAAGAGTTTGGCCTGATCGGAGCTATCGTTCTAATCGTACTTTACTTGTTTGTTATAGGCAGAGCTCTAGTTTTAGCTTATAAAGCGGAAGATAGTTACACACGTTTATTAATTGGAAGTCTTGCACTCACATTCTTCTTCTATATTTTTGTTAATACAGCGATGGTGACTGGTGTTCTACCTGTTGTAGGAATTCCATTACCATTAATAAGCTACGGTGGAACTTCAATGGTAACTGTGATGGCTGCATTTGGGGTAATAATGAGCGCAAGTACACATAAACGTTTAATGAGATGATTTAGAACGGATAAGACTATGAAGTTAATCAAAAGATCCATTACTTCATTCTTCGCGATAGTAATTATTTTTTTTGGTTCAAGCACCTATGGTGTGAAATTAGATGCCTACCCTAAACTTGTTTCAGTAGTCGATAATCTAGTTTTGGAGAACGGACTTGATCGTGACCTTTTGGATTACTGGTTGGGAGAAGCAAAGTTAGATATGGCTATTATAGATATTATGAATCGACCAGCTGAGAGATTAAAATGGAATGAATACAGAGGACGGTTTTTGACACGTAAATCAATCCAAAATGGAAAAAAATATTTGAAAAAACATTCAAAAATTTTTCGTCGTGCCGAAATTGAATTTGGCCTTCCGAAAGAAATCATAGCTGCAATAATCGGTGTTGAAACCCGGTATGGAATGGTTACTGGTCGTCGTCGTGTTCTTGATTCATTAACCACATTGTCCGTCCAGTATCCGCGCAGAAGTTCTTTCTTCTCAGCTGAACTGAGTGAATTTCTGATGCTCTCTAATGATGGTTTCTTTGATCCTTTGGAAGTGAAAGGTTCCTATGCTGGGGCAATCGGAATTCCACAATTCATGCCTACGAGCTATCGTCATTATGCAATTGATTTTGATGGTGATGGAAATGCTAATCTTATCGATAGTACAGAGGACGCGATCGGCAGCGTGGCGAGCTATCTGAAGAGGCATGGATGGAAGACTGGCGAGCCTATTGTGCAATACTTGTCGAAAGAAGATGGGCAAGCAATAAGTGGGTATGTGACTAAAGGTTTCACTCCAGATATTTCGATATTGGATTTAATTAATAAGGGGGTCAAATTAGAAGTCGAAGATTTTAAAGGTGATAAGGTCGGAATAATTAAACTATATGATGATGGTGGGGAGCAATTTCGCGTTGCCTACCCGAATTTTTTCGTTCTTACTCGATATAACCGAAGTCAGAATTATGCTATGTCAGTTTTTGAATTATCCGAGAAAATAGCTAAGCCATAGATTTGAGTAACAAACGTGATTAAATTTATTTGTGTAGTTATTGTTGTGGCATTCATCTCATCTGCATGCAGTGTTACCCCTGAGCGACCAGTCATTAAAGATTCTGGAGGAGCTTATTATCAGGATGATGGCCCTCCTCTCACAGTAGAGACAGATTTGAAAGATGTAAATGACGCGGTTCCGAGGCCGGAACCTAGAGCACGAATAGGAAATGCTCCATATACAGTGTTTGGAAAGCGTTATTACCCAACTCAATCCGCTGATGGACATAGAGAGATCGGTGAAGCGAGTTGGTATGGGAAGAAATTTCATGGACGTGCGACTTCTAGTGGTGAGATATATGATATGTATAAGATGACTGCCGCACATAAGACATTACCATTGCCGACTTATGTTCGAGTACGCCGACTTGATACAGACGCTAGTGTTGTAGTTCGCGTAAATGACAGAGGCCCATTTCTAAAAGGGCGAATAATAGATCTATCTTATGTAGCAGCGCGTAAGATTGGCCTGATTGAGCGTGGCACTGCAAAAGTAGAAGTGACATCAATCAGTATTACAAATAGACAGTCAATTGCAAGCAATTCTGGAGTATTTTTGGAAGCTGCCAGATTTAGATTGCCTGAGAATGCTGAAAATCTGAGCACTCAACTGCGAAAATTAAATATTGGTTCGGTCGATATATTTGCCGAGAATATAGGTGAATTGGTTTACTATCGTGTTCGAGTAGGACCAATACCAAAAGATCAGGAATTAAATGACTACATTTTTAAGATACGATCAGTTAGTGGACGTCTACCCAAAATGTATTAAGAAAATTGTCAGGTGAACTATGATGAAAAATAAAGCACATGTCTTGATGTGTTTGTTGATTTGGATGGTGTCGCTTTCTGTTAGCGGATACGAATCTGAACTTCCTAATGAAATGCAATCAAAAATGCCGCCCCCTAACGTGAATGGAATCTCTTGGGTGCTCATGCATCCTGAAACCGGGACAATAATTGCTGCTGAGAATCCTGATGAGAAATTGGAACCAGCTAGTTTAAGTAAACTTTTGACTGCGTACATAGTTTTCCGTGAGGTGCGTCGCGGTAATGTTCAGCTCGACGAAGAAGTTGTGATTAGTGAGAAAGCATGGCGAACTGGTGGATCAAGAATGTTTATTGAGCCCAATGAGAAGATTTCAGTGGAAAATTTATTGCTTGGGATGATCGTGCAATCAGGCAATGATGCGGCTGTTGCGTTAGCCGAACATATTGCTGGTAGCGAAGAGAGTTTTTCAGGATTAATGAATCAAGTTGCGACAGAACTGGCACTAAAGAATAGTAATTTTGTCAATAGTACTGGTTGGCCACACCCAGAGCATTTCAGCACGGCCAGAGATATTAGTCTAGTAGCTTCCGCTATCATTCGTGAGTTCCCTGATATGTATGGTTATTACGCTATTAGAGAATTTACATGGAACAATATCACTCAGCGTAATAGAAATCCTCTACTTGGTCGAGATCATACAATTGATGGTGTAAAGACCGGTCATACTGAAGCCGCTGGATATTGTTTAGTAGGTTCGGCTAAGGAAGAAAATTTTCGAATTGTCGCTACAGTGTTTGGTGCAGAAAGTCCCTCGACGCGAGCTGAATCAGTATACGCATTAGTCAAATATGGATTCGCTGCTTATGAATTGCATCGTATATATCGCGCTGGTACAGCTGTTTTAAACGATATCAAAATATATAAGGGTGACCAAAAAACTTTGACGGTCGGGGTTCTAGCTGATATCCAGCTGATTCTTCCGAAAGGGGCTCGATCTGGACTTGAGGCAGTAATTGCATTGGATGAGCCGATAATAGCTCCATTAGATAAAAATGCCCAAGTCGGAAGTATTATTCTAAGTCTTCAGGGAATAGATATTGGCACTTATCCATTGGTTACCTTGAACGCTATAAATCCGGGTTCGTGGCCTAGTCGGATATTTGATGAGATCCGATTGCAGTTGCGTTGATACATACCGCCAATTGGTAGCACGCATTGGTTAATAATGATTTATTGGAATTCCCGTGTCGCTTTGAAGTGAAGGCTATGGGGCATTGGAGTAGCGCATTGGAGGATCGAATTTCTACGATAGTTGGTCGTCATATAGGTGATCAGGAGATATTCAGCACACGCTCTAGGCTTAGTCGAGAAGGTCGTTATATAGCGATAACCTGCGTCATTGAGGCGAACAGTCGTGCGCAGTTAGATGCCATTTATATGGATCTGAATAGTGAACCTGATGTCTTAATGACTTTGTAGATATCGAGAAGCAGAGTGAAATTAAATTCTTCTGTTATGGTTCGAAATTTGGGTAAATCTGATTATCGGCCAGTTGCAGAGTATATGCGTAGATGGACCGAAATTCGTTCAGATCACACATTAGATGAAATTTGGGTCGTAGAGCATCCCCCCGTATATACCCGTGGTATAAGTTCTATGGATACGCCTCGAAAAAGAGAATTAGAGATAGCATTGGTTGATGTCGATCGAGGTGGGAAAATAACCTATCATGGCCCTGGCCAAAGCATATTTTATCTTTTATTAGATTTACGCAGACTCGGCTTAAGCGTTCGTGATTTGATAAGGACTGTGCAGCTCACAGTAATCGAATTTTTAGCAACCTATAAAATTTCCGGCAATATGCGGGAAGGAGCACCGGGTGTATATGTGGGAGGCGCGAAACTTGCTGCAATCGGTATTAGAATTCGTGGAGGGTGTTCCTACCATGGTTTTTGTATAAACGTAGATATGGATTTGTCTCCTTTCGATTCTATTGACCCTTGCGGATATGTTGATCTTCGAGTGACTCAATTAAAAGATCTTGGTATAGAGGTTGGAGCACAACAAGTATCACAGTCAATAATTGAGCGATTGACGGCTAATTTAAGTTATGGAGAAGTTTTGTATAGTAATATTGGTATTCCAAATTTTGAAACCTATGCGTAAGTATATTAAAGAAGTCTGCAAACTAGATTTGAGGTTTGGTTATGAAAGAAACCGCCTAAATTTCTCGGGGGCATGGGGCCGCATATGGATTATGTTGTCTTTAGTGCTAATTAGCCCATTTTCTATAGCCCAAAACCAGCAAATTGCGAATTCGGAGTTTTATACTGAAGCATCGTTTTGTCAAATTGATCAAATTCAAACTCCATCCACCATTATTCCGTTTATTGGGAGAGATTCCTCGAATATGCCCTTTCAACTGGAGGCGGATCAAATTGATGTTCCAGTGTCCGGAAAAATTTCTCTAGATGGTAACGCGAGTGTGATACAGGGCGCAAAAGCGATCTATGCTGATCATATAATGTATGGTAAAGATGATCGTGTAATAGAAGCAATGGGAAACGTTGTGATGCATACTAGTAATGGTGACCGGATAGAGGCTAGTGCGCTTCAGCTCGATTTTGAAACACAAATCGGTTACGCCAATGAGGTATCTTTTAAGCAAGCTGATGCTGCTTATGAAATATTCAGATGTGGCGATCAAGATTGCTATGACAAAAATATAATACAGCCATTATCTTTAGCCGCACCAGTATCGGTTTTGCGAGGTTATGCCCAACGTGCTTACTTTGACGGACATGATCGACAAAGATTAAACAACGTTCGACTTTCACGATGTCCCGAGGGGGATGACAGTGTTGTGCTAGTCGCCAGTCAAGTTGTTCTTGATCATGGCACTGGCGAGGCAACGGGTCGTGACCTTAGTGTTCGTTTTTTCGATACTCCAATTCTTTATTTTCCAATCTTAACTTTTCCCATTTCAGATGAACGAAAAACTGGTTTTCTTTTTCCATCTTTTGGATTTGGAGGGGACTATGGATTTCGTTTAGTTACACCGTACTATTGGAACATTGCACCAAACAGGGACGCAACCATAACTACGGATCATATGACAAGCCGTGGAACTCTTTTTAGAGGTGAATATAGGTATTTGGGTGAGACTACTTTAGGAGGATTTAATGGTCGGGTTGGGGCTGAGTTTATTGACAGCGATAGGAAGTTTGGTGACAAGCGGTACGGAGCGACATTGTTTCATCAACAGCAATTTGGTAAGTATTGGAGCAGTCAACTTGATCTTGGCTATGTCTCTGACCGTGATTATTTAGACGATTTTGGTGATACTTTAGGCGCAGATAGTGCAGATCATGTGCCTCAAAGTTTTAGTGCGGAATATAGGCGTAGTGACCAAGTGTTACCTGATGATGATCTAAATATTGGTGTTCTTTTTTCTGACTATCAGATTATTGATCCCCTTATTCAAGAAAAACATAACCCCTACGCGCGACTGCCGGAACTTTCTTTGAATTGGAAAGCAAAATTGTGGGATCAAGAGCTACAATCAGAATTGAACGCGAGTTGGACTCGTTTTGAACATGCTGTTCCTTCAAAAGTTGCAGGTAGTCGTTTGAATTTGAGACCAAGTATTTTGTTTCAACAGAAAGAGCGTTACGGGTTTACTCGTTCTCGGGTAGATCTTGATCTAATTTCCTACAATTTGAACGAGAGATTGGGAGAGTATGGCTTACGCCCTAGTCTTGTTGTGCCGGTCATCAGTCTCGATTCTGGACTCATATTTGAGAGAACCGGCTACGGTTTCGGGAATTATTGGCTACAGACTTTAGAACCAAGGGCTTATTATGCTTATGTTCCTTATGTCAATCAGGACGACCAACCGTTATTTGATGATAACGAGTTTGAATTAGACTCAATGTCTAAGTATTTCTCACCAAATCGATTCCATCGTACTGATCGTGTGGGTGATACTAATCGGATCACCTTAGGCCTTTCAACTCGACTCATCCAATCTAGATCGGGAAAACAAAGACTTCAAGGAGGAGTGGCTCAAATGTTTTATTTGGATCAGCGCCGAGTTCGAGAAGATCCTAGTTTAGAGCCAATGACGAATAGATATTCAAACCTATTTGGCGAGATAAGTGTAAATCTGACTGATCGGCTATCTAGTTCCCTGGATTCAGTATGGAATTGGAATGATAAACAAATTTTGTCGACTGACGTCAATTTAGACTATGAGAATCATAGAAGCCATATTAGCTTATCTTATAGATTGAACCCAAGCGACTCAAAAGAACAATTGATTTCGGATCTTGAGTGGCCTTTTCTTAGGAATTGGTTAGTTGGAGTTGAGAATATTTACTCAATCCGAAACAAAACAAATTTACAGACTGGCCTTAGTGTTGGCTATGACGCATGTTGTTGGGCAACTCAGTTTAAGCTAGATCACAAACGGAAAGAGATTACTGGAAGTTGGGAAGGCAAGACCAACTTCATTTTTCAAATAGAATTGAGGGATCTTGGACGTATTTCTAGCAGTGCTCTAGGGGGCATTAGTGCTGGATTAGGTTTGAACTAAATGAAAAAACGCATGATTAAGAGTGTGATGAAACTAAAAAAATGAAAAGACAAAGTCTATTACTACATTACTTTTTCTTCCTGATCATTATTTTATTTCTTGAACAAGCATTGTTTAGTGCTAGTTCTTTAGCTAAAGAAATTGATAGAGTCTATGTCATTGTGAATTCCGATGTTATTACGCAGTCGGAAATAGATAGAGAATTATATGTTGCAAAAAATCAACAACGATCAAACGGGGAGCTAGCACTGCCTGTTAAAAAGTTAAAAAAAATGGTGATAGAGAATCTAATTCTGAAAAAGTTACAGTATCAAAAAGCAGAGAGCATAGAAATTGATGTAAGTGAGAATGAGTTGATGTCAGCCATAATAGAGATCGCGACAAAAAATAATCTTTCTATGTTGGGCCTCAGAGAGGAAATTGAGCAAACAGGTCTTTCCTATTCGGAATATAAGCAGGATCTGCACCACCAACTATTAGTGCAAAAGTTAGTAGCGCAAGAAATTAATCGGCATATAAGAATATCAGAAGCAGATATTGATGAATATCTAGAAAAGAACCCAAATACAACAGGTAGACTCGAGTACAATTTGTCCCATATCCTGATCTCGTTTGAAGCCAATAACGAGAGAGCCCGCTCATTAGCGGAAGAGCTATATCAACGCATAGCATCTGGCACCTATTTTAATTTAGTCGTTAGGGAAATAGCAGAAAATAGAAAAACCAATGTCAATAGTAATTTGGGGTGGCGAAATTCTGATCAAATTCCAGATCTTTTTCTTGACGTTGTTCGTCAAATGGAAGTAGGTGAAGTGTCTGTTCCAATCAGGAGTAAGAATGGATTCCATATACTTCGATTGAACGGAAAAAGAGGAGAAGGTGTTTATATTATTGATCAAAACCGAGTACGACATATTTTATTGATCGCAGATCAAATTACTGATGAATCTAGAGCTGCGGAAAATCTTATGCGTATTAGAAAAAGAATTCAGGCTGGAGAAAAGTTTAGTGATATAGCGAAGCGCCAATCTGCTGATTTAGTCAGTCGTGTACTTGGCGGTGATCTTGGATGGTTAACCCCTGGAGATTTAGAACCTGAATTAGAGAGTGCGTTACTTTCTTTATCAATTGGTGAGATTAGCATGCCTGTTCAAACAAAGTTAGGCTATCATTTAATTCAGCTAACAGATCGTCGTACCCATGATATAGGACATGGTTTAATAAGAGAAAAAGCTAAACTGGCAGTTAGATCAGAAAAATTTAATAAAAAATATAGAGAATGGACAACTCAACTAATCAGTAAGGCGTGGATTGATTACCGTGTCATTGAATAGAAATAAGCGCTCAATTACTTATTAACCCTAGATGCCACTCTTGGGGAAATGATCAGTTGACGCGATGTAAATTTAACGCTTGATCTATGCGTGAACTAAATTGCTTTATTACCTGTTTCTCCAGTTCTTATTCTAATAACTTGCTCGATTTCAGTAACAAAGATTTTTCCGTCCCCAATTTTTCCTGTTTGTGCTGTTCGTGTGATTGCTTCTACTACTTGATCAACTAGATCTGTTGTTACAGCGATTTCAAGTTTGATTTTTGGCAGAAAATCGACTGCATACTCGGCACCACGGTATAGTTCTGTATGTCCTTTTTGACGCCCGAAACCTTTCACTTCAGTAACAGTCATGCCTCGAACATCAAGTGTTGCAAGAGCATCTCGAACATCATCCAACCTGAAAGGTTTGATAACTGCTGTAACTAGTTTCATATTTTTATCCTATTTTTTGGTTGTGAGTGAGGGGATCATTTTAGTCATGCCCAAAAAACGTTCCTGACGCGATTAAGCTACCATATTTTTAGCTTATCGATTACCCATTATCATGTAATATGATACTCTTTAATTATACTGGTTTAAACAGTATCGAGTTTATCGAATTTCGCTTTCTTGCTCATCTTCGGCGAGAAGTTAATTTTGATAGAATGAGATGATTGACTCTTAAACAAATTAGTGTTCGAATTTCTTTATACAGAGAGGTAATGATGTCACTTAATAAGATTGCTGCTGCTATCGCGGATATTTTGCCGGGAGATTTGTCTGACGAGGTACGGAAGAGCATTAATATTGGGGTCCAGTCAGTGCTAGAAAAAATGGATTTGGTTACACGTGAAGAATTCGAAGTTCAAGAAAAAGTCTTGGCTCGAACCCGACAAAAACTCGAAGTATTAGAGGAACGAATGCGTGAAATCGAAAAAATGGGGTTGACTGAATCTGAGTGATATACAAGGGTACGATTGTACATATCGGTATCCAACGGTATGGAAGAAACAAATAATTTACTCCAATTGGAGCTATAGAAGAAGCATATGCGACCTTACTACGATATTCACGTTTTTTGTTGTGTTAATGAACGCCTAGCAGATCATCCACGCGGTTCTTGTGGTGCTCGCGGCTCCATTTCACTGCAAGCCTACATGAAAGCGAGGGCAAAACAAATGAATCTTGAGGCAAGAATCCGTATTAACCGAAGTGGTTGTCTCGATCGTTGTGAACTGGGCCCAGCGATGGTGATCTACCCTGAAGGAGTTTGGTATAGCTATTCTACGCAGACCGATGTTGACGAGATCCTTGATAGCCACATAGCGAAAGGAGAGCGCGTTTTTCGTTTACTGTTGAAACCTGAGCAGGAAATTCCCCAGAAATCATAGAATTAAAGAGAATCAACTTGATTCGTAATGATGTTTTGGACGAACCACATGGAAAAATTATCGAATAAACGAGTCATAATATCTGGAGCTAGTCGTGGTATTGGCCTGGCTATTGCAAAAAGATTAGGAGCTGAAGGTGCGAGTGTCGCTATTTTAGCTAAGACTGATACTCCAGATCCAAGGTTGCCAGGAACCGTTCATACTGCAGCAAAGGAAATTGAGGCGGCAGGTGGACACGCACTTCCGATCGTCACGGATATTCGAAGCGAGGATCAAGTAAAGATCGCGGTGGCGCAAGCGGCAGAAGTTTTTGGTGGCATAGATTGTTGCATTAATAATGCGAGCGCCATCTCACTTACACCTACGGTCAAAACTCAAATGAGACGGTTCGATCTTATGTTCGATGTAAATGTTCGCGGAACTTTTTTAGTAACTAAGGAGTGCATTCCACACCTTAGAAAAGGTGTCAATCCTCATGTTTTAAACATCTCACCACCATTAGATCTAGATCCAAAGTGGTTTGCGCCGAATGTAGCGTATACGATGTCTAAATTTGGGATGAGCCTATGTGTACTAGGGATGTCAATGGAATTGAAGAAGTTGGGTATAGCGGTTAATGCTTTATGGCCACATTCAGTTATTGCTACTGCAGCAATCTCAAATGTCGTTGGGGGCAAGTCTGTCTTGGGACACTGTAGAACTCCAGAAATTATGGCGGATGCAGCGGCTCTGATTTTATCCAAGGATGCTAAAGATTTTTCAGGGAATTTTTGTATTGATGACGTCTTGCTATCGGATGAAGGTGTTGTAGATTTTAGTAATTACCGTGTGGATTCCAGTAAGAGCCTATGGAGTGATTTTTTTGTTCCCTCTGAAATACCACAGGTAGAGAATCTAGTATTTGTAAACGACCCTGCCGAAAGCGAGAAGTCGAAATAACTATATTCGGCATTTTCTATCTAATAGATCGCTACTTTGCTCTAATTGAATAGCACTAAAAGGCGTCATCGGCGAGATTTATAATTTCTTCTGAGCCTGACATAATAGCCGCAAATAGAGAACCTGTCTGTGGGAGGATTCGGTTAAAGAAAAACTTTGCTGATGTAATTTTATTCGTATAGAAGGTTTTTTCATTCCCTTTTTGTTTCGGAATTGATTCTTCAGCCATCTTGGCCCACAGATAACCAAGCGCGACGAGACCAAATAATCGTAGATATTCACTGGCTACTGCAGCGCTTTCATTTGGGTCAGAAAGCGCGGTTTGAGCTATATGTCCTGTGGCAATTTGTAACCGACTAAAGGCCTTTCCTAGTGGTACGACAAATTGCTCGAGCTCTTTATTTGAGCTTTGGATCTCGAGCCACTCCGCTAATGGATGAAAAAAGCTTCGCAGGTACCTGCCATTATGAGCAGGAATTTTTCGACCAATCAGGTCAAGCGCTTGGATCCCGTTGGTTCCTTCATAGATTTGGGTAATTCGAGCATCCCTCACGAATTGTTCAACGCCGGTGCTACGAATGTATCCATGCCCTCCATGAATTTGCAGACTCATGTTTGCAACGTCATAACCGAAATCTGTTAAAAAGGCTTTAACTATAGGCGTCATTAGCTGAACAAAGTCATCCGCTTCTTGCCGAGCGATTTCGGTAGGCGCATGATCTCTTAAATCTACGTTTCTTGAAACCCAGAAAGTCAAAGCGCGAGCGCCTTCCGTGAAAGATTTCATTATTAAGAGTGTTCGTCTTATGTCCGCGTGAACTACAATCGGATCTGCTGGTTTGTCAGGGTAGACTGATCCACCTATTGCTCTTCCTTGAAGGCGTTCTTTTGCATAGCTACTCGCTGCTTGATAGGCAATCTCAGCAATACCAAGACCTTGCATACCAACCCCCAGGCGTGCATCATTCATCATTGTGAACATTGCTTGCATCCCTTTATTTGGTTCCCCTACAAGCCATCCAACTGCATCTTGAAAATTCATTACGCACGTCGCTGATGCTTTAATTCCCATTTTGTCTTCGATTGAGCCACACAACACTGAGTTCCTTGTTTTAGGCATATCATTTGGATCTAGTAAAAATTTCGGCACCAAAAAGAGACTGATGCCTTTGATTCCCGAAGGTGAGTCTAGTATTCGTGCCAGAACCAGATGTACTATATTTTCGGAGAGATCATGTTCACCCGCAGTAATGAAGATTTTGGTACCCGTCAATCGATACGATTTGTCCTCTGATGGTACTGCTCGCGTTCTTATCATGCCAAGGTCTGTGCCACAATGAGCTTCTGTTAAGCACATTGTTCCGCACCACTCGCCACTCACTAGTTTCGGAAGATATTGTTTTTTTTGTTCATTACTGCCAAATAGATGAAGGGCTCGATAAACACCATGAGTCAAGCCCGGATACGTTGAAAACGCTAAATTAGCTGAGCACATCATTTCTTCAACTGCATTATTCACAGAACTTGGTAACCCTTGACCTCCAAATAGTGGGGCGCAACTTAGCCCAGCCCAACCACCCTCAACATAGGATTTATAGGCAGACTGAAATCCTGTAGGGGTCATTACATTACCATCATTGAAATCGCAGCCTTCTTCGTCTCCTGACTGATTAATTGGAAATAGTTTGTTCTCACAAAGTTTAGCCCCTTCCTCCCAAATTGAATCAACGAGATCTTCTGAAGTGTTTGTGTATTTCTCCATCGATGAAATATCTAGCGGACTAAACAATTCATGATAGATAAATTGAAAATCTCTAAGTGGCGCTTTGTATGTGAACATTATTAGTTACTCAGTTAGTTTCGGAGTGGTTTGCCTTTTTCGAGCATATGTTCCATCCGAGCTAAAGTTGATTTGGTTTTCAATAGCTCAAGGATAGATTTTCTTTCCAAGCTTAGCATTTGATCTTCACTTAATGTTTGAGTGATGTCGACATCATCACCCGTCAGAATTTTTGCAAGTGAATCAGCGACAACCATGTCATGCGCTGTCGCCTTACCCATCTTACATAAATCTGAAACTGCCATATTTAATGCTAGTTTGCCACTTTTCCCCGGAAGCACAAATTCAGGTTTTTCCGGCGGAGAATAATCGCTAACAAGGGACAGTGCCAAGTCTTTTGCATCACCTAGTAGTCGATCACGATTCATGGTAATTCCATCACCAGAGCGGAGAAAAAGATGATGTTTTGCTTCTTCTGCAGATCGGGCAACGGTAGCAGTTCCAATGATTTCGAAGACTTTTATCACAGCGGACATTGGACCTTTTGGATGTTTGGGCAATTGTTGCCACCGGTGCAGCATTTCTTTGCATCCTCCCCATGCGGGTATAAGCCCAACACCAACCTCGACTAGTCCAATATAGCTTTCCGCATGAGCTTGAACTGCGTCGCTGTGAAGCAATAATTCGCAGGCGCCACCGAGCACCATCCCTGATGGTGCCGATACCACGGGAAATGGAGCGTACTTTAATGCCTTATATACTTTTTGTCCTTCGACCACAATCTTAGTGATTTCAGGCCATGCTGCGATGTTTGCGGCAAACAATGCAAGCCCAAGATTAACGCCGACGGAGAAATTGTCGTTATCATTATGAATGACTAGAGCTTGGAAGTTGCTCGAAGGAATCTTTTTAATAGATTTTTCGATAGTCTTGAAAACTCCAGAATCAAGACTGTTCATCTTGGTATGAAATTCGAGGCACATCACATTATCTCCAATATCCCATAAACTTGCGGAATTATTGCCATCGATTTTTTTCTTTTTTCTTTTTAGGTCGCTGAGTAATATGACGCCCGTAGGTCGCTTGATGTTTTGATAAGAATTTTCACAGTTGTAATATTGCAGTTTACCTCCATTGTTAATCTTGTAAAAACTTTGGCCCTTTAAGTTGGAAATAAATTGTGGAATTGCCATGTTACTTTTTTCTAAACGATTCGCAAACCACGCAGACCCTAACTGGTCCATCATTTCAAACGGTCCCCACTTCCATGCGTAACCATTTCTCATTGCCTGATCAATCGAATGAATATTATCGGTTATTTCAGGGACTAAGGAGGCGGCATAACTCAGCGTATGTGACATAACTTTCCACGCATATTGCCCACCAGGATCTGGATGACTTAAGAGAGCTTCTAAATCAATTTTTCGCGACATAATAGATTCAAGTTGCGGCTTAATTAAGTCACGGTACGTCAGATTACTGAGATCTAGTGCTTGTTTAATTTTGACACCATCTTTTTCTATAAGTCGATAGAAACCCCCACTTCCTTTTCGTCCTATATATCCTTCAGAAATCATTTTATCGAGTAATTCGGAAGGTTGATAGATGTCTCGGTAGAGATCATCTTGAGGTAGTAAAGTCAGCATGGATTTTTGTACATGAGGTTGAAGATCGATACCTACTAAATCTAGTAATCCAAAAACTCCGGTTTTCGGGATTCCCATAGGTTTACCGATTATCGCATCTGCTTCCTCAACATTAATTCCCATCTCTAGCGCGAACCGTACTGCAGCTTCGATCCAAAAAATTCCTATACGATTTGCTATGAAACCTGGCGTATCATTACAATCAACTACGACCTTACCTAATGTTTTGTCAGCAAAGAGTCGTAGCGCATCTGCAACGTGTTGGTTGGTTTCAGGGCCAACAACTAGTTCTAGCAGACGCATGTAGCGCGGCGGATTAAAGAAATGTGAAATCATAAAGTCTTGACAAAACGATTGTGGAAGGCCATTAGTCAGTTGTGACAAGGGTATCGTTGATGTATTAGATGTAACAATGGATCCAATTTTCCTAATTGCTTCAATTTCAGCATAAATTTCCTGTTTTATTTTGATATCCTCAATTACTGCCTCAATGATAAGATCACTATCTCCAACGGATGCTAAATTATCTTCAATATTGCCAGCCACTATTCGTTTAGAAAATCGTGGATCCATAAGAGGGGCTGGGTTTGTCGAGAGGATTTTTTTAAGAGCGTTCTCAGCGACTACATTTCTATTACTAGCACCTTTAGGTACAACATCAAGCAGAGATACCGATACACCGGCATTGGCTACCTGAGCGGCTATTCCAGTGCCCATAACGCCAGCACCAATTACAGTTACATTACGAATTTCAGGCATGCTTATACCGCCCCCAAAACCGTTGCGATTCCTTGGCCTCCACCGATGCACTGAGTCGATAACGCATATCGACCGCCCGAACGTGAAAGTATTGTGGCTGCTTTGCCCGTGATGCGCGCACCCGTGGCGCCGAGCGGATGCCCGATAGCAATCGCGCCACCATCTAAATTTATTTTGGCAGGATCTAGTTCTAAATCTCTGATTGAGGCAATTGCCTGCGTAGCAAATGCTTCATTAATTTCGACAACATCAAGCGATTTGGCATTGATTTTTGCTCGGGCCAGAGCTTTACGGCTTGCAAAAATTGGGCCTAAGCCCATGGTAGCTGGTTGGCATCCAGAAACTGCTGTGCTTACGATCCTAGCAAGTGGGTCTAGTTTGTGTTGATTGCAATAGTCTTCCGAACAAACCAGGACGGCAGCGGCACCGTCGGTCAGAGGTGATGAAGTTCCAGCTGTTACCGTTCCTTGCTCATCAAATGCAAGTTTCAAGCCGGCTAAACCTTCTCGTGTGGTCTCAGGGCGCAGACAGCCATCACGATCGATGATAGCTTCCTCCGTTTTGATAGGCACAATTTCTTCGCGTAGACGGCCGGAGGACTCTGCTTCTGTAGCTTTTTCTTGGCTCAAGATAGCGAATTCTTCTTGTTCTTGACGACTTATATTGTATTTTCGAGCGACATTCTCAGCCGTTTCACCCATCGACATGTAAGCGCTTGGCATGTGGTCTGGCATTGCAGGATTTGGCATTGGATTAAACCCAGTCATTGGTACTCGACTCATGGATTCAACGCCCGCGCAGACAAATACCTCACCGGCATTCATTTGTATAGCACCTGCTGCAATATGGATTGATTGCATAGATGATCCACAAAATCGGTTAATTGTTGTACCGGCTACCGTTATTGGTAATCCCGAAAGAAATACAACCAAACGCGCCATATTAAAACCCTGTTCGGCTTCGGGAAAAGCACAACCAAGAATAAGATCCTCAATATGCTCCGGATTAACTTGGGTTCGCCGCACTAGCTCCTTAACTGTTTTAGCGGCTAGGTCATCAGGACGAACTTTAACGAGTTTACCTTTGTGCGCGGGTTGAAAGGGCGTTCGGGCATACCCAGCGATTACCACATTTCTCATATTTGATTTCTCCTATAGATATTTTCAGGTGGGCAGAGGATTTGTTTAGTATAATTTTTCACCCTAACTTGAATATGATTTAATAGTCATTTTTATTTATTTTTAGTTTGTTCTTCAGCTTTGAGTTCTTTTTTTGATAATTTTCCAATCATGGTTTTTGGCAATTCCATCCGGAATTCAATTTGAGATGGAATTTCAATCTTGGAAAGTTTATCGGACAGAAACTTAATTAGTTGTTCTTCGGTTAGATTTGTATCATCTTTTAGTTTAACGAATGCTTTGGGAGTTTCACCTTGATGGTCGTCATCAATCCCAATCACTGTTACCTCCGATACGTTCGGGTGTTCGTAGATTGCTTCCTCGATAATACGGGGATAAACATTGACGCCCGAGCATATGATTAAGTCCTTGATTCGATCTACTAAAAAGAAGTGACCATCTTCATCCATGTAGCCAGAATCCCCCGTTCTTAACCAGCCATCTACCAGTACCTCCTTTGTCTCTTCAGTGCGCTTCCAATAACCTACCATAACTTGAGGTCCTTTAATCCAGACTTCTCCGGTTTCATTAGTTGGCAGCATTTGATCTGGATTTTCTATATCCCGGATAGATAATTTGGTGCTAGGCACTGGTAGGCCGATAGATCCATCTTTGTTGATTCCTTGGAGTGGATTACACGTAGCTACAGGTGACGATTCACTGAGGCCATATCCTTCTACTAGATTACAGCCAGTTAGTTTCTCAAAGTCATTTTTCACCTCAAGAGGCAGTGGCGCTCCACCAGATATGCAATACCGGATGGTTGATAAGTTATATCTTGAAAGATCATCTGAATTGTTTATACCTGCGTAAATAGTGGGTACAGCTGGAAATAGTGTAGGCGCTTTCTTATGAATTGTTTTTAGAGCTTGCTTTAGTTCATATCGTGGCAACAATATCATTTGTGCTGACGCAGCCACCGCGAAATTCATGACGGTGGTCATTGCAAAAACATGGAACAATGGAAGCACTCCGAGTATGCTTTCTGTACCTGGGGTAAGATTCGGAAACCATAACTTCATCTGTGATATGTTGGATGAGAGGTTGCTATGTGTAAGCATGGCACCTTTCGGTTGACCAGTTGTACCACCAGTGTACTGGAGTACAGCAATATCGCGATCAATATCAATGATTTCGGGATTAGATTTTCCATCATTGTCCATTATTTGATTGTAAAGAAAGACGTTTTTTTCATTTATAGATGCCATATCTTTTTTCTTCAGATACCTAAATAGCAACCCCTTTAAGGGTGGAAGGATCCCTGAAAAAGGACAGACGATTATTTTTTTTAGAGAGTTTGTTGTCGACAACATGGTAGAAATTTTTGGATAAATGAGTGCAAGATCGATTGTGACCATGATTTCAGTTTCACTATCTTCTATTTGGAAAGCAATTTCCTTCTCGACATAAAGAGGGTTAAAATTTACTACTGTTGCGCCAACTTTCAATGAAGCGAAATAAAATATCACTGAATAGGGTGTATTTGGTAAGCATAGACCAACGCGTGTTCCTTTTTTTACACCAAGCTCTTGTAATCCGACGGCCGCTTGATTGATTAATTGCCCAAGCGAAGAATAGGTAGTTTTTTGACCAAGAAAATCAATGGCCAAACAATCTCCATGTTTGTTGACAGCATTTTCGATGTAAGAATAAAGGGAACACTTATCGAGAGGGGCATCCCATTCCACGCCTGTTGGATAGTTTTCTTTCCAAGGACTGTATATTTCTTCTGTCATCGTTTTTTCCTCCCAGTAATTTTGATTTATTTTTATTGGCTAATTAACGATTAGCGATCACCTTATTAAATTCGTCTTTGAGTACTATACCGCCAGAGGATATCCATTGCTGAACTAGTTTACTGTCACGACTAAATCACTTTTAATGTTCGATTTGTTTGTAAACATCGCAGTTTTTCGATTCTTCTAATATTATTTTAGAATGATTAGCTGTGCTATTTAAATCTTGACTTATTTGTCAGTTCACCCAGGGTGCATCAGAAGAATCTGGATATCTGCTACGTTGGTTCCACTAGATCCAGTAATGATCAAATCACCGGATTCGGACAGTGCCTGATATGAGTTGTTGTCCTCTAAAAACCGAGCTGCATCATGACCCGACATTTTAATTCTGTCACTAGTCTTAGAATCAACGAGTCCGCCAGCTGCATTGGTTGGTCCATCGATACCATCGGTACTACCACTTAAAAATACCCAATGGTTTGGATTCACTTTTGAGTTTGCTTCAATAGCTAAGGCCAAGGCCATTTCTTGATTTCTTCCACCAGAACCCGATCCTCTTACAGTAACCGTGGTTTCACCACCCGAGATATAAGCTGTTGGTTTCTCAACGCGCTTTGCTATCTTCGATATGAATTCTGTAGCGGCATTTCTAGATTCACCAACTAACATTTTATTAACAATTATAGTTTTATAGCCTTTAGCTTTACTGCATTTTGAGACAGCATTTAGACTAGTCAAATTGCTCGCAATTATTGAGTTAAATGTATTTTTTAACATTGGATCATCAGGGAAAAGAGTTTCCGGAGTTAATCCATAGCATCCATTACTAAGGTGATCTTGAATTGAGGTAGGCGTTTTTTCCCAGATGTTAAGACTTTGAAGAATAGAAACTGCTTCATTAAAAGTAGTGGGGTCTCCTGTGGCAAGGCCGCTTGCAATTGTGCTTATATCATTATCGATAACGTCTGAAATTATCAGCGTTTGCAAAGTTGATGGACTTGTGAATCTTACTAATCCACCACCTTTGATATTTGAAATATGTTTTCTTACAGTATTAGTTTCGTAAATGTTTGCCCCACTGAAAAGAAGCAGCTGAGTTAGCTCTTGTTTATCTCGCAGAGAGATCGAAGCCGCTGGCATAGGCAGGAGAGCGGATGCACCGCCACTTATTAATGCGAGGATAAGATCATCCGTGCCCGCATTTTGAGCAGTTTTTTTAATTTTTTCAGCTGCTATCAGACCATCCTCATTTGGTATAGGATGACCTGCTCCCAAAACTTCTATTTTGGGATGGTCTACAACATTTTGATAATTTGTTACAGCGATAGGCATTGTTTTTAATCGAGTGTTATCAATACATTCGATTGCACCTTCAATCATGGGGATAGCAGCCTTCCCAAAAGAAATTATTTGGATAGGGCATTTCGAGATATTCAAAGCATGATGCACCGATTCATTCAGAGTATATTTTGTCTTCGACATCAAACTTCTAATTACTGCTGCTTTTGGATCAGCTGCGTTTACTCCTTCGGAAAACATTTCTATAGCATGCTTACGCAAAGTTAGGACGCTAGTATCGTTTTGCATAATAGAGATAGGAGAGCTGCACACTTTATATTAGTTAAAATTATAATATTGTTCTATATTCATAGTCGTAAAGAATGACTCACAGCCTTATCTCCTGTCAAATCTATAGATGAGCCTTTTCAAGAACATTTTAAATTCTTTCAACAAGGAGGGATAGCACTGATGCAAATAGAAAAATATATTATATGTGTTTGAAAAATTGTCTTGTATGTCTGTCTGTAGTAATTATAGAAATACGCTGTTCCAATTGGTAAAACCTAACGTCAATAGATTAATGGAGCATATGAGAATGGTGACAGAATTTGATAATGAAGTCGATCACCGTGGTTTAAGTTCTTTAAAGTGGGAGTTTTTTATCCAAGACGGTGAACCAAAGCTATGGCCTCATTCTGACCTTAGCAATGGTAATGAAAAGATATTATCTATGTGGGTGGCTGACATGGATTTTCGAGTGGCTGAACCGATAATTTCAGCGTTAGAGAAAAGAATCCAAAGAGGAGTTTTAGGTTATGCTGCTAAAACGCCCGACTATTTAGCAGCGGTTGTAAATTGGATGGAGCAGCGTCATCAATGGATAATTGATGAGGAGTGGATTCTGCCTACAGTAGGAATTGTTCCAGCTTTGCATATGATCGTCCGCCAGTTTACGAACCCTGGCGATAGCGTTCTTATTCAGCGTCCGGTCTACCACCCATTCTCTTATGCTATTGATAACAATGGGCGCCAGCTTATTTCAAATTCACTTCTTTTGCACGAAGATAGATATGAAATGAACTTTAATGATTTAGAAGAAAAAATCAAGCAATCAGGCGCCAAACTCGCGATTCTTTGCAATCCCCACAATCCAATTGGTCGGGTTTGGTCTAAGGATGAACTGACTGAGTTTGCTGAAATATGTTATCGAAACCAAACTTTAGTTGTTTCTGACGAAATTCATGGTGATCTGATCTTGCCAGGCCAAAATTTTACTCCTTATGCTACTTTAGACGCCAAATATCGGGCAAATAGCATTATATGCACTGCTGCTAGCAAGACGTTCAATTTAGCTGGACTTAAAACTTCGAATCTAGTGATTGAGGACCCTCATATCAGAACGCAGATGAGGAGAGAGATAAAAGCTACTGGCTTATGGGGGCTTAACCCTTTAGGATTAACTGCCACACAGGCTGCATATGAGTCGGGCCAGGCTTGGTTGAATGACGTAATAAAATACGTTGCAGCCAATCATTATTTCGCTACAAATTTTCTAGAAAATAATATTCCAAAATTTCGTATAATTCCAGCAGAAGCAACTTATCTCGCATGGATAGACTGCCGAGAGTTGGCCTTAGACGATACTTCGTTAAATTTGTTTCTATTAGAAAAGGCAAAAGTACATCTAGAGAGTGGAGTGATTTTTGGTCCAGAAGGTTCTGGTTTTGTAAGGATGAATTTGGCTTGTCCGCGAGCTATCTTGGCCCAAGCCTTGGACAGAATTCGTATGTTAATTGATGATCTGCCGGTATGAGCTCGGTTGTTTTAAGATAATAATCATGAAAAAAAAAGGGGGGGGGATGTCAGCTGTTGAACTTCTGTTTGTATCTAAAGAGCAGATTGAGAGTCTTGAGTTACAACCAGAAGAGATCTTAGAGACTGTAGAGCAGGGGGTCATTGCTCATGGTAAAGGTGAGGTAGTGATGCCTCCGAAGACCCATTTACCGATCGATTACCCTAATTCTCTTTTTAATATTTTGAAGGGATACGTGAAGCCAATTAATGTGTCAGGGGTAAAAGTTTTAGGTGACTTTCACGATAACTATAAGCACCAATTGCCGTCAGAGTTAGCTTTAACGATATTACATCGCACTGAGACAGGCGCTCCGTTTGCCATTATTGATGCAACTATGACAACTTGGATGAGAACTGGAGCCATAACTGCATTAGGAGCAAAGATTTTAGCTCGGAAAGATTCTAAGGTGCTAGGGCATATCGGTGCGCGAGGTACTTCCTGGTATAACGTTCGATTCTTAAACAAAATCTTTGATTTTGAGGAAATAAGAGTTACTTCGCGTCGTCCCGAGTCGAGCGAACGTTTTGCGGACATTCTATCCAAAGAGTTAAAAAAGAAGATAACGGTCACCCAGACAACGCGAGATTGTGTTCGGGATGCTGACATTATCATTGATGCATCTAGATTAACCCATCATCAGATTTTGGTTGAAGATCGGTGGGTAAAGCCAGGATGTCTCATACAAGCGTATGGAGCAATACTTTCGATTGCTCCTAGCCTCCCTTTTTCAGTTGATAAATTGGTGGTTGATGATTGGTTGCAGTGTAAAGGCTCTGAATTCGGTCAGTTAGCTAGTTTGATTAAGGATGGGAAACTTCGAGATGAACATGTCTTTGGGGAGCATGGCGAGATAGCTGCCGGCTTAAAGCCAGGGCGGGAAAGCGACGTTGAGAGAATTCTTTTTTGGCATAAAGGGTACGCTATTTCAGATATTATGATGGCAGATTTAGTTTACCGAAAGGCTAGAGAAAAAGGTGTAGGCACCCCATTAGTTCAATATGCTAATCCTCAGGACATCTAGTTTAGTTTCCACTATTCTATTTGGATATTTTTTCAATGAGGAGACGTAGACGAAGAGCAATGTCGGACGATGGAGCCTCTTTTGTAAGCCGCATGCTCAAGAATCCTTATGGCAAGCTGACTATACTCAGTGCAAGTGATATAGATCTACTACATAGGAAGTCACTTGAAATACTATCGCGGACGGGCATCGTGTTTAATCATGAGGAGGCAATTTCCTGTTTTCGAAAAGCCGGTGTAAAAACCCAAGAGAAACGTGTTTATTTGGAAGAGGAGCATATTGATCAAGCTCTTTCACACACACCTTCAATTTATACATTAAAGGCTTCTGACTCAAGAAAAGATGTGCCGATTGGAAAAGATTATGTTGCGGTTATGTCAGCAGGCGGTCCAGCTTTTATTTTTGATTTAAGTCGTAAACGCCGGCCTGGCACCCATGAAGATCTTGTTGATTTGGTTAAGCTAATGCAGATGCAAGATAGAATTAATGTTATAGGTCGTAAAGTTGTCGACGCTACTGATCTATCACCGACTACACGATATCTAGATTGCTGGCGCACATGTTTAACTTTGTCTGATAAACCCATCCAATCAGGTTTTGTGGGAGGTCAAGCCGAGGCAGAAGATGTTTTGCAGATGTTGGCTATTGTATTTGGAGGAGAAGATAAGGTTCAGGGCATCCCTCGAGCTCAAACTAATGTAAATGTAAATTCACCTTTGTTTTACGATGAAGCGATGCTTGAGGCTTTAATTACGTTTTCGAAATGGGGTCAGCCAGTCCAAATATCACCATTTGTGATGGCCGGCATTAGTGGTTCTGCAACGATGGCCGGCTCTTTGGTGCAGCATAATGCGGAGGTATTAGCTGGTATAGTTTTGACACAATTAATTAATCCCGGAACGCCCGTTTTGTATGGATCTGCGACTTCAAATGTCGATTTGAAAACTGGTGCTCCGGCTACAGCTAGTCCCGAATCTGCATCATCAGTAACTGCGTTAGCGCAGTTGGCACGACATTATGGTTTACCCTCCCGAGCAGGTGGCGCGCTTTCTGATTCTCCTATTCCTGACCAGCAGGCAGCATTTGAACGCATGATGTCACTTCTCACCAGTGTTTTTTCTGGAGTAAATTTCATTATGCATGGAGCAGGTGTTATTGAGAGCTATTTAACAGTTAGCCCTGCCCAGTTCATGATGGATGTAGAAATGTTGGAAATGTTGTCGAAATTTCTAGAGCCCATCGAAATTTCAGAGGATACAGTACCACTGGATGTTATTGATGAGGTTGGGCCTGGAGGTATATTTCTTACTACCGCACATACTTTGGAGCGGTTTAGAGATGTTCATTTTTTACCCGAAATAGCTATACGAAGAGGTTTTGAGCAGTGGGAAGCCGATGGTTCGATAGACATACTGACGCGCGCTGAGGATCGCTGTCGTCAGGTGCTCGAAAGTTACGTAGCTCCAGGGTTTTCATCTGATATCATTGGGCAACTTGATAATTTCGTTGAGAAGAGAACATCGAAATTATCTTGAATCTCGTTTGATTTGGTGTATTTAAGACAATCATTTTCTTCCTCTTAGCGCAAGTTGCGCCCAACTTGTTTGATCAATATTGCTTCCACAAAGAATCCCAGCCACACGTTGATGTTTCAATTTGTATTGATTGCTTTCAAGAGCAGCAATTACTGCCACACCGGATGGTTCAAGCGCAAATTTTAACGAGTCATAGACTAATGCCATTGCTTTGCAAAGCTCATCGTCGCTAATCACTATCATCTGATCTATCAATTGTTGACATACTTTGAAGCTTGTTTCGCAGTGCAGGGGAGCGCCCATGCTGTCGGCAATTGTGTTGATTTGAACTTTTTGCAAAGGATAACCAATTTCTAAGCTTCGCGTTAAGCCGCACGCACCGATAGGCTCGACACCGATTACTTTGATGTTGGGTTGCAAGTGTTTTAATGCGGTAGCAACACCGGCGATCAGTCCTCCACCTCCTACGCCAACTAAGATCGCATCAATTT